>SDNZ01000018.1 GCA_004524565.1 Candidatus Thorarchaeota archaeon
CTCCTGCATCGAAAAAGTTACTTGACTTTCTCCTGAATCTTGAGAAAGCATATTCGTTTGCTCTTGCATTCTCCCTCAATATGAAGGTCGAAATGGTCAAGAGATTGAAGAATGAATATGAACAAGGATTTGTATTCATCTGATTATTTTCCCTCAAAAACCTAGAGGGATGGTATTATCAATAAGAATTCATTAGTGAGTCGATCATGATCGAGATATCTGTTGAAGAAGCAAGAAGGTTAATTCTTGATGTTCAAGGTCTCAGAACAAACAAACCATGTACATCAACGAAAGATGTTGCCAAACGCATTCACAATATCCAGATAGATACAATATCTGTTGTATCTCGTAGTCATAATCTAATCACCTTCAACAGATTTCCTCAGTACAAAGAAGGCGATATTTGGGAGGTGGCGAAGAAAGCAGACCTCTTCGAGTATTGGTCTCATGCAATGTGCATGATGCCTATTGAGACCTACCCTTTCTCTGTCTGGAGGCGTCAGTTCTATCCTGGCAATCGTACTAAGAAATGGGCACTAGAGCAGAAAGATACCATCGACCAAGTGTACCAACACGTCAAGAAAAACGGAGTCACAAATAGCGCTTCCATCGGAGAGACTCCCGAGGGTAATACTGGATGGTGGGATTGGAAAATTGAGAAGCACGCATTAGAATATCTCTTCACAATAGGAAAACTAATGGTTGCATTCCGCAAAGGATTCCAGAAATATTACGATATCACTGAACGTGTACTACCCAATCATATTGATTCTGAACCCATGACTGATGATGAAGCTGCTGAATTCGTGGTAGATTCATCATTGGGATCACTTGGTCTTGGGTGTTATGATGATATTCGAACCTACCATAATAAGTTGCCATCTCAGGGACTCTGGAAGGGTCGGAAAGAACTGATTGAAGAGTATCTTGACCAAAGAGTTAATGATGGACACCTGGAAGAAGTTACTATAAAGGGTATGAACGAGCGGTACTTCACTCTTGTAAAGAATACTCAAAAATTGCAATCAGGAAACTCTGTGGAGCTAAGTACAGCTCCTGTTAAACTACTGACTCCATTTGATAATATCTTGAGAGAACGCATATTTCCCAAACGAATGTGGGACTTTGACTACAAAATCGAGTGTTATGTGCCTGCCCACGATAGAGTCTATGGATATTTCATCTTACCCATTCTTGATACGAATGAGTTTGCTGGGCGATTAGATGCTAAAGCTCATCGAAAAGATGGAATTCTGGAAGTGAAGGCGATATATCTTGAAAATAATGAAATTCAAACAACCGAGGGTTTAGAGCGATTACAGTTAGGAATTGAAGACTTTGCTAAGTTCCATAATTGTGATGCAATAAAAATAACCAAGGTGACACCAAGGAAGCTCACATCAAAAATTCGTAATCTATTTGCATAAAAGACGTCCCAAACTGAACTCTTAATTACACTCGAGGCGAACAATCATTAACCTTATTTACGCTGACTAGAAGTCATAATACAGATAGCCATATTGGGAGGTATGGCCACTATTACAGTAATGACGGCTCGCATAAATAGGGGCGTACGGAAGGAACTATCATGAAAGACCAGGACGATGGAAGCAAGATTATGAAGGCAGTGCTCATAGGGGACGGAGCCGTAGGTAAAACGAGCATACGCCGCAATTATCTTGGCGAAGACTTCACTGAGGGCCATATAGCCACCATAGGAGTTGATCTGGCTACCAAGCGAGTTCTGTTCGATCAGGAGATAGTCAAGTTCATTATTTGGGACTTGGCAGGACAACCGACCTTCGAAAAAGTTCGAGGACACTATTATTCTGGATGTAATGGTATCTGTCTTGTATATTCTGTCACGGACCGTGATTCCTTCGATAACGCAAGCAAGTGGCTAGTCGAGGCCTTCAAGAATATGGGCCCACTTCCACCGACCGTTATCATTGCTAATAAAATAGACTTGCGACTCACCACTGATAAAACTAAGTATGTTTCTCGCGAAGAAGGTGAGGAGTTCACCAAGTACTTCATTGAGAAACTTGGAGTGCCTGCTATTTACCGTGAGACATCCGCAAGGACTGGTTCAGGTATCCAAGATACATTCACTGAATTGCTTCGAATGATGTCTGAGGTTGCTGGTGAGAAAGAGAGTGAGCATTTTATAGGATAATTGCCAACCTAACCATTTGCTATGCTATAAGCAAACGGTTATTAGAACTCAATAGTGTTTATTAACAATAGTTAAAGATATGTGGGATGAATAGAGTGAGTCAAGATGTAGATGGCACAAAACAGCGAATGTCGATGAGAATCGAAGGTATGCATTGTGCATCATGTGTTGCCACGATCGAGAAGACATTACTCTCACAAGATGGAGTAATCAAAGCCACAGTAAGTCTTCTTGATGAAAAAGCCATTATAGAATACAATTCGGATTCATTAGATAGATCTACACTTGAAAAGGCAGTGGATTCAACAGGTTATCGAGTTAGGAGAGCTTCGATGACTCTCACTTTGGTTGAAGTACCTTCTCAATCTGAGTGGTCAAAAATTCTAGAATCGGTGCACAATCAAGCTGGTGTGATTACAGCTAAGAATTTTCCGGAATCAAAACGACTGTATATAGAATACGATGAAGATTTGATTACATACAAGATAATCCGTAAAACACTCAAAGATCTGGGATTTGATCTTGAGTCTTCTGAAGGCACTGGTGGTGATAGAGAGTCTTTAGCACGTGAAAACGAGATACGATATTACTCATACTTACTTTCGTTCTCGTTGATTCTAACAATTCCAGTTGTTCTACTTCATTTTGGCGTGCTAAATACACTAGTGCCGCTTGAAGAAACTCGAATGTTACTTATGTTCCTACTTTCTACACCAGTCCAATTCATTGGTGGTTATCCATTCTACAAGGCTGCATTGAGAGGGTTACGACATTTCAAGACAAATATGGATACACTTGTAATGCTGGGCACGACAGCTGCATACGCATATTCAGTAGCAACCACTTTTGTTCTGAGTGGGTACGCTCCATTCTATGATGCTTCTGTACTTTTAATTACATTCATTCTGTTAGGAAGGACTCTTGAATCAATTGCAAAGGGACGTACATCAAAGGCAATTCGTGGTCTAATGGATCTACAAGCAAAAGTAGCTATTATAATTCGAGATGGAGAAGAAATAATTCTTCCAATCGAGGATGTTGAAGTCGATGACATTGTATTGATAAAACCTGGTGATAGGGTTCCAGTTGATGGCACCGTTCTTGAGGGAAAGTCAACAGTAGATGAGTCGATGATAACTGGTGAACCAGTGCCTGTTGGAAAGGCTGTTGGTGATTCAGTAGTTGGAGGTACAGTGAACAAGAAAGGAGTGCTCCGAGTTAGGGCAATGAACGTTGGTCAAGATACCGTTCTCTCCCAGATTGTGAAAATGGTTGAAGAAGCTCAGACCAATAAACCACCGATTCAGCGAAAAGCAGATGCAATAGCAGAGGTCTTCACTCCTATTGTACTGCTACTCTCTATCTCGACATACCTCTTCTGGATATTCATCATGGGTGTTGAATGGACTCTTGCGCTCAATTTCACAATAGCTGTACTTGTTGCTGCGTGTCCTTGCGCACTCGGTTTAGCGACTCCTACTGCAATTATGGTCGGGATTGGAAAAGGTGCGCAACATGGTATTCTCATTAAAACTGGAGATGGCTTGGAAGTAATTCCTTCAGTTGATACTGTGGTATTTGATAAAACCGGCACACTAACAATTGGACGTCCAACAGTTACTGATATACTTGTGACAGGAAAGAGTGATGAAGCTACTGTTCTCCGGCTGGTTGCTGCAGTCGAGAAGAACAGTGAACATCCACTGGCAGAAGCGATTGTCTTCTATGCAGAGGGGAAGGGAATTGATATTCCCGTTTCATCAGATTTTATTTATACCACAGGACAAGGAGTCCGAGCTAAGGTTGAAGGTGAGACGATCCTAGTTGGCAATGAGAAATATATGTCTGATAATGCAGTTAGTTTCTCAAATATTCAAGATCATTCGCTAATGCTACAAGAACAAGGTAAAACTGTGGTATATGCTGCCATGGGTCAAGAGCAGCTCGCGATTCTAGCAATTGCTGATGATTTGAAGGAGAGTTCATTTCAGGCTGTGCGGGTCCTCAAGGAAATGGGATTAGGTGTGTGGATGATTACTGGTGACAAAGAAGTCACAGCGAAATCTATCGCAAAAAGAGTTGGAATCGATAATGTTCTAGCTGAGGTTCTTCCTGAGGAGAAGGCAACACAAATCAAGAATCTTCAAGCTCAGGGCAGAATCGTCGCAATGAGTGGAGATGGTGTCAATGATGCCATTGCCCTTGCTCAAGCTGATGTTGGGATTGCCCTCGGTTCAGGAACAGATGTATCAATAGAAACAGGAGATATCGTTCTGATGAGGGACGACCTCATGGATGTGGTCAATGGCATTCAACTCGGTAAGAGGACAATGACTAAGATCAAACAAGGATTCTTCTGGGCACTAATATACAACATCATTTTACTTCCAGTTGCGGCAGGTTTGTTATACCCGTCTTTTGGTCTCTATCTCCAGCCTCAATTTGCTGGTCTTGCTATGGCATTATCAAGTGTCAGTGTCGTCACAAATGCACTCACTCTCAATCGATTCAAACCTTATGATGTTGGAGTGAAGAAGGTAAAAGAACCTGTAACAGCATATCAAGAGGATGATTCAGCAATTGATCCTATCTGCAAGATGAAGGTGGATATAGCTACATCGACTCTATTCAGCGATTACGAAGGGAAGAGATATCATTTCTGTGCACAATATTGCAAAGACACTTTCGACGATTCACCAGAGAAATATCGTGAAATCGAATCTGGAGAAACAGAACTTGTACCTGCAATAGCAATAGATCCTATCTGCAAAATGGATGTAGATACCGCAACTGCTACATTAGTAAGTGATTACAATGGGAAGAAGTATTACTTCTGCAATCCATACTGTAAGGATACATTTGATGCGAATCCGACAGAGTACAAAGACAAAGACTTTCGCGCCTAGTAGTTTGATGCAGTGATTTCCTTGATTCTCTTCACAAGAGTATTTTCAGCTGCATTCTGAGACCCCCAATCAAATCCAAAGAGACCCTGTCCTCCTCCACTACTTATGATCGTGATTCGGCTTTTCCCACCAATTCCTGTTGGTTCAAATATTATCGTTATCGTCTGATTACTGCTCGTTCTCAAAACATATTCTTCATGGACAAAAACTGCGAGAGTACTATTATTGTAGTTCCATCCTTTACTGAATATCTTACTATAATTTCTTCTTAGATATTGCAGTACCTTTTGATCAAATTCACTACTAAATTCGATAGTTTTCAATTACTAAAGACCTCTTGAAACTGCTTCTCCAATCTAACTATCTGTTTGAAACCTTATGATTCTTCGTTCTATATTACAAAACTTTCTTGAGCAAGTTCAGTGTACACCAAAAGGAAGTGTATTGCAGTGAGCGTAAACGAAAGAGCACTTGTTAGATTTGCAGGTCCTGAGGATCTTGAGTGGTGTGTAGTTGGGGATATTCATGTGACTGAGAAAGTCGTCCGCAATAAAATCGTTAATGATGAGTGTATTGTAGTTGAACTCGATGGGCGGCTTATTGCTTACATTCGATTGGAATATCTCTGGTCGACAGTACCATATATTGGACTTATCTTTGTCTTAGAAGAATATCAGAACGAAGGTATCGGTAGAAAAATGATAGATTTTTTAGAAAAATACCTACGAGCTAATGGATATGATACATTGATGAGTTCTTCTCAAGTAAACGAACCCCAACCTCAGGCTTGGCATAGAGCTGTTGGATTTGAAGAATGTGGCATTATCTCAGGTCTCAATGAAGGTGGGATAGGAGAAGTATTCTTCAGAAAACGTTTGACCTAGTTTTGCGTTTTTCAAGATGCGGGACCATTAAATTTAGCATTAGATACAATATTGGTGCACCCATGTTGAATTCCACGAGACTGTTGAATATGAGATCAAACACACTGGATTGTCTTATACCTGGAAGGTACAGAGTAATTTCCATTGAGAAATGCACAAAGAATCCTACAAAGAAGATGTACCTTACAGTTCTCCAATTGATTCCGAACTTATGCTTATGCGCAAGAAGCCCAAGTAGCGCGAACTCAACAACAACGACAAAGACCTCAATTATCCTCTGCTGATTCATTATTCTGATAACAGTCACTTCTATATCGTTTATTGGAGCTAGTACTGAGAGATATGCAATGAGTAACCATCCTCCAAAGAAGAGGACTGACATTTGGATTCTCTCTCTCTTTTCCAGTTCGGGTTGGTCTGGTTTGTTTGTAAACATCACCTGAACATACGAATATTGCATCACGCCATAGGTGATAGAGAAATAGACAAAGAACGCAAATGGTGACATCCAGATTGGCAGACCTTCAACTATTCTTATACCCATTACAGAATACCAGAGTCCGTAGTCAATTGTGAAATTGATAGTGATACCCATTAGCCCAAAAAGGATTGGTTTGATGTAGCCCTTCTTGTATAGAATAACAACCCACGCACATGTGAAAAACAAATCTAAGAGCATAAAGTCTGCATCGAAAACGCGAATAACAATACTCTCGAATTGCATGGACTATGGGAATTTTAAAAGAAATGAAATATGTTCCTAAATGAAAAAGAGGAATCGATGAGTGGAGAAAATCCACTCATCCAATCTCATTGCCTAATTCTATCGAGTCTTCCTGTCGTTGATAACCACAGAACGAAGAATGCTATTGAAATTAATCCATACGATGGGTCCAGAGGTTCAAAGTCAACAAGCATCAATGGAAATCGGATTAGAATATAGACTAGTAATCCAATTGACAATCCCAATGGTCTCATTCTCCCAGCTGTACCAGCTGCCTTCATTCTTCTCCAAACCCTGAAGAAGATGACTACTGGTATAAAGAAGAGTGCCATTACGGGAAGCACTAGGTAAATCCACCTTATTACCGCAACACTGATTGGGTCTGGATATGTTGAAACTGTGAATATAATCGCTGGTAGGTAGATTATTAGAGGTAGAGATGCAGTTGTTCGATAGCCAGCTGCAAGAACTGAAAAAACCGCAAAGAGTACCAGTGCAAAGGATGATGCTACTAAATCAAAATAGATGGCAATCCCCTTATCCATAATATCGATGCTTCCTAAGATTCCTACCATTTGGCCCATACTAAATGAAGCAAAACTGACCATTAGTAATGCAGTTGGTGATTGTTTAGTTTCTCTCCATCTACCATATGAATAAGAGGCAGAACCTGCAGTAAGCATGATTGCAATTGCCCCAGAAATAGCAATAGTGACTACGGTGATATCTGATATGTATCCTGTGGTAAATAGACTTGCGATAATGAAAACAGGAACTGCAAAAGCTGCTCCGTATCCTAGAAGCTCACCTGAAATTTTCTGATCCGGTCGGAGAAACGCAAAAGTGATCATTGCTGGTCCCATAAGTGAAAAGATTGCAATTGCTACTATCAAATCCGTTGGTAGAATATTATACAGACCTGGCACAGCAAGAACCTGTACAATCATTGCAAATCCGAGAGCCATACTGGTACTCCTTTTTGTATCCCTTGCTATGACTGTGAAAAGCCCAGCTACAAATCCAAGAATGATCATTGACAAAACATACCCAAAGTCAATGTAGTTTTGCGCTATTGAACTAATTCTTTGAGCTTCAATAATTATAATCGCATTGAACATCAGAAGGAATGCTATGAGAAGCACTATAATCATAAATACACCAATGATTCTCACTTTTGTAATCATTGTCCCGGAGACTACAAAGAAGAATAATTCTCCCAGAGTGAAATAGTATAGAAGGTAATAGTAAGTATTTGTAACCTCTGGAATTTGAATCCACGGTACTTGAATAAGAAGCTCGTAATATGTTAGTAAGGCACCAATACCGAATACAATCATACCTATGGCGAATATATAGAGCGGTCTGAATGCTGCTTTCAGTTCAGGATCAGTTGTTGCTGCTGATCTCTTTCTACTGTAGTTAATAATAGTTCCAGCTGCAACTATTGTTGCAAGCCCTAGAAACAGATATGCAATTTCATATACTTCCACTTTGTGATCCTCCTAGAAAACTTTCTTTCCCCACTCTTTCATAGATGTCATAGCTTCGTCTGTCATTCCTCGGATTCCGCTGCGCACTTTCTGTTTATCATCCTCAGACATGGTTTCTTGTGTGATCATTTCATTGACTAAATTGAGAACACCATCATCTATATTGTCACCTTGTTCTATAACAAATTTGATGACTTCTTGATTGTGTGCTCTTGCATCAGCATCGTTGAAAGCATGAAGTGTCACAACATAATTATCGCCTGCTTTCCCAATGAGTAATTTTAATTCTCCAAATTGGAGTTCGTTAATCTCATTCCCTGAGATTTTTTTGATGAACATCTGGAGTGCAGATACAAAACCACCTAGTAATGCTGAATCACCTTCAAGGTTTTCCCAACCCATGGAGGCAACAGTTTCACCGGCTTCGTTGATGAGGAAGATTCCGTACATTGTCATTGATCCCCGTACATATAATATGCTACAGATAGTGACACAGAGCGCATTTCTGTGTTGGCCCCGGCGTGAAAACCATTATAATATATTATAAGCATATCTAGTAGTATACATTATGTCGTTTGCAGTGGCCTCTCCAACAAAATCCTAGAATGATTCAAAGTATCCCGCTGCTTTGTCAGTTGCACCTTTTTCTTCTTCGGTTGCTTCAGTTGCTACTTCAACATCTCGAACTTGAAAATTCGAATCGACGAATGCAACTAGGGCATGAGATTTTGAACACTTGGCTGTCACAATAACTGGATACCTTTTTGCTTGAGTAATCTTTCGTTCCTCAACTTCTACGTAAACCAAATTGCCTTGTGTACAAGCAGGACAAGCAAAAGGTTTGAGCTTGATCTTAGCCATATCTAGGTCTCCGTCGTTCAGGTCCAACCTTTATGACGAAATCTAATATATAATCATATTTCATACGCAATAGACGAATAAAAAGTGAAACAAATGACTATGCGTGTTTGTTAACAAGGTGCTGAGCTGCTGCTTCAAACATCTCTGCTACATTTTGACCTGATTTGGCAGACACTTCGAACGTCTTTGCGTCGTATCTTGCAGCAAATTCTTCTGCTTCTTCTTGAGTGACTCCCATACCTTCTATTCGCTCATCGATTTTGTTTGCAACAAGGAAGATGTCACAATCAGGTACACTGCCATGTAACTTAGCAATCCAATCTTCCAGTCTGAACATGGTGAATGGTCGACTCACTTCGTAAACTGCAATAGCTAGCTTGGAGCCTTTGAAATAATCCATCACAACATCCTGAAATCTCGGTTGTCCACCAAGGTCCCATAAAAGCAGGGTTATGTCAGTCCCAGCAACATTGACTTTTTTTGTCGCGAAATTGACTCCTATGGTCATTTTCATTTGCTGGTCAAAACGGTCTTCTGTATAACGAATGGCCAGTGATGTCTTGCCTACACCGCCCTCACCTATAAGGACAGTTTTGAAGACAGGACTTCGAGTACTCACATGACTTAGCTCCGCAAAGAACTCCAATTAAACCAACATATGAAGGTTATTCTGCGATACGTAAATGAAGTCATAATTAAATTCAGGACTTATGCACATTTATGAGATAGACTGTTAGTTCTAGAACGAGTTGAGTGCTCCCAGATACGAGTATCTCTAGCATTTCACCTTGTCAAGTTCGCCCTGACAGATTTCCTTGTCTTCTTTCCCTTCCACAGCATTGGTTGATTCTTGTGCTAGGTTTTTGTATTTCGTGCACTCACTTTTATGCCCAGCAACTGCATGAGCCCGAGCTAGTGCCTCGTAAATAAATGGCATATCCCAATCTTTCCAATCTTCTTCCTTCTTGGCCTTTTTAGCAAGCTCAAGACCACGGTTTGCATGGAATAGAGCAGGTTCACTTCGTTTCATGTGAGCATAGATCCTTGCTAGCATATATTCTGCTCTTACTGCGTTGACTATTGTTCCTACCTTACTCCAATGATATCTGGCAGTGTGTGCCATATGCATTGCTTCTTCGAGCTCTACCGCAGTAGGATTCTCTTTGTCTAGCGTTGGCCATAATCCATTATTTGATTGAATTGCCATTTTTTTATGGAATTCCTCTACGGTCATCTTTTCATTAGCCATCCGTTCTTCCTCCTGATTGAATAATAGTGAATCCATATACTTGCATTTAACTATTGTTATCCAACTAGTAACATATTGTGACCCTATCTTGTGCCCCTGCTTTATATATCTGAATTTACATCCAGTACTTAGAAAACTAGCGCAATATGCTTAAGGTGACCACTCCAAAGAGTGTTGCGTTAGATTTGAGGTTTGAAAGAATGAAACCTATTGACGATAACGAGACTCCTGACGACTTTACTGACGAAATCGATGAGATTACAGCAGATGTCGAAGAGGAGGACTTCGATATAGAGATCGAAATAAAGCGGAAACGAAAATCACGTGGAGGAGTAAGACGGACAACTGGTAAGGAATATGGAACTCTACTGAGTTTCATTGCCTGGATGGCATTTACTATTATCTGGCTATTCTTCTTCGCCAGCGGGTATGGACTAATTGAAAACATAGCAGTTGTATTTGTTGCGTTCCTAGTTGTTGGAGCTGCAAGTGCACTAGTATGGATCCCAAGACATGAAGGTTTAAGGGTAAAAGCCAGCGCGATTAGTGGAATCGGTTGGATAGTATTCCTTATACTCTGGATTGTCTTTGCTCAGGGATACTTTGGTTTGTATGAGAACATTGGGATTGCGCTTGCTTCCCTGCTAGTTGTAGGACTGCTGAATATGTTACTTCATGTTCCCGGACATGGCGATGAAGGTGGTGCAAGAATTAGTGGAGCTGCAGGAATTCTCTGGTTAATTTTCATAGTTCTATGGCTACCCTTTTCGAATGATTTTGCAACAACTGTCTACTTCATAACATTCTACCAGAACTTAGCAATCATCCTTGGATCTTTCTTATTGATGACATTCATTGTGATAGCTCCATGGTTTGGGAAGATGCAGATTTCAGTGAACGAGTCTATTTCAGTTGGAAATAGACCCAAAGGAACCTTAGGTATCTTCTGGGGATGGCTTCTATTTCTCGTAGTCTGGCTCTGGTTCATGGCTGATACATACACAGCAAATCAGAATGTAGCAGCAGTATTGCTCTCATTTGCTGTCTTCTGTGGAATCGTTATGGCTTTCTGGCTACCTTGGGCTCGTAAGAGAGGTGAGGGTCCAGAGAGTTGGTTCTCCATAGGATTATCCTTTACATGGGTGATTATACTCACTATCTGGTTCTGGTTCTTTGCTGATCAGTTTGACGCATATCAGAACTTCGCAGTATTCCTAGTGAGTCTACTCGTAATTGCAGGTATTGCAGCTGGAGCTCAGTGGAAGAAATATCGCGACTTCGAAGCTATGGATTGGACTGATTAATCCGTAATAGATTCTGGAAGGTAGTATCATCTACCTTCCTATTCTTTTCTTTTTTAAAAACTAAAAAGCAAGCCATCCACCATCGACAGCGAGAGTATGGCCTGTGATATAGCGCGCATCATCACTTGCAAGAAAACATGCTGCTCCTCTAATCCACTCATTTTGAGCAAACATCGGAAGGGCTGTTCTTGGTTCTATCATTGTTGTTCTAATCTTTTCGTCATCAAAAGCTCCTGCAGACATTGGTGTTGGGAAGAAACCAGGGGCTATTGCATTGACCCGTATATTATGTTCACCTAGTTCGACTGCTAATGCTTTTGTCATTGCAATCATTCCACCCTTCGACGTATAGTAACTGATCTCTGGAAATCTTGTCCCTCCAAAACCAAAGGTGGATGAAATATTGATGATGACTCCTGACTTCTTTGGTATCATAATTTTAGCAACTTCTCTGGAAGCAAGAAATGCTGATGTCAGATTTACATTCATCACGGTATCCCAGTCTTCTAGAGTCTGTTCAAGAAGTGGTTTTACAATATACATTCCTGCGTTGTTTACTAGTACATCGACTGTACCGAATTTCTCTACTGTTTGCTTGACAAGGTTGATGATATCTTTCTCTTTTCCAACATCGGTTTCAACAGCTAGTGTTTTTACGTTATACTGCTTTTCTAATTCTGCAGTGATTTTATCCAGAAGTTCTTTCCTTCTTGCTGCAAGAACGACGTGAGCACCAGATTCAGCAAATCCATGAGCGAATTGCTCACCTAAACCCTGTGAGGCTCCAGTGATAATTACCACCTTATCTTTGAGATTATACTTCACAATCATCACCAATTACATTCTCTAAATTGAATAAGGAGTGGAACCTCCTAATAAACGGAGACTCTCTCTTTCCTTAGCTATTATTCTGGTGTTGGGAGATCACATGGCTCCCCAGGTTCATCTAGGGTAGATTGCTGGCGAAGTTGATACAGACGAAGCAGACCAATAGGCACCACTATAGCTAACCAGATTATAACGTCTCCAGTTGTTGATAGAATGCCCCTTACACCTTCGGGATCAAGCCACATCTGTCCGAGTTTCATCATTGAGATTAGTGGCAGAATAATGATTAGTCCAAATATCTGTTTCAATTGAACTGCATTAACTCTACATGCTAATCTTGCACCAATCTGTCCACCAATTAGCATACCAATACCAAGTGCAATAGCAAAGTAGAGATTTATTGATCCGAGAATGATATTGTACGCAGTTCCCGCAGCTGCTGTAAACATCATTGTAAACATACTAGTTGCTACTGCTGCATGCATTGGTAATCCCATTAGCACACAGAGGACTGGAACAATTACTGCTCCTCCACCAAGGCCTAGAAGGCCTGCTGAAATTCCTCCAATGAATGCTCCTAAAAGTGATATTCCCATCTGACGTCTAGAAATCTGTGACATATTCCATCTAGAAAGCTCAGAAACTAGGTCTCCTTTTCCACGCTTTTTCGCAAAAAGCATCTTTAAAGCAATAGGCATCAATGTGATTCCAAAAATTAAGCGAAGAGCATAAGGTGCGGTTATCAATGTCCGTAAAAATACTCCGAATAGTGATCCGGGAACTGTGAGTACTGCAAGGATTAGACCAATCTTTGGAATGGTTGGGCGGGGTTGCTGTTTCCAGTAACTAATTGATGCCGCTATTGACACAAAGAGACCTCCAACTAATGCTGTTGCAGGTGCTGATTGCTCTGTGAAAGCAAAGAGAATCAATAGCAATGGGGTATTTACAGTTCCTCCTCCTATTCCAATCATTGAGGATAAGACTCCTACTCCAATTGCAAATATCGATATCAAAAATATGTCAAGGAATAGCTCTTGCATTTGGTCACCTTGCACTGCGGCCATCAAGACCTCTACTTAAGCAATATGTTGTAGGTGCGATTATCAGACTTAATCGGGTGGATTACGTTTTGCCACTAGATAGAGACCAAAGAACATTACAAGCAAACCAACAAGAAAGAGTCCTGCGGCAAAATTCTGTTCAGTAAAATCTGTTGCATTTGCATTAGCTACTGCTCCACCAACTAGAATTATTGCACCTATAATAGAGATGGCTATTCCTGGTCTAACATTATAACTGAGGAATTCAGGTAATTTATCTTCTCGCGCAATAACTGGGGCATCTGAAACTTTAGAATCACTTCTGAAGAATCTAGTCTCGTCCTTTGTTATGTTTCCTCTAAGTTTGCCCTCGGTCACCAGCTCGTTGATTAATTCAATGACGACATCAGGCTCAACTCCAAGCTTCTCGCTCATCGTTATAATGGCACTCACATTTCGTTTAATAACGAGATCAACTAGTTGTTTTTTCTTTTCTTCCAATATGCCAACTCCAGTATGCGCTCATGAAGAGCTGTTCTTGAGATACTCTATTCCAAGACGATTTTTCCTCAGGTAAACCTCACAATATCGATGCAATATCTGCTTTTCTCTTCTTGGCTTCATATAACGCTGAAACCAAACACCTTATACCTCACTTTGTTCGCTGCGCGGTCGAGGCAAATGACAATAGAAAGTAACGTTAAGGTTTCTGTTCCAAAGAAGTGGATGGATGGTTGGGATAAGATCTACAGTCAAATGCTTTCTGCGAGTGACGATGAATTATCCCGGATTGATGTAGGACCTCGGATTCAACAACTAGAACATGCACTAGCAATTACAGAATCTGATACGCAAAGTATGAGGATTCTAGAACTTGGTTGTGGGGATGGGAGTGTAGCTTGTTACCTCGCAAAGATTGGTTGCAATGTTGTTGCAATCGATGCATTGGTTAGCGCAATTGCTGTTGCACAGAGAAGGTCTAAACTTCTGAAACTAGAAGATAAGGTGGAGTTCCGACTTGATGATATGGATGGTTGGCCTTTGAAGCCTGAATCCTATGATGTGGTGATAGCTTTACAGTGCTTGCAGTATCTTTTTGATAGGACCATTCCTCGATTGAGGGAAGCAATAGCAGCAGTGAAGCCAGGTGGATTCTTTGTGTATAGTGGGAATATCCTTCCTCACATGGAAACAGATCCTCCAATTCGATTTGTAACGGAAGAAGAGCTCAAAGCAGAACTTGATGGATGGACCTATCACGGATTTGGCACTGAGGAGCGTATGATAAAACTCGATGATTTACGAGGATATGTTTGGACAGTCGCTCGAAAACCCATGTAATTTGAAATTCAGGACTTAATCGCCCAAAATTCAACTTCTCCTCTTTCAGTTTCGGTAATGCCATAATTTGAGAAATTCTGTTTAATAAGGTTTAGTACTTCATTACCATCAATTATCCCTAACTCTGGAAAACGATCTGTCGTAGTGCTTCTAATGAATTCCTCGAGACTACCCTTCTCTGGTTCATCAAAGAAAACGAAGGGTGCAACCATTCTCAGCACACCACCTATTGTGAGCACTCTCTTACATTCCGCAATGAGATCGTGAAGCTTTTCTTTTGGTGGAATACCCCGTAGATAAACTTCTGAGAATGTCTTATCAGGTGACTCAATTGATGTGATATCTAATCCCACGATTTCATAGGAAATTCCTGTCTTACTAAAGATGTCATCTTGACCAACTATTGAAATTGAAACATTATAATTTGTGATCCAATTTCTTATCTCATTAAGGTCATTTACATTAGCTTGTGGATATGCTGCAAAGAGGATGCTACCTTCCCGAATTGGAATATCATCGTTGTCCAGTTCTTTTATTGTTGAAATATGCACCGAAGTTCTATAGTCCTCATAGAAATGTAGCAGTGTTTCCATTGCACAACGGAGCTTCTCTATAAGATAGTCCTCCGCCTTGGGACCCGGTTCGTAGATTCTTCGATATGGTCCAAGGGGTCCAGGTTGCAATGCACTGATAACCAGATTCTCATTCTCCATTGATTTGAGAAGTTTGGGAAGTCTGGTCCTTTTTGGATCCGAGAAATTAGCCATGGAATAGAGAATATCGTAGATTGACGAAGGTTGCTGATCGATGGTTAGTAATATTCTCCTAATCAAATCTGAGCGCGATGACTTCATTTGGCCTCACTTAGTGCTAAATTACGTTGATAATCCCTTAATATTGGGTCCGTTCAACGCTGATTATTACCATTATTGGAAAACGACCAATTTCCTCACGTAATCCTCACTTTCTAATATTTCTCCACACCTTTCGGACTAGTGGTTTCAATGAGTGAAGACGAAATGAAAGGCAAAGTTGGTCTAGCTCCTGGTACAGTCATTCACACTGGATTAAATCGCCACGAGGAAGTAAAGATTCTCATTACAGAATTCTCTGAAGGGCAGTATAGAGAATATGAGGCAGATTCAATTGATGATTGTAGCCCAATAGAGAAAGAGGATGCTACGAAATGGATTCATGTCATGGGTGTCCATGATATCAAGATTGTTGAAAATATATGCAGCTTCTTCGATGTTCATCCTCTTGTAGTAGAGGATATCCCAAGCATTGGCCAACGCCCTAAAATTGAGGCAATGCCAAATGGAGTATTCACAGTTCTCAGAGAATACAATATCATTGGTAATGAGGTTCATTCCGAGCAAGTATCAATTGTATTTGGAAAAGGATACATAATCTCATTTCAAGAATCATCTGCTGACATATTTGACCCGATAAGGGTCCGAGTTCGTCAACCCCGTGATCGTATTCGAAATGGTAGTCCCGACTACCTCGCTTACACTCTTCTAGATCTCATTGTTGACAAATATTTTGTAGTTCTGGAATACATAGGGGATACCCTCGAGGATTTGGAAGATGATCTCATTGAGGAAGGTTCTGCTGATATGCTCACAGAAATCTACAAACTCAAAAGAATTCTCCTAGCTTTCAGACGCCACATCTGGCCACTTAGACATGTGGTGTTGAAATTACAAAGAGATGTACCCATGTATGTTTGTGATGAAACTCAAATTTTCCTGAGAGACCTCTACGACCATGTGATTCGAGTGACTGATCATATTGAAACCTATCGAGAGTCGATTACAGGTATGCTTGATATATATCTCTCCAGAATGAGCAACAAGATGAATGAGGTTATGCAGGTCTTGACTGTCATCTCAGTCATCTTCATACCTCTTACCTTAATGGCATCAGTCTATGGTATGAATTGGCAATGGATTCCGGAACTTGAATTCTACTACGGATATCCCGTATTCATGGCATTCATGCTCATTGTAGGTCTGATGCTTCTAGCATACTTCAGAAGGATTGGTTGGGTTTGATTTTAAACTGCAAGTATAACTAACGCGACACCGAAGACTGTAAGAAGAACTGCAAAGATTGATTTTCTACTAAATGATTCCTTGAGTAGTACTATAGAAATCGGTACAGCAAACAGTGGAGATGTTGAACCTAGAAGAGCGGCAATTGATGCACCAGTCAATTTGACAGCATAAGTATAGAGTAATGAACCCACAGTCATTCCCAAAAACCCTGCAGATACAATAATTTTTGTTGCTCTCTTTGTTGGTCTTGACATTCCATGATTAACTGCCGTGAGAACGACTGGAACAAATATTGCTCCTCCAAAAAGCATCCTGATGAAGTTAGCATCTATCGGTTCAATATCTGTAACTCCAACTTGAAGAAGAATACTTCCAAGAGCCCAACAAAGCCCTGCTATTAGTGAGAGCGCGATTCCCAGAGCATCAAACTTTTTCAAATTATGTGAGGCATTAGTGATTGCTTGTTCTCTTGAAATTAGGGACACTCCAGTTACAGCAACGATTATCCCAACAAACCGACTGATGATGACCAGCTCACCAAGAAAAGTTATCGCAATGATGTAGGTGAATATTGGATATACACTGGCTATTGGAAATGCATAGGAAACTCCAATTCTTTCCTGAGCTGTTAAGTAAATCATATCTCCTATAACTAGACTAATTGCGACCGAGGTAACAAGAACGAGAAGAGAATCAAATGGAACATAAAATGGTGTTGTTCGAAATGGTAACATGACAATGAATGTCATAAACACCATTGCAGCCCACATCTTCAGAGCGGCTATAGCGATTGGGGTAGCTTCCTTACTCTGTGTCTTGTAAACATTAGTCGATATCGCCCAGAGAAAAGCTGTAAGCAAACCTATCAGACTACCTATGACTAATTCTGGAGTAAGCTGCATTAGATGACCGATATTATCGATTGTGATGTGCTTATTGAAGATAGTCAATACTGCATATTCGGTTTTTCCCGTTGCGCTGAGGTAAAACCTATTGATATTAGCTACTTCGTTATTTGGCAGACTCCATAATATTTCGGTTTGGAGGTTTCCATTAGTGTGGGGTCAAGATAGGAGATAACGATATGAAAATAAGAAAGAGTAAAATGAAGGTTGCTTTTCTACTCACACTGTTACTAGCAACATTCGCTTTTAGTCAAATAACCTTGAACACACAATTCTCACTTAGTGAGAACCAACTAGTAAGTTCGGTTGAACTTTCTCAGACTTATACAGACCATCCCGCGATTGCAATTGATGGTAATGCAGATTTCTTGTCTCAGGCAACTTCTGAGATCTGGGAGGGTACTGGAGCAGCAGAGAATCCAATTGTGATTGAAGGATATAGAATAACAGATTCGATAAATATTGCAATTCAGATACAAAATGTTGATCTACATTGGATTATTCGAGATTGTTTAATTGATGGCAATCCACCATATGCTTGCGGATTTGATCTACAAAACAGCTCAAATGGAGAGTTCTCTAACAATATTCTTCAAAATAGGGATGTTGGCATTCAATGCCTTGAAGATGTATATAACTGTAGTTTTCTAAATAATCAAGTATTGAACAATCAGGATACTGCATTCAAGGTCATAAGTGGTTTGGGTAATTGTATCATTTCTGGGAATAACTTCTCCGGAAATGCAGGAAACAACTTCTGGATGACCGGGGGTTTCAATGATTCCCTTTTCACAGATAATACTATTACAGGTGGAGCTAACGGTATTCGTTGTTTAGCCTTCCTAAGATCAGTAGTAAGTGGAAATACTATTAGTGATTGTACACTGGATGCCTTGGTTTTCCCAAGTGCATATGGTGTTGTCATTCGTGATAATACTGTAACTAATACAACTGGTTGCGGTATCATGACATCCGGTAATGATGCTGTTATTGAAGGAAATACAGTAATTGACTCAACTCTCTCAGGCATCTATCTGGCTTTCGGTGAAAACGGTACCATACACCATAATACTGTTACTGACTCCTCTGAATATGGAGTGAAACTGGGTGGTGCAACTTCAAATACATCCGTTTCAGAAAACTCCTTCATTGATAATGTTGGAGTTGGTAGTCAAATTTTGGATGATGGCGAAAATAATCTAATAACCTATAATCACTACAGTGATTGGATATCACCAGATGGTGACCTGAATGGTATTGTTGATGTTGCATACTCATTGGATGGAGAAGCTTCCAATTCTGACCCATTTCCAATCGTAGATGTATCTGGAATAATTCCTACTACACCGACTGCTGATGCGTTGCCAATCGACCCAGTATTGATTGCTGGAATTGGAGTTGGGGTTGTTGCACTCATTGTTGTGATAGTTCTAGTGAAACGACGGTAAGAATAACTATGACGCAGCGGATTCTCTGCGTCATTCCTTCTTTTTCCAAGATTTCTCAATCATCTTCTCACGGTTGAAATGCCCCATTTCTCCGCGACTGTTCTTTGGTGTACCTGTCCCAATTACATATCCGTAGAAACACAAGAATATCACGCTTAGAGATAATCCAAGAATATCCTTAGCAAATAGCCATCCTATGATACCAAGTCCAAAAGCTGTGATGAATGTCCAAAGTCCGGAGAAAAAGAAGAACCACTTGCGCTTCGTTGGTGTAGCCCTTAGGAATGATTCGTATTCAAGTTTCAAACCCGGTTCTTTTTGTGCACTGAAATACATACCATCGAATTTTATCCCCCAAGCTCTTCCAGCTATTAATCTTCCATACGGGTAGAAGAGAGCAATCATGGTAAAAATACAAAAGAACCTGATAAGGATGATTAAGACTTCGAAGATATTCCACGAAATAATGTCGAACCATGAAATAGGAATATTGAACGTTGAGACGTATACAAGACCGAAGAAAATACCAAACAGTGTTTCTACTCCTAGAAACCAACTCAGAGAATATACCCTACTGATCCTTCTCTCAAAGAGAATATTGCGTATTATTGTAGCTGTTTTTATTTCTTCATCATCTGGATCTCTTTCTCGTTTGATTTCACGAACGATCTTCCAGAAATGTTTACGTGTTGCTATTGAGACCTCATCATTTTTTCTAATATCTTCATGTATCTGCTTAAGCTTGCTCAACCTCTCTGACATTGCTCTTCACTCACAAATGTATGCAATTGCATCAATTTCGATCAAACAACCGTAGTGGAGCTTGGTTGTTGGAACGACAGTTCTAGCAGGTCTATGTTCATCGAAGTATTCTGCGTAGACTTCATTGACTTCTTTCCAAAACGACACATCAGGGATATAAGCTGTAGTTCTGAGAACTCTTTCCTTTGAGCTTCCCGCTTCCTCAAGAATTTTGGATAGACTTCGAAACACTGCCCTCGTTTGCTCTTTGATACCTCCCTCTATGGGTACTCCCCTCTCACTATCCATTGGTAGCTGACCTGATACATAGACAATCCCGTTGTGAACTACTGCCGCTGTATAATGTCCTTTAGACTTTTTTTTTGATTCGCTATCAACATTGATATACTTCATCATTATTCACGTGCTTCTGCTTTGATGGTTGCACCACAATGAGGACATTTAGCTTGCAATGGACCAATCCAATCAACATTATCATTACTGAGTGGCCTATTGCATGATGGGCATTCTGCAGGTAGCAGATAGAACTTTGTATCTGCTTGTTTTGTAGTGTCCTTATGAATCTCATAGTCTCCTGTATATACAATGGTTTCATCTCGATATCGATATACTGTAGGACTCTCCATTTTTGCTTTGAAGCGTTTATTTGCAGTCACCATAAGGCCAATGCAGATTATCAACGGAATTGTGAGAATTATTGCAGGTAGATACACAACTATCGCAGGAGGCCCCCAATTCGGAAACGGCCAGCCCGGTGGCTCTTCTGGAGTAGATTGTATAATAAAATTCGAAGTCAGAAAACCAATAATCATCACAATTATTGCAGCTACTAGTGCGGCGATGTCAGTCTTTGTCCATCTGTATCTTGTTTCGTCGTTCACCTGAACCTCTCCTAAAGATGAATCAAAATTGAACGGACTTATACCCTTTTCGAAGTGCTTTCACCTTGAGATTCAAATGATTTTTCAGATACTGTTTGTATGCATTGTTAAGGTGAAGAGATGAGTCTTGATGATAAATTCAGGGAAGAGATGAAAGATATCTGTGAGGAGTATCACAATCTCCTAAGACAGAAGAAGCTTATTGAAGAACAACTGGAAACACTGCATGACTATTTGGAGGTCACTATGCGTAAGTATGAGAAAGAAGAGTATGATGACCTATCGGTTCCAGTAGTGGTAGATAAGATCGTGTATACCACTGAACGAATGAAGAAAGGAGCAAAGGACAAGCTGCGGGAGATTCTGACAACAAAGCAGTGGTCCGAAATCTACAAGGAAAAAGAGGTCATTTCTTATCGCGTATCAATTCGTGAAGCTTAATTGAGTGATGCGAAGCTTTTTGTAGTGTTAAGTTACTAAACACTTATGTCTCAGGATAGAGAGCTCGTTGTAAAGATATTGGACAGTATTGCTCTACTTGTATCCTTAGACAAAAAGAAGATTGTTACATATGCAGATGAGAAATTACATCCTTCTGAGATTCAACTATTGATGCATCTTTATCACATTCAAGACACAAACATAACAGCAATTGCGAAGGAAATGAACCTGACAAAAGGAGCAATTTCTCAAACTCTTTCTCGATTACAAAAGAAGGGGATCATCAGTAAGGAAATGTATCCACAAAATAAGAATGAACTACATGTCCAATTCACTGATTCTGGAGAGCAACTGATGGCTCAATTGAACAAGGGTAAGAAGTCTATTGAGGGAAAGTACCGTCGGTATATCCAAGCTCTTTCTAACAAGGAGAAAAAAACAATTTCAGATTTTCTTGATAAGATGGTTTCAATCATGACAAAGAGTTAGCCTACTGAATGAATTTATGTCACAACTCCTATTTATACTCTACAAGTGTATAGATACTAAACAGATACTAAACACCAAACAATGAATACGGTATTTAGCTGCATCTAACTTATATGACTGAAATATTATTCAAAATACAAGGTTGAAGCAATGGGTTTGATTGAGAATATCTTACTCCATGGGACACTTGCAGGGATTCTATTAATCCTGTATATTCTTCCAATAATGAGATTTCTTAGTCCTAGAATTTGGGCATTTAGCGATTATCCGAAAGTAATAACAGAATCTGTAGAATCTCAAACGAAGAGGGAACGCAGAATAGCTACTGCTGCCGGACTCCCATTCGTTCTTTTAATGATTGGATATCCTCTTCTGTCTACCCTCTTCTTTGAAAATATATCCGGTGGAAGTATCACCTTCCTTGAAGCATTTCTCAATACATTTGGTGTCTTGATGATAGGTAATCTTGCAGACTGGCTGTTTCTGGATATGATCATAGTTGGCACGTGGACTCCAGATTGGGTCATAATTCCTGGAACTGAGTCTATGAAAGAAACTGCATACAAGGATTTCAGAATAGAACATACAAAGGGACATATCTATGGCACTATCGCAATGGCTATCATTTCGCTGATTATCGCTGGTGTTGTGGTGATTTTCTGAATTAATGATGGTGAAGATATGTTTAGTATCTAAACACAGTATCTTCGAGTTAACAATGTTAAGGAAATGGTAACTTATTGTGACCTCTTTATGTGTCCCCCTCCTGTGCCTTTTCATTATATAGTAAAACCACTCCATTTTGAATAGTATTTCAACGGAGATTTTCGCACATTGAGCAGAACTTCCAGTTTTATGGGCTTCACAGAAGCAGACGATAAGGCACTCCATCTTGGAAGAGTCATGTTGATTCTCATGCCCGCAGCAAGTATCATATTTACACTGTCTACGACTTTCTATACAATCTTTATAGCAGAAGCACTTGGCGGGGCCGGTGGTTTTCTAGAAGGTCTAGGGCTCCTCGGTGTCCTTATTGCAATTGAAATGATTACTCAAACGTTATTGGACTATCCCAGTGGTGCCTTAGGTGATGCTCTCGGTCAGCGGTGGGTTATCGCAATAGGAAATCTACTCTATGGTGTTGTCTTCTTTATGGTTTCATTGGTCACATCCGCTACTCCTTTCCTGTACCTTGTTGCAGTATATGTAATTCAAGGTATAGCCCAATCACAGATTTCAGGCGCTTGGGGTGCTTGGTTTGATAATAATTACAAAGTGGCGATGCCTGAGGATAAGCAACGAAAACAATACGGAGTATTTCAGGGTAGAATGGGTATGATCTCTCAGATAGCCGCAACAGCTGCTCTGATTCCTGGTAGTATCCTTGCGGTTGTATTCCAGAGAGCTTTTGTATTCCAGATTGAGGCTGTCGGTGCGGTGATCTTTGCACTTCTCGTCCTTCGCTATGTAAGAGATTTTCCAGAGGTTGAAGCACTTCGTTCCGAACGCCCTTCGATGAGTGAATACACTAGTCTCTTGAAAGAAGGCGTGAACTATCTCTGGAAGACTCCATTTGTAAAGTACATGGTCATCGGTTCAATGGTGTGTGTTAGCGCTATTTCTGTTTGGGGCCAATTGATCCTATTCCCTCTCTATTTCAGTTACTTGATTACCGATGTTGCAGTTGCATCGTATCGTACGATTGCCTTCATACCCGGCGTTGCAGCAAACGAACGTTCAGGAATCTGGTCACGGAAATTTGAACCAAAGAAATGGATTCCACGATTCAGACTCCTTCAGGCATGCGGGTTTGTATTCTTTGTTATTCTAGCAATTGTAATGGCGATATTTCCACCAATTCCAAACGCAACTCAGATGGTGACTTTGTTTCTACCCTTTACGAATTTGATTCTGATTGAATTACCAATTCAACACGTCATTCCTATTATCTGCATGTTCTGTTTATTTACGGTTTCAATGTTCTTCGGAGGCTTCGCAGAAGTCCTTACACAACGTGAATTGCTTGATTCAATACCAAGTAGGAATCGAAACTCTCTCTACTCTCTTCAGCCAACAATACTACTGTTGATATCTACACCCCAGATTGCAATTATCGGTTGGCTCATACCCATTATAGGATTCCCTGCTACCCTTCTTATATGCTCAGCTGTGTCCCTCTCAGGTGTGCTGATTATTAGATATGCACTAACACTTGAGAAACCAGTTGTTGAGATGGACGATGCAGTAGAAACGATTGAGAAATCTCCAGAAGAACTGGTAGAACTCAGTGTTGACTTAAGCTCGGAGACTCTACTGGACGATGTAGAGTCTGTTGTTAGATCCGTACCGGAGTGATGGCCAGCCACCATCACTCCACCCTATTTATTTGAGAAATCAAAGGCAATAAATGGTGTAATGTCAAGTCATTCTCACGCGTTGGTGAGGAACATGACTTCTATCTTTATCAAGAACGCTCTAATTGTGACACCGAAACAAGACCAGATTAAGATCTATGAACCTGGATACATAGAGATTGATGGCGATAAAATCTCAGGTATTGGGTCTGGTTCTGCATCAATGTCTGCTGATCTAGTCATCGATGCAGCAGGGGGAATAGTACTGCCAGGACTTATTGACTCACACATTCATACCCCGGAGAGTCTTTTGAGAGGATTAGCACAAGATGTCCCCGAGAAGGATTGGATGCATAAGACGTTAGGACCAATCATTCGCAACATGACTGAGAGTGATTGGATTATCGGTGCCAAGCTCTGTGTCCTTGAAGCTCTGAAATCTGGGACAACTACATTCTGTGACTATGCCTATAACATGGACAAGATTCTCGAAGAGGTCCATAAACCGAGTGGAGTAAGAGCAAATGTGTGCACCACGATAAACGAGTTTGGAGAGGGCAAGAGAAACTCTGAGGAGTTATATGAGTTTGATTCTAGTGCAGGAGAGAAGAAGTTCAAGGATGGAGTCAAACTTGTGAAAGATTGGCATGGGAAACTTGATGGTCGAATCACTTGCCTTTACGGTCCTCAAGCCGCTGACATGATGAGTTCCGAGCTCCTGCTCAAGGTGAAAGAGAAAGCTATCGAAGATGGTGTCTCCATTCATATGCATGTTGCACAGGGCAATCGCGAACGTAAACAGATGGAAGGTCGATATGGAAAATCGACAATTGAATACCTGAAGAGTATTGATTTCATTGACTCCAACCTCATTGCAGTCCACTGTCATGATGCTTCTGACGAGGAGCTCCAAGTTCTTGCTCGGAGTGGTGGGAGAATGGTTGGATGTCCTGGTTCAATTGGATTGATTGATGGTGTTGTTCCACCTCTGCACTCATTTATACAGGCTGGTGGTGTTGCTTCTCTTGGTTCTGACCAAGGTCCTCCTGATGGTAGCAACATGTTTACTCAAATGCGTTATGCTGCTATCTTGAACAAGGTGAGACATCGAGATCCAACTGTGTTGAAAGCAGAAGAGATCTTCAAGATGGTAACAATCGATGCGGCTCGTTGTCATGGTCTTGACAAGACTATCGGATCGATTGAAGTGGGAAAGAAAGCAGACCTCATAATTCTTAGACCTGAAGTTCCCAATCTTACACCGATCTTATCTGGTACGGTGAAAAACATCATTCCTAATCTCGTGTACAATGCAACCGGCAATGAAGTCAGTGATATCATTATCAATGGACAAGTTATCATGCAAGATAGAGTTGTGAAAACAATGAATGAAAAGCAAATTGTTGCTGAAGCTCAGAAGACTGCAGAACAATTAATGGCAAATTCATACATGGACCTGAAGGAGGTTAACTCTCCATTCCTTGATTAGGAGTTTTTCAATATGAGAATCGACATGAAATTCGAAAATGAACAACCACTGTACACCACCGTACTCTGTGGAGAACCTCATCCTGAACACATTCCATTTCATGAACTAGATCTTGATAGTTTCCCTCTCATTGCTGATTTCAGGGTCCTAGTGGGTGGAAGAAGTGTTGATTTTGCCTACGTGGAATATTCGAGTTATATATTGGGTTTGCTTACTACATTTGTGAACTGGAATGATGCTGATGAAAGACTCCAAGTAATGAAAATTGAGGATATACCACTTGGTACCATGGAGAAGCCTTGGAATGACATTGAACAGGGATTTGAACTAGATATATGGGAAAAGGACGGGTTCGTATATGTGATTCTTGGAGATGAGCCATGTACGAATAAATTCGAGGTGTGGTATCGTGTTAGGAAGGGAGATTATGTACAAGCTTGGAAGGATATTCTAGCTCGTTATCAGTGAAATTCCACGCCTTTCTAGTAACAACTTGTGACTTCAACCTGTGACCCTCAAAAGTGGCTGTGCTATATATACGAATTATGAATACTATTTCTTGTGAAATATCATGACACTAGGAACACTCCATCAAAAGTCTTCAAAACAGATGACTTGGGTTGTGAAGGAACCCGAGGATCTTAAACTTGTGTCTTATTTCACAAGAGGTCAGCATACTCTCGTCTTGTAGTGATCGAGAGAACAAATATCTTAATGTGATTCACTCAGCTATTTGAGCATCTTGCAAAGAAGGCTGACCTCTACCTTCTACTCTCTATTCTATACTTACTTTTCTTTCTTGTATCGATAAATCCCTACAGTTGCAGCTATGATGATACCAATGCATGCGATAGAAACGAAGGATGTTGCGTTTAAACTAAAACCATCGTTTCGGGATACGCTGTATACTTGTATTGCAATATCGATTGATTCACCTATCAGGCAACTGAAGGCTATGTATATGTCACCTGAATTCCCCACTTCCGCAAATAGAGGAGTTGAGTGATGGTTCCATATGGCATCACCTATTGTATGCGTTTCGATTAGATTACCTTCAAGGTCATATGATCGTAAACTGTAGGCTCTGTCAAAATTCGTGCATTGAACAAGTAAATGTGTTCTGTCATCCGGAGTTTTAATTAATTCAACTGGCAAGAATGAGTAGTACCACCCATTAGGCCAAATTTCTGAATATGATGTACTCCAATCCAATTTGTCACTAGAATCCTTGTGGAATAGAACAAATTCTGTAGGGTACCCTGGCATCTGTATGGTTGATCTATAGGCACCATAGTATCCTCCTTCACCATCTGATTCAATTTGGTGCAGAATTCCCTCATCTGTGTCCGTTCCATTGAAATAACACATTTGACTTTCACCATAATGATCCCGACACAGGATTCGATCTTCGAAGACCAATAATTCTCCTGATGAGGTATAGCGTGACCAAGGATAGCTCAAGGTTCGATTCCACATGAAATTACCTTCAGTATCATACTTGAGAAGACTTGTTTTTACAGGAGTCACTGAATTATAATCATAGTCACAGCATATTACATAGATCGATCCATTATTCTGAACTCCAACTGCTGTACCTACTTGTTGTGATTCCTCACCCCACTCCACTTGCCAGAGAATTTCTCCAAATGGTGACCATTTGGTCAGTATAAGATTTCGATCAGTACCATTTCTGATATATCCAGTTGTATAGATATCTCCTTCATATTCATCCATACTTTTTACAACGGTATCATTTTCGTTAAGTTCCATCCATAATAATCCCAATGAAGCATTGTACTTGAGGAGAAATTGATGCGTAATCCGTGGTCCATTAGCGGGTGACAGTGTATAGCCAGTAATATACACAGAACCGTCTGAGCTAATAATAATCCCATTACAAATGTCATCGACATTATCTGACGCATTTTGATGAAGCGGAAGCACATCTCCTATTTTCGAAGTATATGATTGATTGATTTGTGGTGATAGATGAGACGCAGGGTCCGAACGTACATCCAAATATACGTAGATATCTGCAAAATTCACTCGAACTGAAACTGAACCATTATAAAAGCTCCAAGGATGTGTTGAATTGAAATAGTCGAATCGGTAGGTAGGGGCAAGCCCAATAGCTAACTTTGCACTATCAGTGGGATCTTGTTGTACTCCTTCCTCTTCAACCATTCCTTCAAAGATTTCTTTAATGGCAATGTAATTCAATGGAATTCTTTGTTCCTGATAGAGATTCGAATACACATCTCCTCTTGTTTCATAGGCTTTGGTCCAATTGCCTGATGAGTCAATTATCCAAATATATGTACTAAACATCAGAAAATTGGCTTCTTGTATTCCTGCTTCAAAATCACCAGTAAGCCATGTGCTGGTGTTTAGTAGGATATCGACATACAGTGGTAATTGTTCGTAGGACCAAGAGAATTCTTGATACATGTAGACAAAGTCATTGTAATCTGGTGTGGGATGAAGAATTGAATGCCCTCGGAAATCCAGTTGAGTGCCTGGGTTGTGGTCCCAATTCAATTCAGCATAGCTATTTTTTACTTCCGAGGAATTCGGGAAATATTCAAAGGAGAATTCAGACGAGGTTCCATTGATCACTGCGTTTGGTTCTTCATCAAAATCAGGATCATTGAGTAATCCCTGAATGAGACTGACTGCGGGATCTGACCTTTCTATGAGACCCGGGCTACCAATTACCATCATTCCTGTTGATACCAG
>SDNZ01000146.1 GCA_004524565.1 Candidatus Thorarchaeota archaeon
ACTTCATATTGCAACATTGAAACATTGAAATCACTGTGAAAGATTCACGATAGTGAAGTTATAAGCTTTCGCGTCGGATATAAACAAGAAATAAGATAAAAAATTGAATTGTGTGGGAAAGAAAAGGAAGGAGCCCATCGGAGGGCTCTGCGAATGCTAGCGTAGATTAATAGACTTCACGAGGGCTCTGTCGGAGATGATCAGGTAACTGACCACCTTCACCCAAGACCTCAAGCTCATGATCTCGACCATATCGGCCACCGTCATTACAGAGGAATCCAGATTTAGTTATTCCACGTGCTTGTCTTTCAGCAGCACGTCTGGCAATCATTCCAACACCTGATGGAACAGTCATAACGAGCTTCTTCTGGCTTTCGTCAATCGCTAGAAGTATAGTATCATCAGCAGCATTTCGTGTTGTCTCAAAGAATTGAGATGTTGACGAGTTAAACTCGAGGTAGATTGGCATTCGAATTCTAGTCCTCCAACTGGCTTGTTCTTCTAATTTGACTAATGCGTGTATATTAATAAATCTCGGGCGAGTTCATAGCAGATGTGCGGTTCCGCAATGGGCACAAACCACAGCATCATCAAACTCTCCGGGAAGTGGGAGAGGTGCATCGCAATTTTGACAACGAAGTTCCTTCAATTCTGCTCGTTGCTTTGGTGTCAATTTAATCTTGAAGACTCTCTCCGCAACATCTTGTATTGTTTTTCCAACACTCTGTGCTGCTCTAGCAATGGCATTACGCTCAGGATCAGTTAGTGAACCAAGTCCAACTGCTTGAAAGAAATTGTCAATAGCACGACCTATTTTACCAAATACAGATCCAGCCTTCCAAGTCATGACATCTGATATATGAAGCTCAAGAATTTCTGAATCTGGATGACCCGGGAGTTCATATCCGCGTTTCCAATCAACCTTCTTTTCCCTCTTTGATGACAGATCTGTTCCACAGTTAGGACATGTGAGAATGTACTCACTCTTGCCAAACCAACCTTTCTTTACCTTTCTTTCACCAATGTCATACCAGCATCTCTTGTGTGCCATCTTATCGCAATTTGGACAAGAGAATAAATGATACATGTCAGGTTTAGCTTTTATTGTTGACCCTGAGTGAACTTTGAGATAGGCCATATCTTTCTCAGAGTAATTTAACAAATATTTCCCACAGATAAAACAGACTCGACCATCCAGCTTGTTCATCTTATCAGGTTTGATTCTCATTCAGGTCAACCTCAGAAAATTATTCGTACACGAGCACTAAAGAACCTTCCAGATTTAACATCGAAACCTCTTTAGCATTGTTTGAGGGGACTCTCAAACTGGCAGACCTACTTTAGGAGGTTCCAAAAATATCCAATAGACCACTCGTCATAGAGTTGAATCTCATTGACGAATCGACTAAATCAATCACGGGAGGTAAAGCCTCTAATCTCACAGTATTAATCCACGCAGGCTTTACAGTTCCAAAAGGATTCGTAGTTACAACTGAAGCATACTCAAAATTCATTGCTTCAAATGAACTTGAGAATCTTGCAAAGAGCCATCTTAGTGATTTGAATTTTGAAGATACTGCTGAGTTGAAGAAAGCCACTGAAACAATGAGAGAGCACATCAATAGAGCAACACTCCCACAAGACGTCGTTGATGTCATAACAGAAATGTACCTACAACAAGATTTGAAACGGGTGGCAATTAGATCTTCAGCAACTGCGGAAGATCTACCAGACGCATCCTTTGCAGGCCAATATGACACATCACTCAACATTGAGGGTATTGCCAATGTTCTGGACCATATCAAAAGCTGCTTTGGTTCTATGTGGACAACAAGAGCAGTTGCATATAGAGAAGAGAATGATATTCCCCATGATCAAGTACAGATTGCTGTAGTTGTTCAATCCATGGCTGAAGCAAGATGTGCAGGAGTAATGTTCACACAAAATCCAATTTCACGAAAACCAGATGAGATGATGATTGAATCGAATTTTGGATTAGGCGAATCAGTTGTTTCAGGACAAACAGTTCCAGATAGATATGTTGTTGCAAGGAATAATGAAACAACAGAATATACACTGGTAAGTAAAGAAATTGGTACGAAAGATTCGATAATAATCAGTAACACGACCGGAGATGGTGTAAAAGAATCAGGTGTTTCTTTTGAGAAACGACAACAATCATCACTCGAAGATGGCGAGATACTCGAACTCTCCAAAATAGGTAAATCAATCGAGGAACTCTTTCAATCGCCCCAAGATATTGAATGGGCATTGGATAGAGAAAGCAAGTTTCACATTTTACAATCACGTCCAATCACTGTAGGTATAGGTCAGGATGAAGAGGAGGAAGAAGTCTTCTGGACAAGAGGGTATGCTGATGACTACTGGAATGATCCTGTAACTCCATTATTCTTTGATTTGTTGGGGGACCAGATAACATACATAGTAAATATCGAGACCAATGAGATCATGGGTTATAAAGACACACCGAAAGAATTGCTTAAACTCCATAAAGCACATGTTTACTTCAATCTCGAAGTCCTGCGGACCAAGGTTGTAAATGAGATGCCTCCGTTCATTCGATCTGAAGATGTATTGAATTATTTCCCAGAGGGAAGTGGTCCATTTGGAAAGGATACAATGAGAGAACTACCTTTCGCTCTCAAGACACGAATCATGGCAGAAATCAGAGTCATGCTTCTAGATGGTGATGGAGGTATGACCAAGACAAATGATGCTTATAGAACATGGACTGAAGATGTCTTCAATCCATATTGTGGAAAATTCGATAGGGAATTGAATCATGCCGCACAACATGAATCTGTTGCAGCCCTCATGGGATTAGCAGATGAACTAGATAAGGTGATGATGAAGCATTTCCGAATGGTGCGTTATGGTCTACCAGTTCATACCCTGGGAATGAATCTCATCACGAATTACCTCTGCAGAAGATGGTTGGGTGAAGAAGCTGGGAGTATTTTTTATCCAATTCTCTTGTCAGGATTGGAACATAAAACAACTGAAACAAACAACAGAATCTTTGAGTTGGCGTACAACGGAGGCAACAACGAAACAGTGAAGAAGATATTCACAGATCTTCCTTCGGATGAAGTGTACGCGGGTCTTATTGAGAATGAATCACCTGTTGTAAAATCATTCACGGAAAAATTCGACAAATTTCTAGATGATTTTGGAGACCGTGGTTTTACAAGAGAAGTCTATTATCCTCGTTGGAGAGATGCTCCAGAATATGTTATTGATGCCCTCAAACCATTAGTGATTGAAGGAATGAGAGACCTCACTAAAGCTGAAGAGTCATTAGCAAAGAAGAGAATTAAAGCAGAGAAATTAGCTGAGAAGCACATCCGAGGACAAAGATACGGTCCAATGAAGTGGATGCTGTTTTCAACAATTCTGGGAATGGCCAGAACCTACATAGGTTTTCGAGAGAACCAGAGATTCAATTTAGACAGATGGATTACAAGAAATCGTAGAGTGTTTATTGAGATAGGTCGTTGCCTCAAGGAAACGGGATTCATTGAGGAGGAAGGTGATGTTTTCTTCCTTCGGCGTAGAGAGTTGAGGAAAATCATTCGCAGTGGAATTGAGGACTATCCAGAATATGGAAATATCAGAGAACTTGTTAAAGAAAGAAAGGATGAATTTCTCAAGAACGAAAACCTACTTCCGCCGAAATTCATGGTGGGTTCAAGAGAGTTTGACGATCCCCTTCCTGAATCGGCAGAAGGATTCATAGGAATCCCCGCAAGTCAAGGAATAGTCACAGGACAAGTTCGTATACTTGATACAATTGCGGATATTCCAAATGTAAAAGCAGGAGAGATACTAGTAGTATCAAGAACTGATCCTGGTTGGACTCCAGTGTTTTCTAAGATAGGAGGACTCATCACTGAATCGGGAGGAGTACTATCTCATGGTGCTGTAGTTTCCCGCGAGTTTGGAATCCCTGCTGTCACCAATATCCGGAATGCATGTAGAGAATTCAAAACAGGACAGAGAGTAACCATTGACGGCAATAAAGGAGTCGTTGTGCTTCACGATTCGGAGTGAATACAAATGGAACCATTAACACACAAGCCAACATCAGATAATGAAGAATGGAACGAGAGTTACTACTTCATATTTTACGATAAAGAAAACACAGTAGGTGGAATGAGTCGAGTTGGGTTTAAACCCAACAAGAAAGAGGGAATGACATTCTTCTTCCTCTTTCTACCAGATGGCTCGATTGGTGCATTTCATGCAAATGATGATTCCAACCAGTATCCAAGTGTACTTAGGGTAGAGAACGTTGAACACAAGTGCATCGAAGATGGACAATGGAAGTACTCCTTTGAAGGCCCTCTGTTAATCTTCAATAATCCCGAAGATTTTGCTCACGTGAGAGAGAATCCAGAAGTCATCAACGATCTTGTCGGAGGTAAAATTGATCTTGACTTCAAAGCACACAATAAAACCTATGAATACGCTGAGCATATGACCGAGGATGCATTAGAAATCGGGAAAAAGAGTGGGGATTTACACTGGGAACAGATTGGAAAAATCAGTGGAACAGTTACAGTTGGAAATGAAACGTATCTAATCAAGCAATGCATCGGTCAGAGAGACCATACTCATGGAATCCGTGATTGGACTGGAATTGATATGTGGTTTTACTTCGTTGTATGGTTTGATGAAAATCTCGCAATTAATCCAGCAGGTGTGGTTCTTGATGACGGACGTATTGGACCAGGCGGCTTCATCTACAAGGACGGAGAGAATATTCCTATCGATACAATTCAACTTAGAAGTCACACCTATCGGGAGAATGGATACATCCCTAAATCAACAGTACTTGATATAGTAGATAAGAGAGGGCAAAGTTATACTTTGAAAGCTGAACCAGGTCCATTAATTCCTATACCCTTCAAGGGAGAAATGGGCGAAGTTTCATATATGGTACAATCCTTTGGTTCATTCCAACTTGATGATAGAAGAGGAGGTTACGGTTCATACGAAGTTCTTAGAAGAGCAAAGTAGTTGAAAACGTATCACACCTGTATATATTAGGAAAATATGTTAGGAAAATAAGGCGGTCAGACTAATGTTTGAGTACGTCCAAGAGAGAGAGATGGGGTCCAGATTAGAACCGAGAACACTAATCTACGTTATTACATCTGGTGAGTTAGTTCTAGAAAATTCTGGAAGACTTACAGAAAGAGGAAAGAACCAAATTCTCGAGCTTGCTAATTCACGCCTTGTATCTGGAGTTCGCAAAATATGCACCTCTTCATCAAGTAGTGAACTCGAAACTGCAAAGATTCTCTCGAAAGAGTTTGATGTACGTTTAGACAAAAAGGGATGTCTTGATGGATTCAATCCAGGAGTTTCTTGGACAGATACAGAACAGCTAGGTGAAGTGTTAACATCTCTATGGAATGATCACTATTTCAAGAATGGAAAGGGTGAATCAATAGAGGAAGCAAAAGAGAGATTCGGAACATGTATGAACGAAATTGGGCAGAAACACCCCACTGACAGTATCGCTGTGGTTTGCGATACGATTATGTCCTGCCTATTTTATTCTCTTGTTACCGCAGCACCACTGAGTATTGAAGCATGGCTTTCGACTGGTTTTGCGTCCTGTGCGACATACGAATATGCAAAGACAGGATGGACTCTAGTAATGCCACCAGAGAATAGTTATCTTAGTGACCCGTCTTATGTATCACAATGGCTTCCAGAGAATTTGTTTTAAAAAAAGAGAAGGCAGTTGAAGCCTTGTCAACAGACATGACTCCAACGACCAAGTAGGTTATCTACTTACGACGATACATCACACAAACGATCACGATGAGAGCTACAACTCCGCCTACTATCAAGTAGAGAACAGCAGGGTCTCCTTCACCACCTGTGTAAGTAGTTCCAGTAGATGCAGCTTGGAATGCGCTTGTGTAGGCAACGAAGACAGGATCACAGATGATGTCCTCACCACCCCAGTTCTCATAACCAGCTGTCATGAAGAGCATCGAAGCATCAACTTGCCAGTTTGTTATGGTGCTACCAGAGGTGGACTCGTACATTAAACTGAAGGCACCAATTGGAGCTGTTGATGAACCTGAATAGTGTGTTACACTGTGCCCATCGCCACCCCAAGTATATGGTAATCCACCCATCTCCACGTTTGCATAGGGACTATCTTCAGAACCGAATAGATAGTAGTCTGCATCCTGACTAGCACCATTGCTATCAGTTACTGGGCGATTGCCAGCAGTACGTTGTGAGACTGACCCTGTTGCAAGTACTCCAAAGAAATTCACTGCAAGGCTTCGTTCATCCAATACAGCATCATCGATATCATTGAGAGTCCAATCACCAATCGTCTGATCAATCTTGAATGAAACAGCATTGTTCCATGTCAATGGATCATTGGCATCGTACGTGACTTGATCTACAGTGAAGTGGATATCAAAAGCCATCTCCGTTATCGTTGCATCAGTTATCCTATAATCGAAACTGGTGCTATTCAGACCCATATTACCTTCGTAAGATTGTCTAAAGTCCCAAGCTCCACGAAGTGCTGAGGAGTGTTCCACCCTTAGTGGGTAGATAGTTACATCAACATCACTGATTGTTATTCCGAACACAACTTCAGTATCTGGACTGACTATGACATTTCCTGAACTATTGGTTGCACCTAGGGGTCTCCGAAGGTCGACATCACCCACTGAATCGATAAGAACAAAGTGAGTGACCTCTTCAGTAGTGACCTGACCATTCTCGATTGAGAAGTCGGGAGCTCCCTCAGAAGGACCAAATCCGTCGTTGAAGATTAATAGACCAGCATATGATGCACGGAAGTGAGCTAGTGTAGCTCGGTCCTCTTCGATAGCTACCCAGAAGTTCTGAGTAGTGCCCCAGGCAAACCAAGTTGTGGACCATCTACCTGACTCTAGACCAGGTATTGTTGTTGTATCAAGTGTCCAGTTCTTGGATAACCAGGAAACGTAGTCGTATCCGGGTGCGGCAACATTGTTGTCGAAATCAGCCCAAAGGGTCTCTTGAATGTCAGCCATTTCACTTGCATTCACGAAACTATAGTCAGATGCATGATACCAGTAGAAGGTCTCATTGGCTTCAAACCAGATGTTATGTTGAACAACACCCATCCAGTTCTCTGACCAGAACTCATCACCAGGAGTTCCAGGTGTAGGGTCAAATCCAACCCCAACCCACATACCATCCACTGTCACATTGCCCCAGTCTTCCCAATAACCAGTTCTCTTGATGAAGTATTGGTCCTCTTCCGTGAAGAAGTTACCATCAAGATCGATTGCACCTTCCTCAGTCACTTTCCAGATTGGAGGAGTGTATGTTGGGATGGCACCTAGTATCAGATGACGGGGACTCCATAGAATATCATTGGAAACATCGATAACAGTTGAAGCATCTGTCCAAGATGCGACTAAAAGATTGTATGCTGAGATGGATAATCCACCTTCCGTTCCGTTTAGCCACCATGGATAGCTCCATGTGCTATTACCATCATCCCATATTCTAACATTCTGAGTCAGACCAACCTCAATAGATGCTTTGTCAATTTTCATATCTGGCGCTTCGGCATCAAAACTGAAATCGACCTTGACTGTTGTGAGATCCTCACTTAGATCAATTGAGAAACCTGTTAC
>SDNZ01000147.1 GCA_004524565.1 Candidatus Thorarchaeota archaeon
GAATCACTGCCGCTATCACAGATACGAAATAAATTCCAATTAGGGTTCTTTTTTGCATTGTATTACTCTTCTCCTTGATCCTTCTCATTTCCTTTTATTCTCTTTTCCCCAATTTTCACCCAGATTTGACGGAAATCATCAAAGTTTGCCTCAATATCATCCGATACAAAGTAGACCATTCCATATCCATCGCCTTGAGGAACAATCGCTTCGTTCTTCTCTAGAATATCTAGGTGATGTCTAATTGTTTTATAATCAAGCTTCAGATGCTCCGCCAGTTGATTGGCATTAGACGGCATATCATGTAGAGTAAGTATAATTCGTGCTCGATTTACTCCACCTCTGGAACCTGCAAGCAGCCACCAGAGCAGCCTCTTAGTGTTCATCTGATTCTTGTCAATCCAACCCCTACAGGATAAGTAGTTTTGTACATTGGAATTTGGGAAAGATTTGGGTGAATTCTTGGCGGCTTCTCGGCTTATCCCTATATAGTAAATCTCATTGTCTGTCTTGTTGAGTATAATGAATACAGATACAATTTTAGAAGTACAAGATCTGAAAAAGACGTACCAGCTGGGCTCGGTCCCAGTGCATGCGTTGCGCGGTGTGACTTTTCAGGTCAATGCTGGGGATTTTGTTTCCATACTCGGTCCATCCGGGAGTGGCAAATCAACACTCCTCAACATGATTGGTGCACTTGACCGTCCTTCCGAAGGTGACCTCTCGATCCGAGGCACTGGGATAAGTACGCTCAATGACAATGAACTTGCTGATTTACGACAACGTGTCGGTTTCGTTTTTCAATTTTTTAATTTGATAAGCCGCCTCGATGCTGTTGGTAATGTAGAACTACCACTGACCATTGCAGGTGTCCCTTCAAAGGAAAGACGTGCAAGAGCTGAGAAGATGCTTGGGAAAGTTGGACTTGGTGATAGAATGCATCACAAGCCCAGTCAACTCTCAGGTGGAGAACGGCAGCGAGTTGCTGTCGCCCGTGCTCTTGTAACCGATCCTTCATTCCTGTTAATGGATGAACCAACCGGGAATCTCGACAGTGTTACCGCTTCTGAGATAATGGACCTGGTGGATAGAGTGAATCAAGAATTTGGAATGACAATCATTGTCGTAACTCATGATCCTGCAGTCAGTAACAGAGCACGTAGGAAAATTCGGCTTGTGGATGGACACATTGAGTCTGATGAGGTGAATCACAATTGAAGTCTAGAGATACTCTTGGATACTCCTTCAGTGCTATCCGCCTGAGGAAATTGAGATCTGGACTCACCACACTTGGAATTGTCATTGGTATAGCTGCAATTGTGGCGCTCCTCTCCTTTACACAGGGATTCCAGGTGACCATGACCACTCAATTCCAGGAAGGATTTGCCACGGATACACTAGTTGTATCTGCAGGTGGTATGTTTGATCGCTTTTCTGGTGAAGAGCCATCTGATTTTGCGCTCTATGTGAATGACACAGCTGCTGTGATGGAAATCGACGGAGTGGATCTGGCTACACCAATAATCAGTGGAATGGGCAGTCTTGACTCCGAAGATTCACATCTTGATCTTTCTGTATCGGGTGTAAATTATACGGAATATAGTACACTCTATGGTACAACCTTTGTTGCTGAACAAGGTGAAATTCCAGCAGTACCAGCTAATGATAGTGTTGTTATTGGCTCCTCTGTCTATGATCCATGGGGCAATGGAACTATCTTTGCTGATATTGGGGATGAACTGGTCCTAACCATCACCATTCGTGATAATGGTGCAACTCACGAGAATAACATCACAGTAACAGTGGTTGGTATACTTGGTGAGATTGGCGGCACTAGTTTCGGTGGAGGTCCAAGTGATTCTGGAGTCTACATTACATTAGGGACTGCTGTAGATCTCTTCGAGTCAGAAGAGGTCAGCTCCGTCGTAGTTCAGCTTGTATCTGATGACGAAGCCACTATTGACCAAGTGACTTTGGATATCGAAGCACTCTTTGATAATGAAGCCAGTGTACTATCTTCGACATCTGTTCTTGAAATGATGGATACCATGCTAGGAACAATCGAGCTCTTACTTGCTGGAATTGCTGGTATATCTCTCCTTGTTGCTGGTATTGGTATTATGAACATCATGATAGTATCATTGATGGAGCGAACCCGGGAGATTGGTATCCTGAAAGCTCTAGGTGCTAAAGGTAGGACTGTATTGGGTATTTTCCTAAGTGAAGCCCTTCTCATTGGACTCATTGGTGGCGTCATCGGTATTGTTGCTGGCTCTCTCTTAGCCAATGTATTCTCGGGAATATTTGGTGGGTTTGCAGGAGGAATGGGTGGTGTCGGCGCAGGTGCTGGAAGTCAATTGACTTCCATGTTTACCACAATCACACCTGTCCTTACTCCTGAACTAATGTTCTGGGCTATCTTCTATGGTGTGGTAGTCAGTGTAGTCTTTGGACTCTACCCTGCCTATAGAGCTTCTAAGCTTGACCCCGTTGATGCATTACGCAAAGAGTAGTTCTCCAAATGTCTGAATGAGCTGTGTATACCGCCATGCACAGCTCATCTTTTTTTTTTCAAAAACTGCCTTGGTGATAATTCATATTACCCCAATCTGGGTCTTTGTATCTATTGAGATTATGGACGTTTTTCAATTGAGTACTTCTGTAGATAGTATAACCATTGTTAGAACTGGAGTCCTGTTCAGAGACCCTGCTCTATGGTATGAAGGATTTTCAAATCAAGAAATCCGAAATATGAGCCTTCAATTCGGTATAACGAGTCAACCCACGGTCACACTAGTAAAAACTGATGGTCTGAATATTCTAATAGACCCTGGTTGGCAAGACCCTGGAAAGCCTGATCGATTATTGAATGACTTGCATTACTTTGGACTCACTCCGAATGATATTGATGAAGTGTTCATCACACACTGGCATCATGATCATTGGAATGGGATTCCTCTCTTTTCCAAAGCAAGAGTGTCCTTTGCAGGAATTGGTCAGAGTGTTGTAAAGAAGCACCTGAAAGAAACAGCAGAAGATAGAGAGCTCACTAAGATCTGTGAAGGTGATGAGTGGCATTCCGGAATGGAACTTATCGCAACAACAGGGCATACGAGTCATGACCATTCTGTAAAGATACACTTCAAAGATAGAACCTATATTGCATCAGGAGATGCAATTGTTTCCAGGATGTACTATGAAACAAAGACCTTCTTTCCAAATCATAGAGTTGAGAAATATAGAGATGATTTGCTTGCATCTTATGACAAGATAGTTGATCAAGCTGACTTTATCATTCCTGGTCATGACGGACCCTTTTACAATTACAAAAAAAGAAAAGCTATAGGGCGAACCCTATAGCTCTGTCCCTTACAGGCTAAGAGAACAATAGAGGATTGACTCACTACCCGGTGCGAGAACGACTTCACCTCTAAGCTCGTCGAGTCCAATCATGGCACTTTCCGAGTCGTCCTTCGATGCGACTTTGTCGTCATCAATCTCTTTCATTTTTAATAACAGTTGAAGTGCACTACTCCAAGCTGCTTCTCCCTCGAGAGGTTTCTTATCCACGTTGAAGAGCTCAACTGTAAGGGATTCCAGATAGCCTGCACGTTTCTGAAAAGCCTGAGGTCTTCTGTACATCTCAAAAGCAACCGCTTCTCCCTTAGAATCGATTACAATCACTCCACAGGTGTTGTCTGGTAGACTACTTCTAATCTCCTTGGCAACTTCAGTTGCTTTCTCTTGTACCTTAGTCAAAGCATCTGTATACTTGGTTGGGTCTTCCATACCCAATGTCTTGCAGTATCGCTCAACTTCTGACCAGACTTCACTCTGATCAACTGCAGTTTCAGGTTGATAATGTTCGACATCGGTCATGATAGAGCAATACTTCATTGCCCTGACCTTTGATTTCAGACTTAGTGAGCCTGCACCAGTTGAATGAAATCCTGCTCCACGATTGAGTCCATGAGGTGCATGAACACACTTTACTGGTATTCTCTTCTCTTCTCCAGGTTGGATAATGACACTGGATACTACGATACGATCCTGACTATTAGGTGCAATGAGAACTTCAGACTCTTCAATGAGTATGGGTTTTTGTCCCGTGTTCTTTGCAATTATTGTATTTACAGCATCCCCAGCTTCTGTTATGACGAGTCTTTCAGTTTCGAAAGCCTCTGCAGCATTGATGAACTCCTCGCTGATTACGGATTCCTTCAATGGGACTATTGGAACCAGCGATAGACCACTGTGAGATATCGGGGTTCCAAGACTGAAGCTAGAATCCTGTAAAATCTCGTCTGCGAATGCGCGTACTCTGTTAGCGGCACTAGTTATTGACATTTCCTTTCCACCATTACACTAACGTGTAACACTCTTACGTAATTGTCGTTACATGAAACCTTTTAAAGTGTGCCATGATAGAACCAATTGCACCCGATATTGGAGCCACTACAACATGTCAAAGAAAAAGGAATTAGTGGGTGAAGCAGTTCCAAATCAACAGGCACTCCGCGAGGAATTGATGGGTAGATTCTCTAGAGAGAGCATGGGACTGAAGAACCGCGAGATATCAGTAATGACACGAATGAGTCCTTACATTGTTGAGGTCCTAGATGCCCTTGTTGAGCTTGAGGTCTTCAAGAGTCGTTCTGAAGTAGTATCCACTTTCATGGAACAAATGATTATGGACAGAAAACCACTCTTTGATGAGATCCGAAATCAAGCACAGGATATCTCAAAGAAACGTGAATCTGCAAAGCGACTTGCATTCCAAGCTATGCAAACTGGTAAGGAATGAATATTCAAGAGCTAGAAGCTTCCATTAATCTCATAGTGTCTGTTCTTCCTTAGCCAATCTACTCCATAGTCAACAAGATCTTTCATTGAGAATATGTGACTCTCTGCTTGTCCAATATAGACAGGTGAGAGACCCTCTTTCTCTTCAAAGTCAGCTGCAATTTTGTGGAAGTCTTCATCACTGAATTCCTGTCCTTTCCAAGTTTTCCATACTCTCTTACCATTTTCAAGAATAGCAGCAGCTCTGTTCTCTTCAGGTCTATTGGGTAGATCAGCTTTGTATTCTGCATAATGAAGAGATGTGATAGATTCTAATTCAATTCCAACTAGTAGTATCTTGGCATTCAGTTGGTACAGCTTAGCCAGTGGACTATTTTCTCCAAAGGGGTCATCATATGGATGAGTTTCAACAACAAGCTGTGCTTTCTTTCCCCAAGCACCAAAGGATGCCGTTGGATGATTACTTCTACTGACATTGGGATATTTACGAAACGTTTCGGGGATTCTACCCATACCTCGTGTTGGTGTGATTTCAGGATCGAATGGTGGTGTTTCTTCTCGTATAATCTGCCACCAGCTCTTGGGTACAGCTGGACGTTTCCAATTTGCTGGTTCCTCATTATCTCCAGATTGAGTTGGCATTACTAGAGTTCCTTCTTCCGAGACTGCCTCCATCAACGCAGAAATGACTGTGACAGGACCTCCTACAATCCAACCGATGGACTTCATCGATGAGTGAAAAATAACCGTGTCTCCTTTTTTGATTCCTGCTTTTCGCAGATCCTCAACGAGTCGTTTCTTGATTATCGGTTCTTTTGTTGCTTCTACAAGTTTTCCTTCACTTTCCCAAGGCTCTATCACTGATACCACCTAGTTAGTAAATCAGAGCCAAAAGCATCTACTGAAAAAGATGTTGAACCATGCGGTTCATAAATGATGGATTTACTCTGAATCTTTTGACTTGAAATCAAGAGAGAGGGAATTAACACAGTATCTTAGACCAGTGGGATTTGGCCCATCGTCGAATACGTGTCCTAAATGTCCACCACACTTCTTACAGACAATCTCTGTTCTCTTCATCCAAAGACTATTGTCTTCTCTTCTCTCTATGGCATCTTCCGTAACCTGATCCCAGAAACTAGGCCATCCACTTCCTGACTCGTATTTCGTATCTGATGAGAAGAGCTCATTTCCACAACCTGCGCAGACATAGACTCCGTTCTCTTTGTGATTAACATATTTTCCAGTAAAGGGTGGTTCAGTACCACATTCACGTAGAACCTTGTATTGTTCGGGGGATAAAGTTAGTTTCCATTCATCGTTTTTCTTTGTCATTGACAACACAGTGTTAACTATTGTTCATTTAATACATAACCTCTTCGATACGACCAATCTCAAATCACTTTCCAGATCTAATTACAACTAGAACAATGAGTAGATAGATGGCTGATCCTCCAATGACGATAAGACTGACTGGTGACAAAATTGTATTTGGAGCTGGATATGGATATAGAATCGTGCTGTTAGAGTCTGTAGCTATATCATTGAAAATATCCTGCGCAGTTGGTGTAGAGTAGTTATAGGCGCACACATCTGAACCGAAGTTTACTAACATGTAATGTAGATGAGGATAATTTTCGCTGTAAAGAAGTATTCCCAATTCATCTCCTGGACTAACTTGCTGACCAATACCTACATCAATATAGGAGCTCTGAAGAGAATTATTAGTTGTGTCCGTAAATCCTGGCTCTAGAACGAGATTGACAGTCCATGCCCAATTGATGGCAATGTCTATTTCAAAGAGAACATTCCCTCCGTACGAGTTGATGCTTTCGCTATATGAAATAATGGCACCATGAACTGGTGATACTATTGTAACGTTCTCTGAAATCACCAAGTCTATTCCATTGTGAAATACACCTGGTTCTCCCCAGTCTGGAGTATGGTATGCTGAGAGTCGTTCAATCTTGTCCGGTTCTGTAATAGGAAACTCCAGTGAGGGATCTGTTACGTTCATCGGGATACCCATCCAGTACGAGTATCCAACTACCATACCTATCGCTAGGATTGGTACCACAATCAATGATATCCTCTTTTTATTCATGACCTAACTCGATCGTTCTAGAAACAGCATCAATGTTAAACATTATGTGAAGTCCGAAGCACTCTTACTACCGATTCAGAATGCGTATAAGTTACTGATACTTGGTATATACTGCAAGTGATGATATTGGTTATTGCGTGGTTGAATTTGATCTCACTTCATGTGTGTGCAATCGTATTTGCTTATTTGACAACATTGAGTGTGATGCCCGTCACAAGAGAAGAAGAGCGAGGTGAACAAGCATGGGCGGAATGCGGGTAGCTCAGGAATATATCATTCATCTTTGCCGGGATTATGATTCTCAACACTATCTTTTGGTTCTGGGTTCCAGTTGATGGGCTTGCATGGATTCTAAGTCCTGATCCATTCTTTGGAATCATCATTGGTTTGACTATAGCAATTCCGTGTTTTACAATGATGATGGTCGCTATAAGAGATGCTGGAGAAGAAATGGGAGCTCCTCAGAAAGGTATCTCGATGCATGGTGGCATATACAAGAAAATACGACATCCTGGTGCCCTTGGAGAAATGCCGCTGTACATTGTCGTTGCATTATTCGTGAACTCACTCTTTCTCACAATCTGGATGATTCTATTTGTGCTAATATTCACACCAATTCACATTTACTATGAGGAGAAAGATCTTCTGAAACGATTTGGTGAAGAATATGCAGAATACAAGAGAACCACTCC
>SDNZ01000148.1 GCA_004524565.1 Candidatus Thorarchaeota archaeon
AGGTCCATGTAAGGTTCACTCCAGTGGTTTCATCAGATAGTGTCTTGAAAGTGGCTAATTCTATATCGTTTTGGATTATGTAATTATCAAAAAGAATGGGATTAGTTTGGATAGTGAGTAATATAACAACAAGAAGAATAGCAACCATTCCAAGATATGAAACTCTTTTACTCATTTATGATTACCCTCTTAAACCTCCTTGAATTACAACATCTAATTTTGATATCAATCTAATCTTAGAACAAAAAAAGAGGGAGGCACTAATGCCTCCTATTTTTTCTTGAGAAAAATTACAAGAATAATAACTACTGCAATTCCACCTGCGCCAATGAGCAGAAGAGTTGTCGTGTCTATTGGTAGACCAGTTCCATCAGTTGTTATTGTTGTCGAGATGTTTGTTGTTGTTGTTGTTGTTGTTACATATCCACTAAAAGCAATGTGACAAACGAAGACATCTGACGAACCGCCAATCTCTTCCTGATATGCTCCGGCAGTAACTGGAAAATTTTCCGAAACTGTTCGACCGGAAAGAACAACATTCCCGTCACCATCAACTGCTATACCTTCTCCAATATCAGAACCTGAACCACCAACGAATGATGAAGCAATGATTGTCTGACCATCAGGGGCATACTTAGTTGCTACTGCATCGTATGATCCAGCAAGAGTATCGTTCAAACCATCGTGTGCTGGATAATTTGAGGAAGATGTTCTTCCGCCTATAATGATATTATCACTTGGATCTACTGCAATGTCCCAGCAGTAATCAGTCGCAATTCCACCAAGGTAGGTTAAAAACTGAAGACCACCAGTTTCGTTGAATTTAGCAACGTAGATATCTGCAATTCCTCCACCAAATGTTGCTTGCTGTGCATTGAGTACTGCAAGATCATCAGACTCAGTGTATCCTGATATTATCATATTATCTGCAGAATCGACAGCCACTCCTAATCCAAAGTCATCATCATTTCCACCAAGGTAGGTCGAATAGACCAGAGAATTCCCATCATGGTTTATTTTGGTCAGAACCGCATCCCCACTTGCTGTGGAAATTGATTGAAATGCGCCACCTGTAACCTCATAATTTGAAGAGGCGGTTATTCCAGCCAGAACGTAATTGTATTCGGAGTCAATGTCCATAACGTAAATCCGGTCGTTTCCGGTTCCACCAAGATAAGAAAACATTTGAAGTGCAGCTCCGTTCGATGAAACGCGAGCAATGAAACCATCTGTGCCTCCAATCGGATTCTGATGTAGAGAACCAGAGGTACCAAGACCTGTAGAATCAGTCCAACCACTGAACATGTAATTTCCATTAGCATCGAATTGGATTCCATATATCCAATCATTACCTGCTCCACCGATAAATGTACTATAAAGCAGAGTACCGTTTGGTGCAATCTTCATGAGGAATCCGTCAGTGAGACCTCCAAATGTCGAATCCAATGCATCAAGAGTCGTTGGAAAGTTTGAACTACCAGTAGTCCCAGTTAGCACGATATTGTTTCCTGAATCGATATTCACTGAAGTAACATGCTCATATCCTGAACCTCCCAAGTAGCTAGAATAGAGTAGGTCACCAGAAGAGCTAAACTTCGCAACAAATCCATCCCAATCACCTCCACCATATGTATCTTGTAGAGCATTAGTAGTGATCGGGAAATCATCTGAGGGTGTTTGCCCGATTAGGATAGTATTTCCTTCATTGTCAAAAGCAACCTTCGTTGCATCTTCTCCGTCGGTTCCACCAAAGTAGGTGGAATAAGATGAAGCCTGTGCAATCAATGGATTAGCTGAAGCAGCAGGCAATAGTATTCCTGCTACTAATAAACCTGCTAATGCGAAACTGACAATGAATAAAGGTTTGATTCCTTGTAGTCTTTTCACCATTCAATTCTCCTATCTGAAATCAGTGCTGTAACGAAACGAACGTCAGATTACATTAAAAGGCGGTAGGTTGGAGCAAGCTATAGCAGAGGTCAAGACTTTTAACAGGGTAAATTTGGCCTGCCGTAACTAATCATGTAATATGGACTGAGGAATTATGACTCGCTTCTTAGTAACTGGATCTTACGGTCAGATTGGTACCGAGCTTGTAGGGGCTCTACGAAAGAAATACGGAGGCAAGAATGTTATTGCAACTGGTAGGAAGAAACCTCCAGATATTCTGACAAAAGATGGACCTTACCTTCATCTTGACATTCTTGATCCCAATCAAATACACTCGATGCTTGTAGACAATGATATTGATATTATCATCCACAACGCTTCCGTTCTTTCCGGTGTAGGTGAAAAGAATCCTCAACTTGCATATCAAACAAATGTAGAAGGAGCATACAATATTCTAGAAGCTGTACGAGAATTGAAGTTAGATCAAGTGATGATCCCGAGTTCAATCGCAGCATTCGGTCCTAGTACTCCAAGAGAGAACACACCTAACGATGTCATCATGAGACCAACCAGTGCTTATGGAGTGACAAAGGTTTTCATAGAATTATGGGGCGAATACTATACAAAGAGATACGGTGTTGATTTCCGTTCATTGAGATATCCCGGTATCATTAGTTCTGAAGCACTACCAGGGGGTGGTACAACAGATTATGCAGTTGAGATATTCTACGAAGCCCTCAAAAATAAGAAGTACACTTCATTCCTCGATAAGGGAACATACCTACCAATGATGTACATGCCAGACTGCATCAAGTGTACAATGGACTTGATTGAAGCGCCAGAAGAGAATCTAGTACACAGAAGTTTCAACATCACAGCGATGAGTTTTGCTCCAGAAGAAATAGCAGCTGAAATCAAGAAGCATATCCCAGAGTTCGAAATTTCATACGAGCCAGACTTCAGACAGGCAATTGCAGAATCATGGCCAGCATCACTCGATGATAGTGTTGCTAGAGAAGAGTGGGATTGGACACCCGATTATGATCTTGCAGCAATGACGAAGGACATGCTTGATAAGCTATCTAAGAAGCTTGGTATCAAATACTAGGTATTTCAAATTGAAATAGATGATTTAGAGGATGTTCTTAGAGGTTGCCTCCCTTCAATCACTAGAAACCTGATCCAGCCAATAGTCAAATCGTCACCCTTAAGTCAAAAAGGATGTTGAAGAGAATCAGCCAATAGGTGAGTGACATGAAAAGGGAACCGCTCTACTTCACAATTTTTATCTTGACGATTTTGTTTCTATCATCATTCTATCTCTCATGGACTGCTGATAGAGGTCTCGGAGAGATAACAGTAGAGCGCTACAGTATTGAACGTGAACCCGGTCGTCCAGTAGAGTTCTTAGTGTATGCTCCACGTCTTGGAGAACTTCTCGATCCAATGCCAATCATATTGACACTACACGGACTTGCAGGTTCGAAAGAAGGCATGTACGCCTTCAACATTGAACTCGCACGACGTAATTTTACAGTGGTTTCAGTTGACTTAGCAGGACACGGAGATTCCCCATTACCATATGATATAACAGATACTGCGACAATGGCTGAAGATGCTTACGCAGCAGTACGCTATGTCCAACAAAATTGGCCTAATGTCGATAATGAGAGCTATGGAGTTCTGTCGCACTCATTGGGTTTCCGAGTAGCAATAGAACTGAAGGACTACCCAATTTCACCAATTGGCTATGCTGCTGTTGGTGATGTGGGACAGATGGAATTGGGTCTGTATCTTGATTTTCCAGGCAATCTTCTAATCGCAGTCGGTGAATACGACGAGATGATAACAGTTGATGATGCACTAAACGCGATTCGAACAGCTACAGGAAATGAATCAGCAGAAGCGGATGTGACCTATGGATCATTAGTAAATCAGACTGCGTATCGGCTTGCTCTAGCGCCAACAGATCATGTTTTTGAAGCAGTAGATGGGACTATTGTTGAGGAATCGTGTGAATGGCTGATTCAGGCAGTTCAAGGAGAAAGTCAATTAATCTACACTCTTGACCCAACAAGTCAAGTATATTTCAGCAAGACAATAGCAACGTTTACTGGAGCGTTTTGTTTACTACTTTCATTATTCCCACTCATGCTTCTAGTGTACACATATATTCCGGAAAAACAGAAGCCGCGAAAGATCGAGAATGAAACAGAGGTATTTGGTTTCAAGAAAACGTTTGCAATAAGCTCAGTCTTAGGTGCGATAATGATAACAATCTATACTGCAACTTCTGCAGGTGGATTTCACCTAGAAAATATCGGATTAGCTTGGCCAAAATCGATGTTTGCTGTTGGCTTCATTCTATTCTATATCCTTTCAGCAATTTTCTTTACAATCACAATGTTTGCACTTATGGGCAAAGAGGCGACAAAGAAGGCTTTTGCATCTGTTGGAATTGAACGTCTCTCAATAAAGGAACATGCATTCGATATTCTACGAGGACTCATGATTGCGGGTATCGGTATTATTTGGTTAATGAGTTGGTTGGCAATCTGCGGACTTCCAGAGAATATGCAACCATGGATACTCATTGCTTTGATTAAGTGGCCCGTTGGTGTGAGGGGAATCAACACGGTGATTGTTACTTTGTTGGCGATTCCTTATCTCGTTGCAGATGCGGCCTGGCTTAGAGGTCTACTCCTGAGTAAGAGAGAGTGGGGTTCAAATGCTGATATTAAGGCAACAATCTTTGCATTCATAGCCAAATTTGCAGTATCTGGTGTTCTAGCTGTCGTTGTGGTCTTTGGCACTACCGCTCTTGGACTCATTGCTGGGAAGATGGTTCTACTTGGATTACTTCTCTTGTTGTTTCTGGTAGTTCAGTTGCTGACAACTATAGTGACAGCATGGACAGCTTTGAAGTTCCAGAATGTTTGGCCAGCAATAATTCTGAGCGCATTCGTACTTGCATTGGTTGCTGTGTCGAGTCTCCCCTTGATATAGTTGGATTAGTCTTCGTAGATTGCGAAGCTAAGTCCTTGCTTCTCAAGAAGTTTCAACATCTTAGTTACAGCCTTCTCGTCTGGAACCTCAAGAATCATTTCCAGTTCTGCTCTGTTGGGAGGGATATCAGGATCAAAACGATCTTGATTGATTTCGATAATACTGACTCCGGACTCTGCGACGACACGGAGTACCTTGGTCATACTTCCAACACGGTCAAGTATACTACCACGTATTCTAATTGAACGACCAAGCCTGAACAGCTCCTTTTCCACCACCTTCGACAGAAATGACATGTCGATATTGCCACCAGAGAGCACTGCAACTCCCGTTTTGTCTTTGATATCAATTTTCCCATATTGAAAAGCTGCGAGCCCAACACATCCTGCAGGCTCAACAACAATTTTCGCACGCTCAAGAAGGAGGAAGAGTGTTCTCGTGACTTCAAGTTCTTCAACAGTGACTACACCATTCAATAGATCTCTTGCAATGCGAAATGTAATCTTTCCAGGTTTCTTTACTGCAATTCCATCACACGAAGTATCCATTCGTTCTGCATTCATGATTTTACCTGCTTCAAACGAAGCTTGCATCGACGCAGCAGACGCAGCCTCAACGCCATAGATTTCCACTTCTGGTCGTTGTTCTTTGACTGCGATAGAAATTCCTGAAACTAGCCCTCCACCTCCTATAGGTACAGCAATTACATCTACATCAGGACAGTCATCAAGTATCTCTAAACCAATTGTTCCTTGACCTGCAATGACATCTTCATCATTGAATGGGTGAAGAAAGGTCGCACCTGTCTTCTCGGAGGTCTCTAGAGCATGAGCTAAAGCATCATCGAATACGTTCCCATGAAGAACAACTTTAGCACCGTAACTCTGTGTAGCTTGAATCTTTGCAACAGGTGAGAAACGTGGCATCACAATAGTGGACTTGATTCCAAGCCTCGTTGCTGCATATGCTACTCCCTGTGCGTGATTTCCTGCACTCGCAGCAATCACCCCAGCTTTCTTTTCCTTCTCAGTTAATTGGGACATTGCGTATGCAGCCCCTCGTACCTTAAACGAACCAGTCTTCTGTAGATTCTCAAGCTTGAGATATACGTCCCCACCAGTTAGTTTACTGAAGGTCGATGACTTGTCTAATCTTGTTACATGCTTAATATCACGCAAAACTTCTTGGGCTTCAAGAACTTTGGAGTATATGTCACTGTACTTGCTCATGGATAACCACGAGTTCTCGAGAACCTTACGTCTAGATTAATCATTCCACTAATCATGAGAGGGGTTCTCCATGTGAATATGAATAGTGATTTCCTTCTACGCAATATTTACTCTTCATCATAGAATCCTTGCGTCAACTGAACAACGGTATCACGAGGTACGAAATCGCGTCTTATTGTTTCCAAGGTTTCTTCTCTCATCGAGCCAGTTGATACAAGTTCTCTACCAGCTTGCCTTACAGCTTCATAAATTGAATCTAACTGGACACCTTGTTCTGCGGCCCCATCCATAATCCAAGCGACAGAACGAACCAATGCTCCCGCAAATTCTCGATTCATATTCTTGCATATTGCCCTAACGTGATTAATCAAAGGATCAAAATTGTCTAGTTCAGTGAAACCTGAAACAGAAACTAAGACCACCTTCCCCTGTTTGACATGCTCGCGTACCGGGTGTCTGCAGTGGTCATCTCTTATCACAAATCGACCTTTAAGATGAGGAAGAAACCTATCAATCAATGTTTTTAGAGACCCAGTCATGCCATCAACATACACTGGTGTTGCTAAGACAAGAATATCTGCACTTGCCATTTTAGAGAGAACATCTGTCATATCATCGTCTTGAATGCACTTCCCAGGAGTTTTAGTCCAGCAATTGAAACAACCTTTGCAATCACCAATGCTAAGAGCTATCGAATAGATAGTCTCAACATTTGCTCCTGCCTCCTTCATTCCTTCAGCGAAATGCGAAACGATTCTTCCTGTGTGCATTCGCCCCTTCCTAGGACTTCCATTTATGATCAAAACTTCCATCTAGAAACACCTCTGGTTCTGCAATCGCAAATCCAAATAAGTGTGATACATGTCAATTAATAGTCTGCTTGATGTCAATACCTCTACTTCGTAGAGCTTCGATGAAAAGATCAGGAGGTATACATCTCTCAGGAGTCAGAACACCTCTCTTGGTTATACGTCCATCTGCCATCATCAAGGCAGTAACAGCTGCTGGAAATGATGTTGTACGCATCATGGATGTCAGTCCAGTTGCTTCGTCATATAGATCAACAATTTCATACTCTAGAATTCGTGATTCAGTTCCCTTCCAGCCCTCAATTGTTGTACGGATGAGAGTTGCATCTTTTCCAGAAGGTGGTAAATTATTTTCCAGACACTTCTCAAGAACCCGTCGAGGATTGACTTTCATTCCGTCTACATCAATCTCTTTTGAATCCATAAGACCCAGTTTGAGCAGACACCACATCTTGTGACCATGCCCCGGATATCGGATTGTCTTGTAATCAAGTTCATTTACTTTCCCGAGATATGTTTGTGGAAGTGTTGAGGTTCCGCCACTAGTGTTGAAAGCTTCTAACTTACCAAATGGTTCAGGAAACGTCAATTCTTCAAATCCGACAAGGGGATCTTCAATCACCAGTTTTCCATCACGTATAGCTTCGCAGGGTTCGACATATTC
>SDNZ01000149.1 GCA_004524565.1 Candidatus Thorarchaeota archaeon
AAGATATCTCAAAGCTTGCCACTCACAAAATTGTAGCAAAAGGTATCGGATATGTTCCGGACACCCGAAGAATATTTGGTTCACTGACGATTGAACAGAATCTAATTGTTTCGCAACGCAAGGGCGGTTTGAAGGGAGATGTGCAAGACCGCTTAGATTTCATTTTTGATCTATTTCCGGATATGAGGAGGTTCTTCAAACAGAAAGCAAAATCACTATCAGGCGGCCAACAGCAGATGTTAGCTGTAGCTCGAGCATTGATGAATGATAATGATTTGTTACTCATTGATGAACCGACAGAGGGACTTAGTCCACTCTTGGCAAAGAACCTCATCAATGCTCTTGACAAGCTAAAGGAGATTGCTACAATCCTTTTGGTTGAACAGAATTTCAGGACTGTATCAAAGCTTGGAGATAACTACTATATCTTTGATAATGGCAAGATAGTTCATCAAGGCAACAATATGGACGAGCTAATTGCAGACAAAGCGCTTGTTGCGCAATACCTGGGAGTAAGCATATAGAAGGAGAGGACAGCTATGGAAAGCGTGATTAATCCTATTAAGGACTACTTTGACGAAAACCCGCAAGCTCGAAAGATACTGACTATTGTATCGGTTATTGCCTTTGTAGTGATGTTGGTAGCACTAGGCATATACTCTTACTCATGGAATGGATTTGTCGACAGGACTGTATTGTCCATAGTTGATGGGCTCGCACTCAGTATGTTACTATTTCTTATGGTTTCCGGTTTCTTCTTGATATTTGGTTTATGCGATGTCATCAATTTCGCTCACGGAGCGTTCTTCATGTTGGGAGGATTCATGGGTTTCACAATTTACCTTGGCACAGAAGCATTTCTTCTAGATCTTGGTATCTTTGGAACAAACTACTTTATGCTGTCAATTGTATCGTTCATTGCAAGTGCGGCTGGTTCTGCGGCGGTTTTAGCGATAATAGGCGGGGGAATAGAGTTCTTCACAGTTCGACGACTCTATGGAAATGCGATAGCGCAAATACTGTTGACAGTAGGTTTCATGGTCATTATTACAAAAGTCGCAGAGATCATATGGGGCAGCGCTGTGATATCATACTTCATCACTCCATTTTCGCAAGTTGGGGAAACAGGATACTTCTTCATCTCTGGAGTTTTTGATTTTGGAGGCATCCTCACATTTCAGGTCTATAGAGTTTTCTTAATCTTCCTAGGTCTTATAATCGCATCAATAATGTTCATAGCTTTTCGCAAGACACGAATTGGTCTCCAGATTCAGGCAGGTATAGAAGATACCGAAATGGTTGAGGCCTTAGGGACAGATATCAAAAAGCTATTCACAATTGTGTTCATGCTTGGTGCAGGTCTTGCAGGATTATCTGGTGCAGTCCTGGTTCCATGGATTGGTGCAAACACAGGTCATGGATTGACTTACCTCATATTTGCATTTGTCATCGTCGTTGTAGGAGGAGCTCACTATGGTCGGTTTGAGGGTACATTCTTCGGAGCACTAATTGTAGGACTAGCAATGAAGTTCTGTGCATATTTCGCTCCAGGTCTTGAGAATATCATTGTGTTTATCATTATGGCTATCGTTCTAGTATTGAAACCAGGAGGATTGACAGGAACATGAGTAATGAAGACATTATAGAAGATAAGCAGAAAGGCTTTCTAGCTCGTTTCACTTCAGTGTTGTCAAACAATAGAATGTTCATATCGGTCATTACAATCCTCTATCTATTCCCATTGATAACACGGGCAGAGTTATCACCTGAACGAGATTTACTCAATGTGATTACTCAGATAATGATTTTCGGTCTTCTTGCGATGTCCTTCGATTTGCAATTGGGAAGGGCGGGACTTCTTAATTTCGGTCACGTTGCACTCTTTGGTGTAGGGGCGTACTTCATAGCTTTTACACTGAATAATGCAATCTTTCCAGAACTCAATATTTTGCCATTTCCTCTCACACTGGTCATTGCCATGTTAATTGGTGCTTTTCTTGGTTTCATAATGGGGCTGACTACGAGTCGTATGAGAGGTACAGCCTTTGCATTCATCGCATTGGCAATCGCAATGTTCCTGTATAATTTCTTTGCTCAAAATCCTACACTTTCAGGAGGAGAAACAGGTCTTAGAGTTGCAACTCCTAGTATTATGACAACAGCTCCATTCTACCTTTTCTTCATCATAATTACATTCATTATTCTAACTGCATTTTTTGGTATGGTTATTAATTATGTAAAGATTCGAACTGAATCATCAGGACTCCTCTTCTTCGTACCTGTAATGGTTGCCTTCATTGGATTCCTTCTTTTCTTTGGAGCAAATATCATAGGCTCAGTTCTAGTATTTGTTGCAATGCTCGGTATGTTTGGTCTATATTGGATGGAAAGAAGTAAGTCAATAAGAGATCCTCTTCAAATTGAGGAAGGTAAGCAGGTACCTTCAAGCGAGATTACGTCTGTTGATATCATCAGTAAGTACGTTCTGCCACTCAGCATTTTGGCAATTACAATAGTCGGTTTTCTTGTTGCTTTCTGGAATAATATCTATGGCATGGCGATATTATGGATTGAGGATACGGATATATTCCTCTATAGAATTCCAGTGATGTACTATCTTGTGTTAACTTGTGTTGTACTGACATTTATCTTCATAAAACGACTCATTGCATCACCATTTGGCAGAATGGTAACAGCTGTTGCACAGAATCAGGAACGCGCTGAGGCACTCGGATACAATAGCTATCGCAGCAAGATAGTAGTGGTAATGATCAGTGGTGCAATCGCAGCTCTTGCTGGTGGTCTATATGCCCCATTCATCAGAACTATCGACCCAACTGCAGCTTTGGGAGTCGAAATATCGATAGATGCAATGTTATACACAATAATTGGAGGAATTGCTACTATACTTGGACCTTTATTAGGAGCAGGTGTTGTGGTGTATTCGGAGCTGAATCTTGTAGATTTCATGGATAGCATAGGATTACCTGGAGAACTATGGGTGGTTGGACTGGGTATAATATACATCATTATTGTGTTATTCTTACCTCTTGGAATAACGGGCTCTGTGGGTATTAAAACCCAATCTCTCAAAGAGAGATTGCAACGCATCAAGATTGGTTCGTTTGAGTTCGGAATGAAGGAAATGGACTACTGGGTTCCAGTTGTATTGGGAAGTTTAGTCCTGTTAATCCTGCTACTATTCTTCACCATCAACATCTAGCACAATATGGAGGAATGATCAAAATCACTCAAGAAGAAAATACTGAACTGTACGAGGTTGATTGCTTTGCCGTATGAAACAATAGATGATATAGAACTATATTATGAGGTTCATGGACCTTCAGATGCACCCCCGGTTATTTTCATTGAAGGATGGGGTTATTCACTCTGGATGTGGTTTCGTCAGATTCCAGTTCTTAAGGAAAGATACAGATGTATTGTTTTCGATAATAGAGGAGTTGGAAGAAGTTCAAAACCAGATTATCCCTACACAATGGACATGTTCGCTGCTGATACTGTAGGGCTGATGAAATCTTTGGATATTGAAACTGCACATTTCCTAGGAATTTCAATGGGTGGATTTATCGCACAGCAAATTGCAATTTCATATCCTGAAAAAGTTCGTAGCCTTATCCTTGCCTCAACCCACTTTGGAGGACCCAATGCAATTATTGCTAACGATAGAACAATGGCAATGATGTTTGCGAGTCCTACAGAAACACTCTCAAAAGAACAAGCAACAAAGATGCGTTATAGTGTTGCTTTCAATCCAAAATATCTCGAGAAGAATATGTTATTACTAAATCAAATACAAGAATGGGTTGAACAATATCCACAGCCGCTATATGCAAGAGGAAATCAAGCGGCAGCATCCGTGGCATTTGATGTCGAGGAAGAAGTGAAAAAGATATCTGTACCGACTCTTATTTTGCATGGGGACAGTGATCTCATTGTACCCCCTCAAAATGCTGAATTACTAGCTGACAAGATTCCTGGTTCAAAATTAGTATTTATCAAAGGTGGACCACACTTGAGTTTTATTGAGCATTATGGCATGTTCAATAGTGAGGTATTGAGCTTTCTAGCAGAAGTCGAAAAGTAGTTGCCACAGAATCAATATTCAGAGGTCGTTGCTAATGGTTCGTTCAGCAGTAATTACAGGTTTAGGTATGTACGTTCCCGAAAAGATGCTTACTAATGAAGATATTGAAAAAATGCTTCAACGTCCTGGAACAGCAAAGTGGCTAGTAGATAATGTTGGTATCAAACAACGTCGTGTTATGGCAGATGATGAGGTTACATCAGACCTTGCACTTCATGCAAGTCGTCAAGCTGTAGAAAATGCAGGACTTGAACCAGAGGATCTTGATTTGATAATTTTGAGTACCGATACACCAGACTATCTTTCTCCAGCTACATCCGTAATAGTTCAATACAAACTCGGTGCCAAAAATGCTGGTACGTTTGATGTCAATTGTGCCTGTGCGGGTTTGGTTACAGCTTATGATATTGGTTCTCGATATATAGCAACTGATTCGGAAATAAACTCGGTTTTAGTCATTGGTGCCTACGGTATGACGAAATTTGTAGATTGGACCGATCATTACACATGTACCTTGTTTGCTGATGGTGCAGGGGCGATTGTACTGCAAAGCAATGAAGAAAAACAAGGATTCATGAATTCAAAACTGATTGCAGATGGTTCTTACTATGACCATGTTGGAGTTTTTGTAGGAGGAACTGCAGAACCACCAACAATCGAAGCTATCCAAAATAACACACACCATCTAGCTTTTCGCAAACGTTTTCCAGCAGATACGAACCTAGAGAATTGGCCACAACTTACAAGAGACTGTGCGGCAAAGGCGAATCTATCGATTGATGAAATAGATTGGTTTTTCTTCACCCAAATTAACGTACGAACCATAGAAGCAGTTATGGCTGAACTTGGTGCCCCTATAGAAAAGACACACATTGTGATGGATAAATGGGGATACACAGGTTCAGCATGTGTTGCACTAGCTATGTATGATGCAGTTGATCAAGGGAAACTGCCACCACCAGGACAAGGTAAGGGCGAGAATATTGCACTCTGTTCATCAGGTGGCGGATTCAATATGGCTGCAGCAGTGCTAAAGTGGTGGTGAAGGATTTTTATCTGATAAGTGAAAGAAAAAGACAGAAACTATTTTACTTGATAATTTAATACAAAATATTTGTTGTGTGAGTTTGTATGGTAAATCAATTTGATTACTTATCCAAGCGAGATGTTTTTTCACCAGAAGTAGAAGCTTTGGTAGATGTTGAAACTGGTAGAAGATATTCATATCACTACTTCAATAAACGGGCAAATAAGGTAGCTAATTTTCTTAAACAGGAAATTGGTTTTCAAAAAGGAGACCGCCTCTGCATCCTAGCCCAGAATAGCTTGGAATATTGGGAATCTTTTTTTGGATGTCAAAAGTGTGGAGGTATCTTTAGTCCACTCAACTGGCGTTTAGTGCCTCGAGAATTATCAGGCTTGATAAAAGACCTTAAACCAACAGCTCTCTTCTATGATGGGGGACTTCTGCAAGTAGTTACGGAATTAAAGAAAGAAAATATAGTGGATAATTGGGTTGCCTTGGATTTGCAAGCGGCGGAAATAGAGGGGTCGCTTTGCTATGATAGCGAAGTAAGTACTTCAGCAGAAAATCCACCTGAAGAAGCTAAGCTCACGTATGATGATCCAATGGGTATTGTGTTCACCGGTGGAACTACGGGACTCCCAAAAGGTGCGATGATAACCTATAGACATGTCGCATTCAATACTCTAAGTACGATACGAGACATTCTTCCTGGTGATGTCTATATTAATCATCTACCACTGTTTCATGTTGGAGGATTGTATGTCTATGCAATTCCCCTCTTTATTCTGGGAGGAAAAGTAATCCAGATGAAAAGGTGGGACTTGGATACCTTAATAGAGTCAATAAACAAAGAAAATCCTAACTTCTTCTTTGCTGTTCCCACACAATATCGAATGCTCATGAGTCATCCAGAATTCGAATCAATCGATTTCAGAAATGTTCGCTTTCTAACATCTGGAGGTGAACCTTTGCCTTTGGATATCATCAAGACTTACAAAGAAATCCATGGCGTGAAATTCAAACAAGGATTCGGAATGACCGAGGTTGGACCGGGTTGTTTTGCGCTCGATTCATGGGATGCAGAGCGAAAAATTGGTAGTATTGGTACTCCAAATTTCTTTATTGATGCAAAAGTAGTTGATTCAGAAACGGGAAAAATGTGTGTTGAAAATGAAGTTGGCGAATTACTATTCAAGGGGCCAACTGTAACAATAGGATATTGGAATCGACCCGAATTGAATAAGACCCTGTTAGATGATGATGGTTGGTTTAGAACAGGAGATATGGTGTATTTTGATGAAGAAGGATACTTCTTTGTAGTTGACCGAGTAAAAGACATGTTCATCTCTGGAGGAGAAAATATCTATCCTAGAGAAATCGAGAAGGTACTAGAACAACATCCCAAAATTGCACAAGTTCAAGTGATTGGAGTGGCAGATTCTAAATGGGGAGAAGTGGGAAAAGCCATTGTAGTTCTGAAACCAGAACAAAAAGCTACGGAAGGAGAAATAATTGAATTTTGTACTGGAAAACTAGCAAAGTTCAAGATTCCCAAATCTGTCGCATTCACTGATAGTTTTGTCCCATACGTTTCAGGAGCAGGGAAGATTCTAAAACGTGAATTACGAAGAGATTTTAGTTCAGAGGAGGAATAATCTTGCCATTCATGGAAATAGATGACATAAATATCTATTATGAGATACACGGTGAAGGAGACCCAATTATCTTCGGGAACGGTATCTTTTCAAATACCCTCGGCTGGGTCAATCAGCTTCCTGTTTTTTCGAAGGACTATCAAGTCATTCTCTACGATATGCGTGGTCAAGGACAGAGTGACAAACCACAAAGTCAATACTCATTCGAATTACATGCAAAGGATCAAAAGATGCTCCTGGATGGCCTTGGTATATCAAAGGTACATCATGTGGGAATTAGTTATGGAGCTGAATTGGGATTAGTCTTCGCTCTGAAGTATCCGAAGATGGTTATGAGTCTCGTTGCCTGTAGCGCAGTGTCTCATATTGGCACCTTGCTCCGCAATATGTGCGAACTATGGAGGTACGCTTGTGTGCGTGCGGATCCAGAGATGTTCTACCACTCTACAGTACCTTTGAATTTCGGTGAAACATTCATTCGAGAACAAGGCGCAATCTTAGAGGCTGCAAAGGAGCGCTATATCCACCTAGATTACCCATCACTAGTACGGCTGTTAGATGCATTTCTCTTGTTGGATATCAAAGATCATCTACCAAAGATTAAAACACCCACCTGTGTCATAGCGGGGGAAAAGGATATTCTTAAACCTGCATATCCCTATTCGCAAATTATTCACGATAGTATACTCAACTCCGAAATGATCATTGTTCAAGATTCAGGACATGCAATTACCTTTGAGAAGCCTAATGAATTTAATTCCATAGTCATGGGATTCTTACAAAAGCAAATCAAATGAACCGTTTTCCTGA
>SDNZ01000150.1 GCA_004524565.1 Candidatus Thorarchaeota archaeon
AGTCCAGTTCTTATGTTTCTTCGGCAGTTCAAATCGCCTCTTGTGTACGTATTAGTGCTGGCTGCAGTTGTATCGCTCATCGGAAACCATGTAGAAGACACAATTGTGATTGGGATAATTCTCCTCATAAACTCAATAATAGGATTCACGCAAGAGTGGAGAGCTGAAAAAACTATTGAATCTGTTAAGAAACTTATTGAAGAAAAATCAATTGTGATCAGGAATGGAGAAGAGCAAGAAATACCCTCTTCAAATTTAGTGCCAGGAGACATATTGTTACTTAATACTGGTGAGAAGGTTCCTGCTGATGCAAGAGTCATTTTTGAAAGGAATCTTCATGTTGACGAGAGTTTACTTACGGGGGAGAGCGTACCGGTCAAGAAAGACGTAGTCTGTCTTATAGAGAACCCTCATTACTATGAAGAATCAAACAAAGTCTTTGCCGGTTCTTTTGTTACTCAAGGAAGAGGAAGAGTAGCTGTCGAGAAAACTGGAGACAATACCCTTCTAGGTGAGATAAACAAAGAACTACAACAGGTTGTGAAAGAGAAAACATCAATTGAGATTCGTTTAAAGAGGCTCAGCATCTTTTTCATTGTTCTTGCTTTCATCTTTCTTGCAGCCACGCTTCTACTTGGAATTTATCGCCAAATAGAAACTTACGAATTAGTCTTATTTTCACTCTCTTCTTTGGTTTCGGCTATTCCAGAGGGACTAATAGCTGTTATCACAATTGTACTTTCAGTAGGAGTATATCGTTTATCAAAAAAGAACGTCATAGTACGCAATTTGAATGTAGTCGAAACATTAGGTCTGGTAAATGTATTTTGCTCCGATAAAACAGGAACTCTTACAAGAAATCAGATGATGGTGAGAAGAATTTTTACACCTCAATATTACTATGAAGTTAGTGGTGTAGGTTTCAATGTGGAAAGTGGAGGTATCTATCTTGAAGGATGTGGACCTGAGGGTTGCCTTCGTTCAGATACGCTGCATGAATATATTGGTCAGAGTGAAGATAGCAGAAGGAAGAAACCGATAGTCAGCGATAACCTCACAGATTTCCCCGATCTGGAACATATTCTCTCATACATCACATTGTGTAATGATTCTGATTTATATTCGGAATGTCTGAAAGAGGATGACCCTGTTAGAAAGTGCATGGGAGAGGATAGAGTATGGAGAATTAGAGGATCTCCAACTGAAGCAGCTTTGATTGTTGTATCAGAAAAAGCAGGGGTACATCGGTATGTCCTTAATGAGACCTGGCCAAGAATCTCTGAAATCCCATTTACCAGTGATAGAAAGTATATGGTAACACTCCATCAACCAAGTCCTGCAGTAAAGAAGGAGCATCCATTATTGGCTAGTCAGGATTCAAATCTTCTAATAGTCAAGGGAGCTCCAGAACGACTAGAGCAGTACCTGAAAAAGCCATCTGGAACAGAAGACGTAGTAAGTGAATTTGCATCACAGGGTTTGAGAGTTCTTGCTTGTGCAATAAGATATCTTCCTAAAGATCATTTACAGGTAACCGATGAAGATCTAATAGACCTAGAATTTGTGGGATTGATTGGTATTAATGACCCACCCCGTGAAGGTGTGAAGGAGTACATCACCAAAGCAGAAAGAGCCGGCATTGATGTCATAATGATTACTGGCGATAACGAGGTCACTGCAAAAGCAATTGGAAAAGAAGTAGGTATTTTCAAGGAAGAGAGGAATGATCAAAGTCTCACAGGCGACGATATTGATGCAATGAGCGATGATGCGCTAGAACATGCTCTGAAAAATCGAGCTACAATTTTAGCTAGAACCAGTCCAATCCACAAGCTTCGTATTGTAAAATCATTGCAAAAATTAGGAAAGATAGTGACGATGACAGGCGATGGTGTCAATGATTCTCCGGCACTCCGACAGGCTAACGTTGGAATTGCCATGGGCATCACCGGTACAGACATTGCTAAGGAGGCTGCTGATATTGTTCTTCAAGATGAACGATTCGAATCAGTTATCGATGGTATTGATGAGGGAAGACACATCCTCAATACTTTCCGAAGAGTTGTTCTGTTCCTCACATCAACTAATTTTGCAGAGAGTTTCATGATTATAGCAACAATGCTACTCTTCACTAATCCCATATTGCTGCTGCCACTTCAGATTCTATGGGTTAATCTGGTTACAGATGGAATGCTCGACATTGCAATATCACTAGAACCAAAGGAGGAGGGATTACTCGATAGACCTCCAGCCTCAGTGAAAGAGAGAGTATTGTCAAAGCAGACACTCTCAAGAGCATTGTTTTATGGAATAATGATGTCTACGACTGTTTTGACTGTATACCTGCTCTATCTTGGACAGAACGAACAGAAAATCAGAACGATGATTTTTGTTACACTTATCGTAAGTCAATGGTTCAGTGCTCAGAATTGTAGATCACCGACAGAATCATCCTTTTCACTAGGAATTTTCAAGAATAGAATATTATGGATAGTATACCTAGTTGATGTCGTACTGGTTGCAATTCTCTTTATCTTTCCACCACTTGTTGCGTTATTCGAATTAAGCAGCGTAGAACCAATAGAGTGGATTCTAATATTCCTGATTACTTCACCAGTTTTCATAATAGAGGAACTCAGAAAACGAGTGGCTAAGAATCTGAAGAAGTAGAAAATATGTCTTCTACTTCTTCAACTCCAATGGTGGCTTCATGATTCGGCACATTTCTGAGGAACCACTGAACGACCGATGATAACTCTGACCAGACCATTCGCAATCATTGAGATAATTAAGAAGATCAATAATATTTCAAGACTCACATTTGGGAATATAAAGACGAACGCGGCAAGATTTAGGGTAAGTATGCCTGCCAGAACTTGTAACATCTGTATCCATAGTGGGATATCTCCAACTATTACTCCGAGAACTATTCTTGATAGACCTATCATCATCATCCCTATAGCAGGGAAAATGATCAGGAAATCTGCTGGTAATGATAAGAATACAAAATCAATAAGTGACAGACCAATTACTGATATTCCTGTAATTATCATAAAAACTCTAGCATAGGTATTTGTTTTCATTACGTAGATGCCCCACACTAGCCAAGTTATACCAGTGAGAAGTAGCCCCAGTGCAAATATCTCAAGTGCAATGACAAAATCAAAACCAAGTTCCAGAATTGCAGCTATAGCCACGGAAATCATGACTATACCCGTAACATCATCTAAAAGACGCACCCAACTTGGATAGCCAGAATCGCTCATATCCAACCAAGCTTTGATTCCTAGAATTATCTCTTTTGGTTGAGATATGTGACAAGTATTGTAAATCAAAGCTGTACTTTCTTGTATGAATCAGGAAGTCTAATTCCGGTCTTTCCTGAAAAGACGTCTCTCAAAAGCTCTATGTGTTCATCCAGATCTTTGAGTAGTTTGTCCCTATCGCCAGCTTCGATATTTGGTTCAACCATCCAGATGGTTAGGTAGTTGCTGACAACTCCGATCTCGATTGCACTCTCTTCAAAATCTCGGAATATTGTGAGCTTAACTAGGAACTCAGATTCATACATATTGAGAATATCACGAACACTAATCATAATCAGGTCTAGGAAACCAACCAAGTCTTCTAGCTCTGGGGAATCATCTAGATCACCGCGCATTGATTCAGTCAGTGTTTGGATGCTTGATGCGGTATGTCGTAGATTTTCGAACATGTGCATCAGTTTTGTGAACTCGCGAATTGAACTTTCTAAAGAGGGGACAAGGCGATCATATAAATTCACGAGTAGTATACCCTTCGAGTTTTCCCGAATATTCTGGAATCCACTTAGTTTTCCAATTGGGCCATCCAGATGTTCAATCTGCATTATTGTGTTGGTCACAGCTTGGATTGCTTTCGCTGACTTACGCTGAATATTTGACCACTTTTCTACGAAAGTGTCCAGGCCCTCACGGAGGTCGTCGAGTGTATCCAAGTAATTCGCCAAGGGATGTATCTACTCCGATACATGCTTTCTTTCTAGCCCATATAAGATATTCTAAGGGGTCGCAAATGGCTCAGATTTGCTCTTAAGGGTGTTAAGATTCTTTACTTAAACCTCTTGAACCAATTCTAACTTTCAAACAAATATCCAGATTCAAATGTGAAGAGTTCTTCATCGCTCGATTCATTCTGAAAACCAGCAGTAACTAGTGCATTCGAAATATCATTGAACGCTCCGTCAAAATCTTCTATGATAAAGAAATGCCGCTTATCAGTCTTTATCGGACCCATCCCCCAAAATGTAACCACTTGAAACCACCATTTCTATTTTAAAATTAAAATTAGATAAAGATGTCTCTGCTTTTTTGAGAAATTCTCTCCTTGTTATTATCGTGAAAAATTGAGAGCAAAAATTCTATTCCGTTAGATATTACTTGTATCAACCTTCCCTCTCGCACGGCCTAATACAAGCTTTGCAGCTTTAACTCCGCCAGTTGCTAATCCAACCACATCTCCAGTGAATAGCGAAATTAACACCTTTGCTGCTTTTGCTGGTGCATCAGTTCGAGCCTGTATTTCTTCGACGCGTTCTGAGAAACTGTTCATCAATCCATCCATTGTTCCTCTTTCGACAACTCCTTCTTCCTCTAAAGCGCGGACTAGATTGCTTCCAAGACGCCCTTCTTTACTGAAGTTTAGAACCGTTGTGAGTGCTGCATTTGCTTCTGCATCATCTTTTGACCTTGAAAGCAGATCAACAAAGGCGGATGTGGTATTCTCTACTGTGTCAAGCAGATCAAGTAATTGTATCTTCTCTTGAGGAGACAAGTTTGAAGTCAGTGTGGAGTCAATGGACTTCTCGATGTCTCCGAAATCAATGAAAGTAAGATCTTTTCCACGAAAGCTACTACGACTCTTCTCGGTGCCAAAGAGAACCTCAGAGATTCTCTTCGAATCAAGTAACGAGAGCAACGTCTTAATCACACCATAGTATTCCTTCTTCTCACCAAAGGCATTCTTATCTTTTAGAGTAACAAGAAAAGCGACAAGATTTGGAGTGAATCGTTGCACATCCTGAATTAGTCGTCTAATGCTCCTTCTTGTGTTTTGCTCAAAACTTAGCTCTTCTGAGCTATAGGTATAAACTAGACTTGCATTCTCGATGGGAATTCGCCACTCAATCTCAGCATCAGTATCCAAGATATGGGAGAGTATGACAGAGGTCGCAGATTTTTCTAAAAACTTCTGAAGAGGTTCATCCAATTCCTTCTTTGTTTTGCTAGCTTGTTTTTCTAACACATTTGCAGCATTGATGATAAGTAGGAGGTCAAACTCAGTTGGTTTCTCCCCCTTTGAAGCAATGATTTCGATACCATCAATGATCACCCGGCTTTGCTCTGCAGAGAGACCACTGTGAAAGGCAGCCTCTCCAAATGGAGTTAGTGTGAGACCAGTACTGGTAGATCCTTCGATAAGTACAGGTTCTATCTTGCTGAGTTCTTTCAGCACCCGCTCAGTCGAGCCTTTTTTGAAGAGAAGACCAAGTCTATCAGAGAGGCTTTTGCGGTCTGCATCTGATTTTATCAATCCCAGTCCAATCATGCCTAGTAGAATCTTGGAGATGTTGCTGTTATTGATGAATCGAACTGGAAGTGTAGGTTTGAAGTATACACGTTCTAATTCTTTCACACTCTTTATTGTCTTTGTAAAGACCGTGCACGTTCCAGGTTTTCCAAAACCTTTTCTCAGACGAACAGCCCGAGCCATCATAGACTGTCTAAAAATCTCATCTATTCCAGGAGATTCCATTACAACATGAGAAACTGGAGTATTGACACCATATGCCAGGGATTCTGTACCGAATAGAAATCTGAGATGCTTCCGTCGAAAAGCCCATTCGACGAACCAGCGATGTTCGTCATCCATTTGACCATGATAACACCCTATTCCCCGTGTAATGAATTCTGAGTGAGGATAGCCTAGCTCGTCTAGAACCTTAGCAATCTTTTCCAATCGAGACCGCACAAGTGGGTCGAGATCGTATGTGACCAGATCAATCAGCTGTTTCCCGCTTTCTTCCAACAGATTCTCAATATTGCTTATCATCTTCATGTAGACCAGGGTTCTCTGCCCCTGCTCTGCTAACTCTTCAAGTAATTTATCGAGGTTCTCTTTCTTTTCCCCTGTTGCAGTGTATTTGATGAGATTGAATGTTGGTGGTTTATAGTCAGTTGTATCGATGAGAAGCTTGACGTTAAACAACTTCTCTAGTCGTTCGGGATTGTCGAATACAGCAGATAGAACAAGAGAACGAGGTTTGCATGAAAGGCAATTAGTGAAGAAATCAGAAATCTCCAGAAGCATGGATCCTCTGTTCGGATCATGAAGTATAGAGTGAACATCATCATAGATGACAGTTACAATCTTTCTTTCAAGAAGCCATTTTCTTGCAGACTCTACACGAATGATATCTTGCAGAGCACCAGGTGTTGCAATAATCACATTTGGAGAGAGACCTTTTGATAACTGTACAATGATCTCACTCTGCCTAATTTCACCAACCAATACCAGAGGTCTCAGGAACCAACCAAAGAGCTGAGAGAGAAGATTAGATGTCTCTCTAGCAGATGCGTGAAATGGTGCAATGAATATTGAAACAGCAGGAGTATCGGGGTCTTCTGATATTTGCTTGAACATCTCATTTGCTACAAGTAGAGAACCAGCAAAGCTCTTACCTGTACGGCTCTGGGAAACTAGGGCATAGTCACCAGTCTTCGTATAGAGACCTCCCTTTGACGCTGCCTTTTGGACATCATTAAATTTCGTGATTCCTAGAGCTTCAATCACACGGGCTAAATCTGGATGTAGTCCTTTCATGGTGTGCGAGTCCTCCAATTCCTAACAAGTTTCGAAAGTATTACCACTAAATAAACCCTATTTGTGAACTAGCCATCAATTACTGTGAGAATATCGGCTGAAATTCAAATATCCAATGAATAGATAAGCCACATGAAATCCTCTCGTTCTCCCTGTGTCATAGCTCCGAAGCGAAGCCAGTTTAACTTGATTGTTGCAATACCGTTTTTCACCTTCATAGTTGGTTCCCAATCGGATAATGCGGCTACTACTTCATTAGCTCTTTCAAAATCAACTTTGATTGTTGTAAAATGAAATTGAATTCCATTCGGGAAAATGTAACCAGGATCTACAGAACTAAACGGACCCTTGCATCTCTCAATCCTCATCATTTTCCAATCATGGAGCATGAGTTCCTCTTGCCAATTCTCTGGAATCTCCATTCCTTCTAACCTCTTTTTTTTGACTGAATCACATTCTCAAAATCAATACTGATATTATCCTCAGTATTGACCAAGTGAGTTCATTCACCGCGTTTAATCAACCTTCTGTTCTACATTAGGCGTAAAAGAGTAAAATGGGAGTATAATATCACCGAGAACTAATCAGGTCAGCTTTAGTAAATCAGACCTTGTAATGATTCCTCGAATCCTGCCCTGATTATGAATTAGGATGGCTTGGTAA
>SDNZ01000019.1 GCA_004524565.1 Candidatus Thorarchaeota archaeon
AGACGCTTCCAATGATGTCTACTGCTGGTCCACGGCAGAACGAGTGGTCATCCAATACTCTGATTATGAATATCTCGGTGGTAGCTTACTGGGTACGTTCCAAGTCGTATTGAATGAAAATGGAACAATCCAATTCAACTATCTGTATATCGATTATATCTCTGGAGGAACAGTTGGACTTAATCATGGAGATGGCATTCACTACAATTCCTTTGATAGTAGTCTTCTTGCAGGTGAAACCAATTTCAGTCTGAATTTTGAATATACACTTACAGGTCACGATATTGCGGTGAGTCTGGATGCACCTGACTATGCAGGAATAGACATTGCTACTGAATTAACAGCTGTTGTACGAAATCTTAGAAATGAAACTGAATACAGTGTGGAACTCACATTCAACATAAACTCTGTTGAAGTGCTGGGAGTCATGATTACAGACCTATCACCATTTGAAGTGTTTGAATATCCATATTCTTGGATTCCTACATTAGAAGGACCTAATCTTGTATCAGTAGAAGTATCATCAGTACCAGATGAAGTATCCATTGTAAATAATGAAGATAGTAAATTCATCCTAGTAACGAAATCTCGGCCAATGGAAATTACTTCTCCCACAACAGGTCAGACATTGGAAGGAGGTCTGGTTCTGGTTGAGTTTGTAACTGAAGAATTGGAAAACATCAGTCTCTTTGAAGTGGCAGTTAACGATGATATCGTTATCTCACTTTCTGCAATAACAGCATCAGAAATCATGGTTCCACTGTTTGAAAATGGAACAAATGAAATAGAACTCTATGCAGAATGGGTTGATAGTACTATAGCCACCGATTCGGTATCGATTCAATCATTCAATGTCATTAACATGCTAGACCCAGAACTTGGTGATTTCTATCACTGGTATCAAATCGCAGATCCATATTATGTCCATATGAATTACACTTTTGGGAATATGATTAATACTCATGAAGTTGAAGTTAGCGTACTGGAAGTTGTTTTTGATGAAACAGATGCAATCGTAATCTCTATTGAATTTGATTTCACTTTAAACCTACTAAACGGTTACATATCTGAAGGTGTTCTTTCTGGGTGGCATCTCTTTTTTATAACAGGGCTTCGTTCTCCAGCCTATACTGGAACACAAGCTGAGGTTGGCGATGTGATTCCAGTGCAACAATGGTATGATACCCAACGAGTTACAGGTTTCACTCTATGGGAAGGTTATGCAGTCTGGCAAGCTGCCTCCACAACAACCAATCAGACTGCTTCAGTATTCAGAAATAACGGTATCCTTGCAACACTAGGGATTGAAGGAGAAGGATCTATAGGATGGGTTACTAACACAAGTTTCTATCCTGCTGCTGACACAAATCCACCAGAATGGGTTACTCCTCTGAGTGACATTGTTGTCGAGGCTGGTGAATCATTTACTCACCAATTCCTGATATATGATGAAACTGGTTTGACTTCCTTCACAGTCAATGACACTACTCGGTTTAGCCTTACCCTCTCAGGTATATTATCAAATAGAGTAGACTTAGCTGTTGGAACGTATGGGATTGAGGTGAATGCTACTGACCCATATGGGAACAGTCTTGTTGCTCAGCTAGCTGTCATTTCACTGGATACTACTGCTCCATCTTGGATGATGAATACTACGTTTACTTTGTCAGCTGGAAGCATTTTCGAAGCTCATCTAGAAGTAGGTGACTTTTCGGGTATAGACCACTTCACAGTGAATGATACACGATTCGCTATAAACGATAACGGATTCCTGGTAAGTACTGATGTGCTTGAGGCAGGTGTCTATCACGTCGAAGTAAAAGCCTATGATCCCTACGACAATCAAGAGAGCATAGTACTAACAATAACTGTGGTGCCTCCAACCGGTCCAAATGAGGAACTATCGCGGTTGTTTATGATTGCAGTATTCTCAATTATTTTCGTCACTGGAATTGCTTCATGCATCTTCATCAGAAAAGGAAAGTCAGTTGGATATACGGTCTAAACACTTGTAAGGTTCAGCTCGTAGAGAAGGAACCGTCTTTCAAAAAATTCCTCATCTACATATCCGAGAGTTAGAGCCCATTCAGATGCTCGTGGACCTAAGAAATAGACTGCTCTGTCTGCACCTAGTTCGTCAGCTTCATCAATTGATCTTGCAATCATATCTACAAACACTGTACGGTTTGTCGCAAAGACGGTATACGCAGCTGTCCAAATATCTTCCTTACGGTCTCTTTTAGCCATACAATACAGTCCTTGAGCAATTCCTTCTTCATCAATAATGACTTTGATTTCTGAATCTCTAAGCAATCTTGAGAGTCCTTCAATACTCTTGAAATCAAAATGCCACGCTAGTGGAAATGTATTACTTTCAACGAGCTCTGGATTCAAGAGGAGTAGGTCATAAAGTCTAGTTGCATCAATCTTAAGCGGTGTGAGGGTAGGACTAGGTTTCGAATGCGCGGGGTATGGTCTGTAGAGTCTAAAATATCCGGTTGAATCAGCTAGAGTAAATCCCGTCCTCTCTGCAACTAATTGTGATGCTTCATTTCGAGAACTGGTAGCATACCACAGAATCCTCAAGCCTTGTTCTTTAGCTATTCTAGTTAGCTCTTCCGTAATCCTAACAGCAAGTCCCTTTTGTCGGTGTCCTTCCTTTACTCTTAGTCCTTTTACCCATCCAATTGATGCATTCTCAACTTTTTCAAGATCACCCAATGCTATCAATTCATTATCTTTGAAGATACCTACGGATATGTTCTTGGAATCAGATATCCATTGAGGAAATTCTTCAGGAACGTAATCATTACCTTCCCAGATAGTTTCACAGAGTAATTTGACTTGTTCGTGGTCTTCAATAACAAGTCTACGAAGGTTATCAGACATAATTGTCGTGCGAGCTAAGCTGCTTAAGAATAATATGAATTGACTTATCACCGATTCTGAAAGACTAGACAATAGTGATGGTGTACATTAGAGACATAGGTAGTAGGGTATCCCCAAATACCCAATTTCTTGTTATCCTGACACCAGATGAATTCCTGCTGAAGATTATAATCTTGAGATAATCTTCTAGCTAAATCCCATGCAATCGGCCTCATGGTTCCATCTACATCTCGCATGTTTTGCACGATGATAGTAAGATATGCATCTTTTTTGAGGAGCGGTTTGAGATCTCTAAGTATCTTCGCTAGTTTCTCAATGTATTCGTCGTAGTCCTCAATGTTTCCTAAGTCTCTGACTGACTCACTATAGTGTTGTCTGAGGCCCTTCTCTTCTCTATCTTTGTGAACTGAATCACTACCACCACGAGACTTTCTTAGCATATCCCAGTACGGTGGTGATGTTATGAGGTAGTCGAACTTAGGTGGATTATCTTTGAACTTTCTCTCTATAAGCGATAGTGCATCATGTGCATCTCCGGTAAGGAGGTAGTGTTGGGAATTACCTTCTAAATCATCAATATACTTACAACCAGTCCTCACAAAGTCTGGATTAAGTTCAACACCAACAGCATTTCTCGCTGTTTCCTTGCAAGCAATCAATGTGCTTCCTACTCCAGCAAAGGGGTCAAGAATCCAAGAACCACTCTTTGTGAAGAAACTGAGAAAGCGTTTTACAAGTTCTTCAGGAAACTTTGCTGGATGCTCAAGTTGCTCTAAGGTCCTCGAACGTGGATTGATAATAAACCAAGATTTTGTTGCTTGGATCCACTCTTTGCCATCCAAATCATTAAGAGTATTTTCTGGTTTTCGACGCAAGTCTTCACCCTATCATACTAGAAATTGTTGAGGTCATAAGTATAGCTTCTATACTTAGCATCTACAGTCCTGATGCAATGATTCTGTTAATTCCTACTTCAACAATATCAGCACAGTACGAAGTGATTCTTTCAAGATGCAAAAATAATACAATTTCGTGGGTAGTTTTTTCCCGCCGTGATGAACCTTCTTTCTGGAGAGCTTCAGCAAGCAATGTTGCTTTATTAAGAGTCTTTAATGCATTTTCGGAACTCTCTGCAATATCAAGTTTCTTTCCTTTTCTTTTGGTAGTGTCTATGCTGAAGAATGCTGTTCGCGTATCTTCAAAGACATAGATAATGTCCCCTGCAATTTTCTTCATTTTGGGACTTGTTGTTTTAAGTTGCACTAGTTCCAGAATGGCTGCGCAAATGTGGTCCGCTATCCGTTCTACATACTTTGCTGCAAGACTGAAGCTCAGAGCATCTGGTGATGAAAGTGCTATCTTTCTAGCATATGCAGGATCTCTCAGTATCATGTGACATAGCCGTTCAACAAAATATCTATGTCGATCCACATCTTCATCTCGATCAATTATTCTCGTGTGATTTTCTATGTCACCACTTTCAATCATATGTAGTAGACCATTGAGCATGTATTTTGTAGTGGCAAACTGCTGTCTAAGGATTGGAGTTATCACTTGTTTCTCACTTGTATCACTTAGGACGAAGCTATTGCTATGTTCGTCAAATATTTCAAATCCAGGAAGTCTCCTTATCCACTTGCTAATCTCTCCCCTTGTTGTCATATCTAATCCATCTTCAAAGGTGAGTTCTAATTTATTGGTGCCAACTATATACGCTCCAACAAGAAGATTCACAATATCTTTTGCTTGTTCATTTGTTAGAGTCAATTTTAGAGGTTCTGTATCTGAATTATCCGTAGTAGTTGGAGATATCCTCAAGGATCCATCAAGAGTTCTTTCAATCTGAACTTCTGATTCTTTTGTAAGCTTGTATTCCTCACACCAACCCCGGGGAAGATAAACATAGAATGAATTTCTGACTTGGTTTAGTTTCCTCGTTGTTGGTGTCATGATTACTAGACTTCCTATGCATATGGTGTAAATACTGGATATGTGAATCTGCCAAGATTCTGCAAGTTTTATGTGCAGCAGGCTGAATAGGTAATGATTTCTCTTATCTATTCATCAAACGGTTCGAAAATTCCATATGTTTTAACCTTAAGCATATGAAACATTTACAGCATAGCTATGCTTGTGTATGTCATGCCTCTTTCTTATGTCTTGGTTTCTTTGGGGCGGGAATCAAGACAACAATAGGTGTCAAATCGAATGAATGACAATGTGAAACTAATAGGTCTCCTAGTAATCGGTATTGTTATCGGTGCTGGAGGTATGATGATTCTTGCACCCCCAAATGCTGGAGGTCAAGTCTACACACTCACAACAGCGGGATCGACAACTGTCTATCCTCTATCACAAGAATGGGCTGTGTATTTTAATCTGGACTATCCATTAATCTCTGTTAACCCTAGTACAGGAGGTTCTGGACTTGGTCAATCACAGATTGCAGATGGATTGATTGATGTCGGAGCTTCAAGCTCATATCCAGATGAGGATTATCGAATTGCGAATCCTGATATAGAAATTATTCCTGTTTCAGCTGACGCTCTTGGCATAGTTGCAAATCCTGCAGTAAACGGTACTTCTTTCAAAATGGATTGTGATATGGCTGTTGCAATTTTCCAAGCAAATGTTACAACTTGGGAGGATTTTGAGAACACATTTAATGTAGTAATTGCAGCAACAGGCGACATCAATGTATATGTTCGTTCTGATGCCAGCGGCACTACTGCTACATTCGCCAAGTGGTTAGAAACTGCAGACGAAAATACCAACGCTAATGGTGCAGAATATGAATGGGGTCTTGGCCACAGTGAAACTGTTACTTGGCCTGCTTCGATTAGTGCTGTTGAGGGTAACCCTGGTGTTGCTTCTGGAGTGCTTTCCGATGACCGCGGAATAGGTTATGTTGGACTCGCTTTCATGGAAGATCTAACTCCAATAGATCTCTATAATCCTGGTTCTAACGAATACATAACTCCGTCACTTGAGAATGCATTGAAGGCTCTACCAGATGAGATTACTGATCCAGGTCAAAATCTGATGAACTCAAACAGCACGGGTGCATATCCAATTGCTAGACTATTGTACTATTTGGTAAATCCTGATAGTCTACACTGGTATACCATTGCCTATCTGAATTGGGTTCTAGTTCAAGGTCAACAATACATCTCTGATGTTGGCTATGTTCCAATCAGTGGAACATCTGCTCAGATATACGCATTGAGTGTTGTTGCTGCACTATCACCTAGTGTGTAGCATAATTTCCTCCTCTGACATGAACGCTAGGATTCTCCAAAAGGTACAATTACCTAAATATGTGGGGTGTTCATAGCGTTCATGTATACTTTCAGAGGACCTAACTATGAAAATGATATGGAAACAGAAGAGTGGTTTAATGGCGGGTCTAATAATTGGAATCCTCATAGGTGTCAGCGGTTTAATATTCATAAGTCCCGATCCGGGTGCAGGTCTACAAGGAACAATCACTACAGCTGGGTCCACGACTGTTTATCCATTATCTCAAATTTGGGCGACGGAATTCAATGTATATTTTCCAGGTATTATTGTCAATCCCAGTACGGGTGGTTCAGGACTAGGGCAATCTCTTGTGAGTCAAGCACTAATCGATATCGGTGCTTCAAGCTCCTACCCCAAACAAGACTACATTGATGATAATCCGCATGTTGAGATACTTCCCATCTCAGCTGATGCTCTTGGCGTAATAGTCAATGAGGCGGTTAATGGAAGTATTTTCAGAATGGATTGTGATATGGTTGTAGCTGTATTTCAGAGGAATATCACAACTTGGAGTGAATTTGCTTCTGTATTTGGTGTTACAGTGTTGCAGACTGGACCAATCAACGTCTATGTTCGTTCTGATGCAAGTGGCACAACTGCAACCTTTGCTAAATGGCTTGAAACAGCTGATGAAACAAGCAATGCAAATGGTGCAGATTATGAATGGGGACTTGGTCATGAAGAAGCTCTCTCATTTCCTTCAGGTGTAAATTCAGTTGATGGTAATCCAAGTGTGTCTTCAGGTGTAATTTCAGATGACCATGGAATTGGCTATGTCAGCTTGGCTTTCATGGAGGGAGCAGTACCTGTAGATTTGTACAATCCGGGAAATGATGCTTGGATTACCCCATCTGTGATGAACGCAGTTCGAGCTATTCCTTCTAATTTGACAGCTCCTGGTCAAAATATTATGAACTCTGATATTGTTGGAGCATATCCAATTGCTAGGTTATTGTTCTATCTTGTGAATCGTGACCATCTACTATCAAACTCTGTCAGCTTTCTCACATGGTGCATTCTTCAAGGGCAGCTTTACGTTCCACTAGTAGGCTATGTGCCTATCAATGGTACATCTGCACAATCGTACTCACTCAATGTTATTGCAAATCTGATTCAACATTTAAGCTAGATATGACTCACGGGAGACTAAATACAGAATGTCGAACAAGAACGAACTCATTACAGCAGATGACGAGACATCTGATAGTGACTTCATTAGTAGATTAAAACGACCATTTATTGATTTCAACAACGCAGATCGTTCAGGTCGAGTTGATATTCTTGGTCGTCTAGGTCTCTTCATTCCAGCTGTAGCTAGTACACTAATTATAGTTCTCGTTCTTGCGTTCCTCTGGGTTGAGTCAGCCACTATATTTGGAGACCCTAGTGGTGGAATTGGTATTATCATCAATCCGACTTGGGATCCTAATCGAGACATGTATGGAATAGCAGTGTTTATCGTCGGGTCTCTGATGTGCACCGGATTGGCAATTGGAATTGCTGTACCACTGGGCATTGGTGGTGCTATCTTTCTAAGTGAGTTTTGCCCAATGAGGTTGCGTCAGCCCATCAAAATGATAGTCGAAATGATGGCAGCGATTCCCTCTATTGTCTACGGACTCTGGGCGTTTCTGGTTCTTGTTCCTGTTGTTAAGAACAATATAGCACCAATCTTTGGCAGTGATAGTAACGGTCTCTCTCTACTCGCAGGAGGAATCATTCTAGCAATCATGCTTCTACCTACAGTAGTCACAATCTCTAATGATGCACTTCAAACTGTACCAAGAAGTCTACGTGAAGCATCCTTAGCGCTTGGGGCAACTCAGAGTGAAACTTCACGAAAGATTGTGCTATCTGCTGCTTTGCCTGGAGTTGGCGCTGCAGTGGTGCTCTCACTAGGTCGTGCAGTAGGTGAAACTATGGCTGTTCTCATGGTCACTGGAAATTCACTTCAGATTCCGTATTCACTTTTTGATCCTACATATGTGATGACTAGTATAATTACAAATCAACTAGGATATGCTTTTGTATTTCCCCTCTGGCGATCTGCTCTATTTGCAGTAGGATTGATTCTCCTCATCATGTCTATCTGCTTTACATTGACTGCGAAATTATTCATTAAATGGGGAATGAAAACAAGGGGGTACATCTAGATGTCCACATTAGAAATCCTCCTGCAGAAAATTGATCCACGACCTGGATTTCGTGAAGCAAGAAAATCTAGACGGCATTTCACCGATTATGTCTTTAAGATTCTCTTGGGAATTGTGATGGTTGTAATCATATCCCCATTCTTTCTAGTTCTGATAGAGGTCGCCAGTGCCGGTTTTTCGCAGGTGTTTGGTTTTGGTCAAGGTCAGGGTATTGAATTCTTCACTACTTTTCCAGGAGCTGGTCTTCTAGGGGGTATTAGAAATGCATTCGTTGGAACAATTGAACTCATTGCAATCGCTTCAGCTGTAGGCATTCCTCTGAGTGTGTTCGGAGCTGTTTACATTAATGAATATACTCGTCCTGGAATCAGTCGTGAAGTAATAGAGTTTACATCAGATGTTCTGGCAGGGATACCTTCTATAGTATTTGGAGCTTTTGGATTTGCATTTTTAGTTGATTTTCTTCATCTAGGGATGGGATTGGTTTCTGGAAGTTTGACCCTAGCTTTTATGATGATTCCAACTGTTCTTAGAACAACTCAGGAAGCTCTGCGCCAAGTTCCTATGTCGCTTAGAGAGGCATCGCTGGCTTTAGGTGCAACAAAATGGTCGACAACTTGGAATGTAACACTTCGAGCAGCATTCCCTGGAGTGATTACTGGAGTTCTACTAGCAATTGGAAGAGTAATGGGTGAAACAGCACCGCTCATATTCACTGCTGGAAATAGTCTAAGTGTTCCAACTGAACTGACAGGTCCTGGTTCATGGGTAGCGTCAATGCCATATACTATCTGGGCTTATGTTAGTGACCCGAGAGCATATCTTCAAGATAAGGCACATGGAACTGCTTTAGCTCTCATGATGATGGTTCTAGCAATCGATCTGGTTGCTAATTTAATTTCACGTAAAGTAACAAGGAGGCTCGTATAAATGCCTGAATTCAAACATCAAATTGAAGTCGAAGGTCTCTCAACTTGGTTTGGGAAGAAGAAGATTCTGAAGGATATTACATGTCACTTCAAGGATAATACTGTAACTGCAATTATGGGGCCTTCAGGCTGTGGCAAGAGCACATTACTAAGGACTCTAAATAGATTAAACGATCTTGTTCCAAGTTTCAAACGAATGGGAAATGTTCGATTTAGAGGTGAAGATATCTATGGAGTAGGCTCAAGTGTATATGATCTCAGGAAACACATTGGGATGGTTTTTCAAAAACCAAATCCCTTTCCAATGAGCATTAGAGAAAATATTACTTATGGACCAAAACTTCATGGTACAAATGATGAAGATGATTTAGAAAAAATTGTGGAGAGTTCCTTGAGGAAGGCTGCTTTATGGGATGAAGTCAAGGATGAATTGGACCATCCTGCACCTAATCTTTCAGGTGGTCAACAACAGAGATTATGCATCGCTCGAGCACTATCGGTTAATCCCCCTGTAATTTTGGCAGATGAACCTGTTTCTGCTTTGGACCCAATAAGTGCTGCAAAAATTGAAGAGCTAATTGTAGAACTGAAGAAAGATTACACAATAATATTAGTGACCCATAATGTACAACAAGCATTCAGAGTATCAGATCAGTCTGCGTTTCTGTATCTCGGAGAACTTGTTGAATTCGATGAGACCAAGAGAATCCTCGAAGCTCCTCACGATGAGAGGACCGAGGCATTCATTACAGGTCGTATAGGATAGGTGAGCTTGATGTCAAGACAATTAGAATTCTATCTCAAAGGGATTAATAAAAAAACTCGCGAACTCAGTGAGTTGTCAACTAGTGCATTTATTGATTCTATGAGGGCATTCAAAGATCTGGATCAGAACCTGGCAGCAGAAGTACGACATAGGTCTGAGGAAATTGAAGAGAAATCACGAGCGATTGAAGAAAATGTGTTCGAAACAATTGCCAGAAGGCAGCCTGTTGCAAAGGATCTTCGAGAGCTAGCTACCTATTTACAAGTCTCACATCACCTCTATCGAGTAGGTCGATATGCATACAAGATTGCCCATATAGTTAGACTCTGTGAAGGGATGGAACATTTTAAGGAACTCATATCACTTCCTCATCTAGCAGATTTAGCAAAACAGACTATTGATATCGCGATGAGAGGTGTTTTAGATAGGGACCTTTCTGGAATCGATGAGCTCGAGAAACTTGAAGCTGAAAGCGATAAAGAGACTTCTGAGATGTTTGAAGAAATAACAGACTACCTCAGAAAGAGACAAGATATTACTACAATGGCTATGTATTACATCATAATTGGTCGATATTGTGAGCGAGCTGCTGATCATGCTTTCTCCATCGCTGAGAGAGCAGTCTTCATGGTAAAGGGAACTCGGGCAAAGCTCGGACTTGCTTACAAAGGAACTTCCAGTTATGCACCTCATTAGTAAACCAATAGAAACACCTTAATCTTGTATTCAAGAATATCAATAATCCCTGTACGGTGATGTTAGAATGAATAACAGTCTGGAGTCTGTCAATTTAGAAATTATCGCTCATCTAAAGAAACTTCATGAAATAATATCAACCTCACTCTCACAATCAATGAAGGTCTTTGAGGATCTAGATATCGAATCAGCAGAACAAAGTATGGAAAATGCTAATGATATTGAAACTCTCCATCACACTATTGAGGATATGACTTTCGGAGCAATTACTGATTTCAGTCCTACTGGTATTCATCTCAGGCGATTGATTGCTTACATTCATACATCGATTGGACTTCACCGAGTAGGAAGATACGCCTACAAAATAATGGAGATTGTAACTCTTAGTGATGGATTGGATCACTTCAAAGATCTCGATACACTTCCTTATCTTTCAGAACTGGCCAGAACAGCTCTAAGTATAGGTGTGAGAGCGGTTCTTGAAGAAGACTTGAGTGAAATAGATGAGCTCGAAAAATTAGAAGCTCAGAGTGATAATGAAGCAACTGAGATGTTTCAGGAGATAGCTATGTATCTTAACACTCGCAGAGATATAAGTAACATTGCAATGCTCTATGTAATTGTAGGTCGTTATTTTGAACGAGCCGCAGACCAAGCTATTAACATTGCAGAGTCAGCTGTTTTCTTAGTAAGTGGTGAGCGTAAGAAACTTGGATTAGCATACAAAGGCGTTGATGATATCAGTGACCTAGTAATTGATATCTAAAAACTAATCTTCTTTTTTACCTCGTTCAGCCATTATTACCTTGACTAATTCTGTATAAGCAAATTCAACATTAGTATTTTCAATAGCACTTGTCTGAATGTGAATAAGTCCTCTTGCCGTAAGGATTCCCTTGATCTGCTCAGCTGTTATCATAGATTCAAGATCTACCTTATTCTCGACTGCAATAACTGGTATTTTTCCTGCTGCGGCATATAAGGCATTCAACCAATCATCAATATGCTCTAAGGTCTCTAATCGGGTTCTATCAAATACAAAGAAAGCCCCTGACGCGTTAGCACTGAATTGTTCCCGCAACTGAGCGAAGGATTCTTGGCCTCCGAGGTCCCAAATTACTTGTTTGTGTACATTACCTTCGAGTTCTATTTTCTTAACATGAAGGACAGCACCGATTGTTCGACCCACATCGGGACTAAGACTATCGTAGACATACCGTTGCACAAGAGAGGTCTTACCCACTAGACTATCACCTAGTAACACGATCTTATGAACAAAGTCTGGGTCGTTTTCAGTCATCTCCCCATCTCCTATACGTTCACATAGTTTTCTTACTCTTTTTTCGTGCTCTCTCTAGTATCTCTCTTGTCATTTCTTGGAATGCTTCTTCGACATTAGTATCTTCTTTAGCACTGGTCTTTATCATCTTGACTCCATGCTTCTTTGTTACTTCATCCTTAACTGCTTGGCTGATCACACTTTCGAGGTCTGCCTTGTTCTCACATATGATAAGTGGTATTTCTCCAGTCACATCATAAAGTGCTTTAATCCAATTATCAACTCGTTCTATGGTATCTGCTCTGCTAGTATCAAAAACCAAGAATGCTCCTGAAGCATTCATGTAGTAGGCCTTTCGGAGCTGAGCAAAACCATCCTGTCCTGCTATATCCCAAATTACTAATTTGACCAAAATATCATCTACTTGAACCATCTTAAGGTGAATGTCAGTGCCGATGGTTGCGAGATAATCTCCCTCAAAAGAGTCATATACAAAGCGGCCTACCAAAGAAGTTTTTCCAACAGCGCCTTCACCAAGAAAGACGATTTTGAATAGATAGGCAGCAGTATCTTGCAGGGTCCAAACACTCCGCGTCTGAGCGTGATTGTCGATAGATACGATAATCATCTAATAACACTATCGCCAGTAGAGCAAGAAATTATCTATGTGGGACCAAAAGTAAAAAAGCGGGTCATTTTCACAGGTATGATACGTGGATAAGATGCAGATAGGAACCTATGCCAGAACAAACGACCAGGTCCTCAAGGGGTTAGAGAGTTCACCAGATTTCATCGAACTCAGAATGGACATGAACCATCAGCTAACCTTCAATGAGGCTAAGCTTGCTATGAATAAGGCAGGTATTCCATGTACATTGCATCTTCCCAGTGACCAAAATTGGAAACCCATTGAGTTGAGTGAGAATATTATACCGTACATTGATTTAGCACAAATGATTGATGCTGAGTTAGTCACACTTCACTCATCACTATCATCACTTCTTTACACAGATGAGGAAATAGATGCATTCTTACAAGCGTTTCCATTAGCTTTTGATGCAGCCAAAGAATCTGGTGTGCAGCTAGCAATAGAGACCCTGGGGTTGTACTACACAGAGATGATGTTAATCTTTGATGAGTTTCCTGACCTTAAGATAGATCTTGATATCGGACATGGGCAACTACTAGCCACTAATAACAGAGCCCTCGGACACATCGAGAACTACTGCCAACATATTGAGATGGTGAATGTTCATGACAATAATGCCTGCGAGGCTTTTGCAGAAATTCTTGCGACTAAGGCGATGTCAGAGTTCAGTCGTGAAGACCTAAGAGAGATATCGATATCCTGTGACACTCATCTACCAATAGGCGATGGTTCGATTGAATTCTTACCAATCTTTTCTGCGCTCAAGGAAAGAAATTATGATAGTCGTTTCTTGATGCTGAGCTCGGACCCACTCTCTTTCAACAATGAGCGTGACAAGTTCATGGACCTATGGTTGAAAGCTTAGGGTTTCTTAGCAAGGGTCTCGATAATCTTCTTTACTTCACTTAGTCCTTTATTGTCACCTGCTTTAGTATACAGTGCATGAGCCATTCTAATTATCCGTAATGCATCATGCCCTTTTCCTTGGACAATGAAAAAGCGAGCCTGTTTTAATCGAGCTGCGCCCATTGCGCTATAGACCTCTCTCGGATATTCAAACATGTCTACATTGATTGTCTTGCCACAATCTGGACATGCAATTACAAGATCAATATCATCCTCTGTAGCTGATGATGTTTGTGCTTGAGTTACAGGTGGTGTATGAGGTGCGAATCCTGTAGATACTTCTTCTTCTTCAGTTCCAGGAGGTATAGTATCTGCATCGCTCTCATATTTAGAAGAGGCGAATTCTGCGGGTACAGGAGTTGAATCAAATCCAGTTGGTTGTGCAGGTTCTGGTGTTGAAGTTGGAATAGGTGTTGGTTTGGGTGTTGGTGCAGGAGCATGCTCTACGTAGGCAGACCTAGACCCTAAAATACTCTCTTCAATTTGTGAAGAAGATGGCATAGCTGGTCTCATCATTTCTGCCGCTTCTGGAGGTAATGGTTCGCTACCCTCCATCATTGTTGGAGGTGGAATATCTTCACCTGGCATCATTCCAGGTCCTTCAAGCAATTCTCTAACTTCACTAGCACGGAGCATTCTTGTTTCAATAACTCCAGAGCCATCTGCTTCCTCGATACCAACTGTTTCCGCTTTGGCGAAAGCTTCACGAGCTTTTTCCAGTTCAGATTTCTGTTTTCCACCACCTGCTGCTCTAACTCGATCTCGAGAGACCTCGCTGGGTTTGACCCATTGATCATTGGTTGTTCGACTGACTGGAGGAGCTTGTGGTGCTACAGGGACATGAGTTACAGGAACTTCTGGCTTTGGCGGTTGCACTGGAGCTGCCGCAGGTTTTTCTTTCTTGATTAACGATGCACCGCACCGTATACAGAATTTTCGAGTCGGCTGATTGGCCTTCCCACATTTTTCACAGTTACGCACAACCTCACCTCTAGTTATGGCTACATGTACATCTATACTCATTAACTTTGGGGATATACGGGTCGGACCTCACGTTGAATTGAATTTGCTATGCTACATGTGGTATGATAACATTCTTGAATATTAGTTCCTTGATTGATGACAGTGCATATTGGATCTCTTCTATTCACAAAAACACCAGTAGGAGATCTATCAAAGGTATTGGAAAATAATGATAAATCTGGAACTTTCCCATTTCTTCTTGAGTATACTATCATCTTCACAGTCGGATGAAAAATGGGGATTTCCTCGATTAGGTCTTGATGCACTGCCCTAACATGCTGTTCAGTAATTGAGATGTTTCCTGCTATTTCCAACATTTCCAAAGTTCCCTGAATACGTGGATTGATTTCCATTAACCAGATTGTGCTTAACTCATCAACAACAAAATCTAAACCAATGGAACCTTGTAGACCAAGTTGAACGGAAAGATGCTCTGATATCTCCATAATTTTCTGTTCAGTTTGTGAATCTAACCCAGAAGGAATGAAGTTACCACAGTAGGCGAAATCACAATTTCTCCCTGCAGCTGGTGAACCAATGAGTTGTGCTTGAACAGAAACTGCTAGAGCATCATTTCCTGTTGAAAGCACACTACAACTGAAATCTTGCCCTCTGATATATTCCTGAACTACCTGAGCTGTTTCTTCATTCTCTTCCTGTCTTGCCTTTACCAATCTTAGCAAGTCCTTCTGATGTCTAATGAACCTAATACCGCTTCCTCCTCCTGAATAAAGTGGACGTATCAGATAGGGGTAACTAATTTCTGTTGATTTTTCTACCAATTCTTGGAAAGAATGAAACTCCTGACGTTGAGGTATCTTGCATTGTTCTTCAGATACCATAGAAGTAACAATAGAAAGGTCTCTAGCCTTTTTAAAATGAGAAGTGTGTGAGCCAATCAGTAAACCACTGTCATAAATCGGTTGTAATGCTTCGATATGGTCATCAAAACCACTTCCAATTATCACGTAATCTAATTCTACTTTCTCAGTAAGAAAAAGAAAGTTATCGATAAGTGATTGGTATACTGGCAAATCGAGAGGCTGGCGTTGTCTCATTCCCATGACGGGAGTAAGCACTGTGATACACTCGTCTGAAACATCTGGAAGATCGAGGTCTCCCCAATAATCTGAAACATAAGTTCGAGCTCCTTCCTTTTTCAAAGATGCTGCAATAGGTCTTGCATTGAACCCAATAACTCCTACATTCTTTCCATGAAGTAAAGAAGAAGGGGTGGTCATAACGATTGTATCATCAGTAGACCTGATAAGAGCTTTCGTTTTTTTAATTTACAAGGAAGTTTCTATTATGAAAAAAATACATGAATCTGAAATCACCCCGAAAATTATCAAGGGGAAAATCGGGTTAGTTGATGCCTATGATATTATTGATGAAGAAATTCAAGCTGGTGTTCGTGTCATTAGAAATAATAGTGATGTGCCTACACGAATTCATAAGCATCCTGAAAGACAGATTATCTATGTGATTAAAGGACCTCTAGAAATTACCAATCAGACAGATACTCTACAACTCAAATCTGGTGACTTTGTAATTCTCGAAGCAAACGAGGAACACTATGTTAGAACTGGAGATGAAGAAGCAAAAGTGTTCGAAATCAAATACCCGTGAGACCACAATCCAAATAGCATTAGGTGCGGTTCTTCATTTGAGTCATGATGGAAGACAAGGATCTTAGAAATGTATATCCAATTTCTTGGATTACTGAAAGTAATTGTTTCAACGAATTCATAGGGAGGTCTCTGTTTACTTCACAAGATGATTTACTTGTTGCAGATTTTGCATCTGGTGAATATGATCGAGTTCCCACATTTTTCACCAGAGAATTACCAAAATTGGTCAAGCCTTCATCTGTTTTGAGAAAAATAGTAGTTTATTGTATAGACATTCATGCATTACGATTGGACAGTCTCTATGACAAACTTGGAGAAGAAGGCTCTCTTTCTCAGGTTCGTGTCGTCCAAGCAGCGTTGGAAACTCTGGATACAAGTGCAAATATGCAATCTGAGAATTTAGACTATATCAACAATAATCCTGAGATCGCAAATTGGCTTGATGATTTTCTTATTGGCGAAAAAAAATTTCCACCTGAGTGTTTTGATATAGGAATTCTCAACAATGATGTAATTGGTTACATGTATGAATATTACACGGAGTACAGTGACGCAGAAAAGGGTCTGCATAAGATTCGGAAATTAATTCGATCAAATGGCTTGCTCATTGTTACAATGCCCTGTCTACAGTATAAGATTGACAACATCTCTGTGTTAGAGCAAATTGGGTTCACCTTTTTGGAAGGTTTAGATATCACTATATCCACCGGAGAGCAGACTTCTCTGGAGAAGAAGGTCCGATTGGATGAGATGAGTAAACTAGGACACTATACTTTCTTACTCTTCTCTAACGCCGTAAGTTAGCTGGTACAGGTTTTACCTTGTAAAAGATAGTTGCCAATATCACAATAACTGCAGCCCCAACTAAAGCATAGGTAATAAGGATTTGATCTCCTGTTGAGACAGGAGCAGTGACAAAACTGGTAGGTCTTGTACCAAAATTAACCCACCATATAAGAATGCAATCCACTACAAGGAATAATGAAAGAACAATATACCCACGATAAACATGAACCAATAATAGCGACCTCTCAATTAGGTTTTAAATCCTAAAATACAATATCGGTTATATTTCTGACTATCTAAAAGAGATATCATAAAAAGGAAAAACAATGATTCTTACCATTTCACAAGATTGAATACCTGCGCGTTAGATTTATCGGCAAAGCTTTATAGTGTGCCTGCAACGTATAGTGCTGACAGGTTATAGGGGAATGCTGACATGTCTCATGACAAGAAACTTAGCGACAAAGAAAAAGCTGCTATGGATGCTGCACTGAGAGGTGCATCACTCACTGATGCAGAACTTGAGCGACTCGCTGAAGGTGTTGACGAGTCAGGTGAAGTAGTGATGCCAGTAGAAGATGGCGAGGATCTTGTCACAGCTGCAGCACTAGCAATGGAGTTTGTTGATAGTCTAGAAACTACTGCCCCTGTAGATAGACCAGAAGGAGACGATGCTGTTGCAGGTTTTGATGCACTTCTGCGCAAATTAGAGACCCTTCGAGCTGATATTTCATCCCTTCAACGTGGAGTAGTTGGAGTCTTTGCAGCGCAACTTCTAACTTTTAGAGGTAAAGTTGTTGAATTGAAATCAAGAATATCTTCTGAGATGGTTGAACGTCTTAGAATGAAGTTCTTTAAAGAGTTCATTGAAACAACTTTTGTTGATATAGTTGATAATGAGTTTGCAGCACTCGAAAAGGACCTTGTCGATAAAATTGTGGAACAGACACAAGAAAGATTCAAGGAATTTGCACTTCGTGTGAGAGAATCAGAAGTCGATTTGCGAAGCACAATTGTTGAACAACAAGATGTAGTACGGTCATTCATGAAAAGCCTGGAGGAGGAAACTGCTGCACAGCGACTCGAACTCGCTGAAAAACAATCAGAACTTACGAAGCTCGATCTTGAAGTTCGTAAATTGCAAGGTAAAGTCATAGAGGATAGAAGTACTGCAGTTACTAGGGAAGAATATGAACGGCGTATTGCTGATCTCGAAGTACAGGTCAGCACTTTCCGGGATGATGTTTTAATCAAGGATGCAATGGTCGATGCTCGAACAAAAGATGCTCAAGAAGCTAGAGAAGAAGTAGAAGATTTGAGGATACAAGTTGGGGAACTAAAAAGCCAAGTTGACGTGTTCAAATCTGAAGCAGCCTTAGCAAAGCCTCGTTCCGAAAAGACTGAAGCTGAGATTAATGCATTAGAAGCAAAAATCAGCCTTCTCGAGAGTACGCTTGAAGATAAGAGAAAAGACGCAGATGCTTTGCAGGCACGAATCAAGAAACTGGAATTGACAATCAAAGATACTGAAGCTGACAAACTAAGTGCAGAAAAAGAGGCTGCTGAACGGCTTGGTGAACTTGCTGGTCTTCAAGACAGAATTGCAGAAATTAAGAGTTTGGATGAAAAGATACATTCACTGGAAAAAGAACTCAAGGTCACCAAGGAAGAAATCCCAATTCTCGAACAGCAGAAACAAGCTTTTGAAAAAGCTACTCATCTGATGGAGAAAGAGCGAGATATGGCTCTTGAGCAGAGAGACCTTTCAAATGAGCGTACTCAACGTTATATTCAGGTTCTTGGCATGGAAAATAATACCAAAGTATTACTCCTGGTTGATGAGGTAGGTTCTATTACCTTAAAGGAGCTCGGAAAATCACTTGGGGTTCCTGAAGGTCAGGCGACACGCTGGGCACGTGATTTGGAAAAAGTCGGTGTGTTGAAGATTAAAGGAGCAAAGGTAATTTCAACACTCAAAGAAATGAATATCAAAGAAGGCGAAGTGTCATAGTATACGAGTTACTAGAATTTTATTGACTTATCCCCATTTTTATATGCCTGAACTATATTTATCCAAGATTCTGCTAGTTTATTCAATGACTGAGAAAAATTATCACTGAGGAAAAACTCTCCTTCAGCTTTTTCAACAAGTCCTATGTCTCGAAGTTTCCTCATTACCTTTACATAAAGGCCTCTACTAGTTAGTACGAAGGAATTCCATTGAGAATCTTCAATCCTGCCTTTCTTTTTCATGAGGGTATTGAGTATCTTTGATGCTTGATCAACTTGCATTTCAGTGAAGAAGATGTACCGAAGAAGATGCCTTGGTGTTATCAAAGAAGGTCTCCTTACTACCTCTATCTTTGCCATACTCTTTACCTAAGTATCACTCATGTAGTGCAAATATGACACTGGGTATTACGTATTAGCTCTTAGTGGTCGAATCAATAACATTAGGAGTGTAACAACAGTAAATACTACTACTGCTATAATTGTCTGGAATGCTGGCGTAAAAGTATAAACACCTTGCTCTACGAAATACCATAATCCAATCCCTGTTCCAATACATGATAAAATAGGGATAATTTGGAGTGGCGACTTTAACTTAGACATCGCTGCTACGAGGATGAAGAATCCGTATCCAACTGCTGCGAATGCAAGAGAAAGCGAGAACAGCACTGCTAGAACTTCATAGAGTCCAAATAAGATCCATCCTGCTTGGGGAAATAAATACGCCACAACAAGCCAGATGATGTTGAACACAATGATTATTTTGAGTCCTGTAGATGCATTTCGAATATCCATATCTGATGGTGCATTTGAGAACATTATTGTCATAGCAAGGAATGCTACAATCCAGAAAATGGGATTAATGACCGTTAGCTCTGAAAATGTATATAGAAAGAGGTAGACGAAGGAGCCTATTTCATTCACGGGATACATGATATCCGAGAGTAAAGCGGGATTGCTCTTCACTCCAATTAGGTTCTGGAGTAGTGTTAATGCACTTCCACCCAATCCTGGTCTATCTGGTACAAGGAAGGTAGCACCAAATGCGAAAGCTATCAGAAGTATGAGTGAAACTCCCACAGGTGCTAAATTGATAACTGCATTCTTTAGATTGCTTTTTGGCTTTCTATATCTAACATATCCAAGAACGATTTGATCTTCTTGAACTTCAATATTGATTGGCTTGAATTCTACAATCTCTGTCCGTGTTACTACACAACCCAGAGCATGTGAGGATTCGTGAAGTGCTACTCCAGGGCCAACCAGCATATACCATGATCGTGAGCCGGGTTCATGGGTAGTTCTAAGTAACACTTGTGAAAGCCTTTCTAAAAGCCATCCTAAGAACCAGACGACAAAGAAGAGGATTGCACCTAATAATACTATAATGAAGTACGAGTTCAATTCTTACCCCTCCATAGCTATTTTTCTACTACTTCATTCCTAGCTCGCGACGTTTCTCTTCTTCTACGCGACCTACTTCTTCAGCTTTCTTCTTTTCCATTTCTCTTGCTTTGTCACGTTTTGCTTTATCGACCAGTTTCTCTTTCTCTTTGTCAAGCTCTTCAAACCGTTTTTGTTTAGCTTTTTGAGCATCTTTGATTCTCTTCTGAAGTCTGTCAATGTCACCTTTTAGACCGGATAATCTCTTCCCTTTCTTCTTCGCTTGACCTCTATAATCTTTATCAGCAAACTTCCAATCTTCTTCAGCGGCACGGAGTCGTTTCCTGAGTGCTTCGACTGACTCTCTCTTAGCATCAACTGCGGATTTGTATTTCTGAATCTCTGCATCCATTCGAGAATCCAATCCATCCAGCTCCATCTTGGCTTTCTGCAATTGGGTTTCAAAATTTCGAATATCAGAATCGATTTTCTGCACTTTCTTATCCTGTAAGTATTCTGGGTTTGACATGACAATCAACTTTCTGTAAATAAATTAGTATTTCACTGTTGCCTACAATTTACTCAGGATATTCAGAGATTATGCCTATGTATATAGTCCTTTATTATTGCTCTCTCCGCTCTTCTGAGTCGTTCTTGCATTGCAACTCGCTTTATCCCTAGATCTTTTGCTATCTTTTGAATTTTTGTTTTTCTGGGAATCTCATAGTAGCCGTTTGAGAATGCTATTGCAATAGCATCAGATTGTTTGCGAGTGAGAATGGGTGATGCCATGCCACTTGCGTATCTTCTCACTCGCTCTATCTTCACCGAGGTAAATCGTTCTTTCAGACTACTATACATCTGCGAGAAGTGTTTTTGAGAAGGCGCTAGAATTGTATGAAACTGACTACCTCCAGTGATGATTATCGGTAATCTTGTCATGCAACCGTTTTGTAGAACTGTATTGTGAATAGACTCACCCTCAATCGTATGCACCGCTCGAGTCCAGTATAATTCTTCGGTCTTGTGAGTGACCTCAAATTCACTAATACTCGGTGACTGTTTCATGGACTTGACGTATTTCTTGAGAGGTGTTTCAGTGCCATCAAGTGTTTCAATGATACCAAAACCCTCGGGTCCATTGATTGTAATCAGTGAAACTCGAACCAGAATTGAACGTGTGAGTTCACAGGAATAGTAATTCTCTGATGATATCTTTAAAACCGTCTCAATCATTCTTAAGCACCCATCGTATGACGGCAATCGGACTATTGCTATATGAATGCCACGTATACATGAGGAAAAGAAGAATGGCAACTCTTGATTCTCCTGTACAACAAGATTCGCGCCGCACACGGATCATCGCAATAATCCAAGCGCTGTTTGTAACCACTCTCTGGTCATCATCCTTCATTATAATCAAGTTCGGACTAGGAGAGATTCCACCAATTACCTATGCCGCCTTGCGTTATGCATTTGGGTCATTGATTCTCGTTATTCTTATCGTAGGTCAAAAAGAGATGCGTAGTGAACTCAGGAATCGCTCAAAGCGATGGTGGTCAGCGTTAGTCTTCTATGGAATTATCTATATTGCCATAACTCAGGGTACGCAATTTCTAGGTCTCTTGTATCTACCAGCGATTACATTCTCACTAATACTCAATATGACACCTCTTCTTGTACTGCTTCTTGCCATACCTTGGATTGGAGAGAAGCCTAGTAGATTGGAATTTGGTCTAGTAATCTTTGGAATTATTGGTGTCATTTTGTATTTCTTTCCTCTTGATTTTGCTGGAGTATCAATATTAGGCCTTGTGATTGCATTTGTCAGTCTATTTGCAAACGCGATGTCTTCTATTGTTGGTCGTGCTGTTAACAGACGACGAGATACTTCTCCACTTATCATCACAGGAATAATGATGTCAGTCGGATCCGTTTTCTTACTAGCATTTAGTCTAATGATAGAACCACTTACTCCATTGTCTCCAGTATCTTGGCTCAATATCCTTTGGCTCGCGTTTGTTAATACAGCCTTAGCATTCACGCTATGGAGTCGTTCTCAGAGAGTACTCAGAGCTATTGATATGACTTTAATTAACTCAACAATGATGCCACAGATTGTCATTCTGTCCATTATCTTTCTTGGTGAATTTCCAGAGTATCTTGATTGGATTGGTATTGCTATCTTGGTGTTTAGTGTAACCGTGGTACAATATATCCAAACAAAGCGGACAAACAATTCTCAATAAATGGAATCTCTAGGCGGATGATAATCACATTATAACGATGGTTCCTGAAGGATGTTGGGTTTTACATAGATCTCTCCATTGTAGCTTCTTACGAGTTTTCGTGTAATATATTGTTCCAATCCAGAACCAGCCATCGTAACTGCACATTCAAATCATCTGAACTTAGTTGCAAATTTCAAGAATTGTACTATCTACTATTCAATCTAGGATACCCCATTTCTTAGATTTCCGAATAGAGAAAGGCTAATCAGTAACGATGTAAATGCATTCTACCCCTTAGGAGCGATGTTCTTGATGACCTATGAAGAACTTCAGAAGACTGAACTCTTTTCGTTCTTTCACTTCACAGAGAGTGGTAGAAAACCTGCAGCTGACGGGTATCAGGTAATCCACTACAAGCCTGGCGGCTTTCAGGAATTTATAGATGTAAGGATGAAACTGGATAGATCTCAGAATATCCAGGAAGGAGTTCTTTACTTGGATAGGGATTGGATTGGAGGACCAATGACAGTCAGTCCTTTTGGAAAAGATTTGGCTAAAAGCTTCATTGATGCAATATGTCCAAATGTTGACAAGGAGAAAGCAGGCCAAGTGATTTCAACAATTTGGAATCTGACTGGTTCAAAAGACCAAGTGATTTTCACTAAGCCTGAAGAGTCAGAAAGTGCTGTACCTATTGAGGAGCTTGAACATGTCTATTTGGGATTAGCAGAGAAATTTGAACTTACCTGCGAAAAAACATGCATCAAAATTGAGAATGTTATGGATGTAGGACGAAAGCGCTTGAAAATAACAATAAAATCCATCTAGAGTCTACTTAGATTCCCAAGCCATCATAATCACTTTTGAGAAGTCCGATGCAGTTGCTCCAATAAGGATTGCATCGGATTCATTCAGCGTTTCCTTGATTGTTTCTGTTATGGAAATCTCATCTTTTACACTTCCTATGAGAGACTCTTCTATTGTTAGAATCGTTTCTTCAGGGTGCAAGAAGAAATCACCCAGGATACGAACTTGGTCTATCTTTTCAGATGAAACACTCAGCTTGACTTTGATTAGTTTACCATCTGGTACTTTGTAATTTGCTTCTTTCAGAATTATCACCTCGAGAAGTTCCACGCATCAGATGAGTACTTCTCTTTCGCAAGTTTCGTAGCCATTTGAAATTCTTCATCACTTAATTTGCTTGGAAGCAACTTGATTTTGAGTGCATCCGTAAATCCTTGCGTAAGTGATTCGAGCAGTTCATCAACAGACACCTTTCTGTTAAGAATATCTCGAATCGAGGTCACCCTCTCTTTCACATCTGAAATCATTTTGTCAGAAATCTTCTCCTGAGGTACTTTCAAAATCGTAAACATTTCGTGTACATCCAGATCCAGCAAAATTGTTCCATGCTGCAATACACATCCATGGCGGCGAGTCATAGCATTGCCTGAAACTTTTTTACCACTCGCAATGACATCGTTGATTGGTTTGAATTCTGCATCGTTGATACCCAGGATATTGAGAGATGCGATAATTCCCCCGCAAATTAATTTGTATGATTCAATAATATCCGTCTTTGCTAAAGGATGCTTCATCGGCATCAAGATGCTATATGTTATCTCTCCTTCATAATCGTGATAGACTGCACCTCCTCCCGTAATTCTTCTGATGTAGTCAATTCCTTGGGATTTGCAGTAGTCAATTGCTACCTCATCATACATTCCTTGGAAGGTACCAATAGACACAGCAGATGGTTTCCATCTGTAGAACCTAAGTGTAGGTGGTGCTTTACCTTCTTTTATTGCGCGCATTACTGCTTCATCTATTGCCATATTCATATAGGCATCATGTGTCTCTAAGTCAATGAAACGAAACTCTTCCAATTACCCCACCAATTTTGTTTCTTCTATTGCTTGTTGAATTTCTTCCTGCGTTAAATCTCGTGGGAAGTTGTACATCGGTCCTCGCGGTCTTTCATTATAAAACGGTCGATTACATCCTTTGCATCCAGTCACTCGAAATGCTTCTCCTGATGATAAGGCTTCTCTCAGTAATGCTTTGTCTATCTTCAATGTAATGAAACCATTACTTTGTTCTTTGATTTGATCTACATCTAACTGTCCTTTTGAAACCAGATATCTAATTGCTTGAATCCGCCTGTAAGATTCTAGTTCTGGAGTAGGTTGATTTTCGAGAGATGTCCCTTTGATACTTGTAAATGCAAAGAGACCTACACTGACCTCTTTTTGATACATCTCCACAATGAATTTTGCCGCTTCAAACTCAGTTTCTCCAAGTCCAACGATGAGGTGAGTTGTAACATTTCCTTTTCCGAAAACTGTAAGGGCATTATCAATTGCTTCGAGATGAGTCTCCCAACGATAATGAGCATCTCGTTGTGAACCCTTGATCCTATCAAATAGATCTGCAGTGCATGCATCTAGAGCTATCCCGACGTTAGAAACTCCAACATCTTTGAGTTGTTGAAATTTAGTTTTTGAAATTGGATGTATTGCGACTGATATTGGTAGTTTAGAAATTTGTCTAAGTCTGCCAACAATATCTATTACATCACTTACGACTTCAGGGTAGCAGATAGTTTGCACGCAGATTCTTCTAAATTGTCCTGGGGGTAGCCAATTCTCTAAGACTGCATTTAAGTTAAATTCTGGCCAAGATATTCTTGACAATCTGTCAGAAGATGCTGAGCTCTCTCGCGCTTGAGGACAAAAGGCACAATTAGCCTCACATTTTCCCTCTCGGAATGTCATGAGAAAAGCAGTAGTGAAATCTGGGTCTCTTGTGCCACTCTCTAAACCTAACTGAACTGCAGTCCCTATGGATAAGCGCACTTTCTCGACCAAGACAATCAACCGACTTGAGTTTCATTCTGCTTTAATGGTGTTGTTTGGACTATCAATTTTGAGTTCGCATACGTCTCCCTCTGAAATTAATCCAACAAATTCTCCATACCTACTGGGAACTAATAATAAACGGGATACGTCATGTTTCACGAAATGTTTTGGATAGATAAAACAAGATAGGCCTCGTAGTTCTATTCCTTCTAGATTACTTGAGACCGAAGTGTTTCGTAGGAAGAAACTTGCTCCCTTCAAAGACCGTTTGATCGTACCAACTGGATTCTTCTCTAGATAAATCGTTGACCCCTCAACTCCATCTTCTTGCCCAATAACACCCCCATGTTTGTAATGAGAGATACCTCCGTCAAGAATTCCAACAATATCTGTACCATTACTAATTCCAGATAGACCTGTATAACCATCTATCGTAGTGTGAGAGAGACCTCTTGGATATCCTAAAATAGAATCCTCTGTGACCTTATTCACAAGAAATTCCACTGTGGCTAGTAGTCGCCCGACTTTTTTAGATTCGAATCTAAAGGGTAGGTCAAGTGGATACGATTGTGTGGAACGGGCAAAGGAATCCATATGCATGATTTCAATGTGGTAATGTGGTCCCGTCCAGTAATTGAAATAGCGTGACCTGATGGCAGATCCGATTTCGTCACCACGCACGACTGAATCTCCTACTTTCAATGAAGGATTGCAATGTAGAATCCTGACTATTGCTTGGTTGTCCTCTTCTGGTTGAATTGCTATGCCAAAATCATATTGCTCCGTGGGAAATTCCTTCTTTCTCCCCATCATTGTTTTCTGAATACGAACCAACTTACCCGTTACAGGAGATATTACCGAACAACCCCATTCTTGTTGATGGGGATAGATATCAATTGCAGCAGCATGTGAATGTCCAAAGTATGGACTATTGAAGTAAGAAAAGTATGCATCTTTCGGGGCATAAAGCTTGATTCCTTTTGCTTCTCCTATTACATGCATACTTCTTTTCCCTCATGTGGAAACTAAGGAAGGAAAGCTTATTCTGATTCTAAACATTATACATTGGCTCTATGCGGTTTTTGCTGCATCATAGATTGGAACCAAACGTTCTTTCCAAGCTTCCAGTCCTTTCGGTGAGTCTGGATAATCACGATAGACAGCTCTAATATCATTCATTAAACCTGCAACTTTTGAAACTCTAAGAAGGAGAGGAATCTTTCCGAATCCTGCAACTAATCTCTTGAATTTCTCACCAGCCCCAAACTTGACTTCACCAGTCATAGAGGTGTCCAAAAGGTCACTAGCTTTGATTACTTGTTTCTTGAATGCAAAGTCAATATCTTCGTTTGTGATATTTAGTAAGAACCATCTGAATACATCGAGTGCTGCTTGTTTCATTCCATAGCTTTTATGATATCTTGGATTGTACGCCCAAAGTGATTCTATTGAAGTATCGTTTCTTTCCAGTGCTTCAGAAGCAACGATTCCTGCATGAGCTCCTCCCAACATTGAAGAACCAATGCCGCCTCCATGAATGGGATTAACCTGACATGCAGCATCCCCCACTAACATGAAGTTATCTTCAACCATGGTATCGATTGGCCGTCTAATGGGGGCTACTCCTCCACTGCTATCCAGTACCTTAATTTCGCCCCAAGAATCAATCCAAGTTTTCTTCACAAAGTCGTTCTGAATGTCCTTTGGGTTCCGGTGACCTTTAATGGTCATGAGACCATTACCCACATTCACTCGGTGTTTACCCTGTGGAAAAACCCATACATATCCACCCAGAGTTTCCTCTTGGTTCCAATAAATATCAAGATAGTCTGGGGTCTCAAATGTGTAGTCAGGGGTTTCATAGATATCTCTCCAAGCGACCATTCTGTCCTCAGGAGCAATCTGACGTTCCATTAGTGAATCTTCTGGCATCTGCATCCGAAGTACTCCAGTTGCACCAGTAGCATCTACGACTATTTTAGCAGTGATATCTTTGTCAGCTCCTGCTTCTTGAGAAATCCTGAGTCCAGTAACTTTTCCATTGTCGAAGAGTAACTTCTTGACTCGGGTTGAAGCCATAATCTCTGCGCCAGCTTTCTCAGCAATATCTACAAACCACTGCCCCATTTTGAGCCGATTGAATGACACACCAGTAGTAGTTGGTCCTTCCATTCGAAGTCTATGATTTCTGTCAGGTGCGATTAGATCAATACCATGTACT
>SDNZ01000151.1 GCA_004524565.1 Candidatus Thorarchaeota archaeon
AATTACGATTTCAACAACAAAATTGCTATCCTTTGGTACGAATGAATCAGGTACGATTCCCTTCATTGTAGGACAATATCTCTCGTTTGTTGATGCATGAAGTGCTTTGTATCGAGAAGATGGTTTTGAGCCCGAACCAACGAGACCCCCTGGGAAGGGTGTATATGCTCCTTCAACCGCTTCGATAGCCTTCACCCCTGCCTTTCCACTTCTCATTCCACTTTCTACATCCTTGCAGAAATAAATGATATTCCCTCCTGCAACACCTTTAGTTCGACCAAAGCTCTCTTGGATAACAAAGGTACCACTCATGCGAGGTAACATCCACAATATACGCCCATCAATAGGTCCTTTCTTCACCTGATGGCCATCTCCGAACATAGCAATCATCTTGCCTACTGGATATGTCTCTGCTATGTCTGGTGTATCATCATATGCACATGCTGTTGGACTAGTAAGAACGCACTGCCCCAAACGAGCGAGGAGCTGTTCCTGGATTCCACCTTTACTGCCAGTGGCAAAAATCACTCTGACACCTGGTCGGCCATCTGGACTCTCCTCAGGTTTTAACACATACTCGATACCTGCTTCCGAGGGCGTCATTATAACAGATGTACCGAAACCAGTTGTTTCAAGTGCTGTAGTTCGAGCCCAGTCTTCATCATACGCTGTGATAATTGTTCTATTCATATGCATACTGAATGCTTCAGCGAAAGTGTCTTCAATAAGCACACCATTGATTTCCATATATATCACTCCTACTTCATTGTTACTCAGAGTCCAAGAGATTGTTTCAATAGATTGGGATCCAATTTTCCAGCCTTGTACTCTTTGCCACTCTTAATGTCTTTAATCGTAATTTGAGCTGGACTGAACAAGAGGGGATCTACTTTGTAGAAATCAAATCCTACACTCTTAAACAGATCATAAAATGGTGTTCCATATTGCTCTGAAGTCGAGGAGGGTACGTTCTTAGTCACTTCTTCAAGATTATCATCTTTGGACGCTTCAATTTCGTATGATGTACTTCCTGTAAAGAGAATGCAATCATTTGTGACTCCCATCGCTCTGCTATCATTCTTCGCTATAGGAGCAACAGGGGCGACACCCTCGCCTTTCTTTATTTTCCACGGATCAAACTTTAATTCATGGAGCTTGTGTACACCAACTTCAACAATTCTTGCTGAGATTTGAACTGAACCAACCAAGCACGCAGTTGGTGCAACAACGACATACAATCCTGAGGTTGAAACTCCGCACTTATCCGCAATGTATTTTGTGACTTCTTCTGGTGGAAACTCGCGAGTTTCTAAAACAACAACTGCAACATCTGACTCTTCAGTATAACCTAATTCTTTGTATAACTTCTCAACTCTAGATAGAGCTCTGGCAGGGCCTGAAGCCATCGCAAAATACTTGTCAACCTGAACTGTCCATCCTGCATATTGCGAACATAGGCAGGCTTCTGTTACATTATCTACCTTAACTGAAACAGCAGGTAAAGTGATATCGCCAATTTTCATCTTGGTTAATGAAACCTCTCCAGCTCCGCCAAGACAAATCTCACTGACCAGTCTTCCTGCTTCGTTTGAACCAGGTACTTCAATACCCGTATCGAGTATCGTTGTCCCATTGGATTGTTTCGAAACAGCGCATTCCAATTCTTTACTACGTTCAACAATTTCTTCAAAAATCTTGAGTGCTCCCTTATTCAGATTCATACTAATCAACTCTCCAAATGCGGATTCAGATTCAATCTGGTGTATATCTCCGTTTTTGACTCAACCTCCGCAAAGTCACCTACATACTTCACCCACTTCTCAGAGAATGGGATATCAGATCCAATGAAATCAGGTCTACGAGATTTCAGATATCGAATGTAGTAACCAGTAAATTCTCGCTCTGAGGTCCCACTGTACTTGAATGTTGGAGGTAATGAATTAACTTTGCCAAGAGCAATGACCATTCCTTTTGATGCCTCAATACAAGCTCTCGGACCTAGCTCACCACACACCATAATGGAACCACCTCTCATTCTTACAGCGGCCATTTCCGCAATATCACCTTTTACAGCAATGAATCCTTTACGCATGTGAAGAGCCATTTCCTTTCCTACATTCCCCGCGACAAATACTCTGCCACCACTCATTCCATCAGGGGTACCACGGTATCCAGCACAGAGATAATCGCCAGCATTTCCTTCTATCTGGATATTGCCACCACTCATCTCTGCACCCGCCCATGCATCGACAGAACCTGTTACAGTGATTCTTCCAGCAATCATTTCAGCACCGAGATGCATTCCTACATCTCCTTCAATCTTGATTCTGCCCCCGTTCATCCCTTTGCCAATTAATTTCACTTTTCGGAGATCTCCGTTCAAGACAATCTCGGTATTATCCACAGTATCCGTAGGTTCTCCTTTTATCTCAAAGAAATCTCGTAATTCGCAAGAGTGACTTCCCTGCATTACCTCAAGTTTCCCTATCTGCTCAAGCGTTTTCCCTGCGAAAGCAGTAGGGGTAATCATGTCAGCTTCAATAGGAACATCAGGGACTTGTTTCAGGACTAAATACACCGTCATGATTCTCCTAACCTTCTCAAATTTTACAAGCAAACGAATAGATAAAGACTTGGAATTCATTATCTTGAACGATAAGGCGCAATCTATTTCGTAATTAGTGACGATTTTGGACATTGAACTTTGCAAAATTGTATGCTTTCGAAAATAAAACATCTATCACTAATACTTCTATCCACTTCCCCCAACTAGTATGTGTACAAGAATGGTGGTTTTAGATCCATTAGTCTGAGATAGACTGATAGCTGACCTCGGTGATGGAAGAATTCCTCAATGATATATGTAAGTGCAATCCACCCTTGAATCTTATAATCATTCCACTGTTTGTACACAATTTCTCTTTCAAGAACCTCGGGAGTTATACCCGCTAGTTTATCCCTTATTAAACGAAGAACCTTGTTCAAATGTTCAATGAGTTTGCCAGTCGTATTGATATTCACCGGATCAACTGAGATTCTTTGAGCATGTTCTTCTATTCCATAACCTTCTGAGATTGCATGAATATGAATTTGCATAACAGAGAGAATGTGACAGACCAATTCTGCAGCTGACATTGCTCCGTCATATGGCTTGAACTGAATTCTCTCGTTAGGGATTATTTCGACCATTTTCATGAGGACCCTTGCGGGTCCCCCAAGAATGTGTTCGATATACTCGAGGATTTTCCTCATGACTTCTACACCATGTTTGCGTAGTTCTGAACATATTATCTGAATACACCTTGGAGCAATGAGTCCATTGTTTCCAAAAAGTCAATAAGAGTCAATTATATGTGAAACTTGAGGGAAAGTAGTGAAGAATCAAACTCCATTTGCACTCTGTTTAATTGGTGGAATTTTACTTCTTGTGTCTCAATTCAATGGTGGAGTGAATACTATTTATTTTCTGTGGCTGTTTCTTTCAGGAATACCCGCATTAGCTCCCTACCTTTTAATCATCAATGTCATCATGTTCATTCTATTTCTTATTGCATGGTCTGGTGGAGCTGCAATTATCATAGGTGGACTTTTACTCACAACATCTTTTGTTCGCCTAGGTAAATTCATCATTGCAATAGCCGCAGGATTTGGATTGATCAGTCTAATACTAGTCATCCTCTGGATTGGTTTGGTTGGCGGATGGGCAGCTCTGTTGGTTCTTAGCTTTTTGATCACAACCACACCATGGGCTATGGGTCTCATCCTGACAATTGTTGCACGAAGTACTGCAAAGTGATGTTCATGTGAGCTATCCCAATGATTATACACCTTATCGTGCTAACATTGGGTGAATACTGCTCAACATTCAAAATTTGAGAAGGCGTAGCAATGTATACCTATGGTCCAGTATCATCTTGGCGCTATGGAAGGTCTTTGGGAATTGACGTAACGACACCTCCAAAGAAGTGTACTTACAACTGTGTATATTGTCAACTAGGTGTGACAAAGAATCATGTAACCTCTCCAGAAGATATCCAAAATTCACTACCCCCAGTGAACTCCATTGTAGATGAAGTAGTCTCTACCTTGAAGAGGATCGATGAAAAGAGTGTGGATGTCTTGACTTTCTCTGGTACTGGTGAACCCACTCTCAATTTACAGATTGGACAGATAGTATCACGAATCAGGAATGAGGTTGAAAATATACCCATTGTTCTGCTTACGAATGCCTCTTTGTTTCCAAGATCTGATGTGCGTTCTGCTGTTTCGAACTTTGATATTATAACTGCTAAGTATGATGCTGGAGATGAAGAAACCTTCAAACGAATAAATCATCCTGCTAAGGGGACTTTCTCTCTACAAGAAATTCACGAGGGGATTAAGGAACTCAAACGTGATGCAAAAGGATTGCTCGCCTTGGAAGTGATGTTACTCAGAGGTTCTCATGACCTAAGTAATGTTGATGGGAAACCAAGGAAATCTCTCATTGATGGTATTCTCGATTTGAACCCTGATTTAGTTCAGATTTACACGCCTTGGCGCCCAAGTCCAATATCATCGATTAAACCAGTTTCATCTTCAGAATTGCACGATTTTGGTCACGAGCTAGAAGAGAGTATGGATTCTGATAAACTCTGGATTTACGGAATACATGATGCCCGTGGAAAACAGGTTGTCTGGAAAACACATACCAATCTCGTTGAGGAAACACTAACTCTATTGAAACGCAGACCATGTCGAGCTATTGATGTTTCTCTCTCTCTTGGAATAATAACAGCTCTTGCATTAAGAACACTAGATGAACTGCAAATGAATGGTGAGCTGAGTAAGGAACAGGTCGGCTCTGATATATTCTTTAAGATACGGAAGAGAAACTGAGATTCAAATTGCTAGACGATTAGGGCTTTCAGAAGAGTAATGAAAGCAAGAACAATTACTACTAGAGAGAGTCCAATTTCTAATGACTTGGATTTTGCTTTCATGGATATCTTACTTCCTATCCTTGTTCCAATAATCGAACCTGCAAGAACAGCAAGTCCTTCTACTATCAAGAGTTGTCCATTACTCCAATAAAGGATAACTCCAATTAATGAAGTAAATATCACCGCAAAAAGAGATGTGGCTATTGCTCTGTGAATCTCTACATTGAAGGATTTTAGGAGTGGACTAAAAAGAGAACCTCCACTACCTCCTTTCATTCCACCTATGATATTTACAGCTAGAGCACCCCCTGCAATTGCTTGTGGTGAGGGTGACAACTTTTGTGACAGATTTGGAGTGATATATTTCAGATTCATTCCAATCACACTAAGTATTGATGCCATGATGAAAAGGAGTGCCAAGACTAGGGCTGATGCAGAGAGTAAAAATGCGATTACAGTTCCAATTATGGTTCCAATTACACCCCCTGCAATCATGTACTTACCAATTCTGACATCCACATTTTCCCTTTGAGTATATGCGCCAATTGAACAGGAAACTGGAATTGTGAACATATTAATTCCAAAGGCAACTATCAATGGATATCCAATCAGATTGAGTAGTGGAATCCTGATAGATCCACCTCCGATTCCAAAGAAACCACTCCCAATTCCTGAAGCCAATCCAATAGTAAACGGGAAGATTAGAAGTGAAAGAAGGATTGTTTGCATCAGTAAATCATCTTCTGATTTTCTTGAAGATTGTCCTCCGTGTTTAATAGTTACGATATGATATCCGGATTCTCAAATTCAACAGGAAAGATAATTTTCTTGTGCAGTTGGTATCCTCCTAAGAGATTAGTCCTTTACTTATTGTTTCTCTAACTCCTTGAGTCGAGTTTCAATTTGATCAATAGCAGCTTGCAACGATTGAAGTTGTTGCACTAGCATGTCCTTTTGATTTTGCAATGACTGAGCATTCGTTGCAGTGCTAACTTGTGGTATTGTTGGTGGGTTTGTTCCTGACCAGTAACTCATACTCCAACAAGAACCTCGTCCATATAGCCAACCTGGTCGTTCCCATGGTGGCAAGTGACGAAATGGCCCATTTCCCGGCCATTGTCCGTATCCGCGACCGCTACCGCGGCCACCTCCACGTCCATATCTCATTATATCACACTTCTAACTTGTTGAATGCAAAACCATCCAACATATATTATGTATACAAAACCGAGTATAAATTCTCGGTTACGATCTCTAAGTATGTGACCAGTGTAGGTAACACGTGAACCATACACCAATAGTTATACCTCGTAATTTTATAATTTCGAAATGAATATTGATTCAATATATATGGATTGAAACGAAGAAGGTGCGAAGATGTATACATATGGTCCAGTTCCTTCATGGCGGTATGGACGTTCCTTTGGAGTTGATGTAACATCTCCTCCAAAGAAATGTACATACAATTGTGTCTATTGTCAACTTGGATTCACAAAGGAACACGTCACCTCACCGGAATCCATTATAGACTCACTTCCCCCAACTAATGATATTGTCAACGAAGTATCACTCACTATCGAGAGATTAGATATCGAAACAATTGACGTGATTACATTCTCAGGAACTGGAGAGCCAACACTCAATTTAGATATTGACAAAATCCTGTTTGAAATAAAGAGTAGAGTCGCAGTATTCCAATAGTTTTACTGAATAATGCATCATTATTTCCAAGACATGATGTACGAAAAGCAGTATCCGGATTTGATATAATAACTGCAAAATATGATTCTGGCGACGAAGACACGTTCAAAAGAATAAACCATCCTGCAAAGCAAACCTTTGGACTCAAGGAGATTCATGAAGGTATCAAACAGTTGCGAAAGGAAACTAATGGTGTTATTGCATTGGAAGTGATGCTACTTGAGGGAGAGAGAGGTCTGAGTAACATCAAAGGAAAACCAAGGAAGTGTCGCGTGGAAGGAATTATTGATATCAATCCTGATTTGGTCCAGATATACACCCCGTGGAGACCTGGTTCTGTTTCTACAATTCGTGCTGTTTCAAAATCTGTTTTGATAGATTTTGGCAAAGAGCTTGAGAGTGTTATTGATTCCAAGAAACTTTGGATCTATGGATTGCATGACGCACGAGGGGGAAATGTACGCTGGAAAGTTCATTCAGATTTGATAGATGACACTTTGACCCTATTGAAACGGAGACCGTGCCGAGTAATTGATGTGTCACAATCTCTTGGAATTCTTCCAGCACTAGCACTAAGAACTCTTGACCAACTTGTTGAAGCTGGGAACATATCGAAGGAAAAAATTGGAGAGAGTGTCTTCTATAAGAAACGTTGAGTGTAAGTCGGAGAATAGCATCTCAGATGTATCAGATCCATAGGAGAGGGGTGTATTGAGAATTATACTATGCCTGATTGAATCCTGTATACTTCACTCCAGAGAAAAATACTTGCCAGAACTCCAATAGTTAATGCAAAGACATTGTGTAAACTATAATCCATTGGAACAGCCAAGGCATA
>SDNZ01000020.1 GCA_004524565.1 Candidatus Thorarchaeota archaeon
GTGTCCCACTTTTTGGCTTCTTGAGCGTTTATGCGAGAAAATGAATCTCGAATCAGAAATGAGGGTCTTGGACCTCGGTTGTGGTAAAGCAGGAGGCGCGATTTTTCTTGCAAAGGAATTCGATGTTGAGGTTTGGGCAGTAGATAGTATGGTAAGTCAGAGTGAGAACTGGGAACGCATCAAGGAATTCAATCTTGAGTCGCGCATTTTCCCGCTTAGAGCAGATGCTCGAGAACTACCGTTCCCAAGAGATTTCTTTGATGCTATCATCTGTGTCAATTCGCTCTTTTTCTTTGCTTCTGATGATATCTATCTGAAGCATCATCTCATCCCCCGAGTCAAGGTCGGAGGACAAATAGGAAGCGTGGTTCCAGGATTCTATGAGGAATTTGAGAAGGCACCACCAGGAGATATCCCAGACCACTTGAAGAAGTACTGGTCATCATGCATGCTCTATACTTGGCACTCAGCGAAATGGTGGAAGAGGCACTGGTTAAAGACAGAACAGGTTGAAGTCGAAGTCGCAGACAATTTCCCTGATAATGAAGGGTATCAGACGTATCTTGAATGGGAACGAATTATTGGATATCCAGAAAAAATTGCTGAGGATGATAGAGGACGAAATATCACGTTCTCGCGATTGGTTGTTCGGAGAACGAAATAGGAAGGATGCCTTCTCAGTTCATTTGTAGTCTATATCAAATGCAATGAATTCCTGAATCTTCTAAGAAGGAAGAAATCAATCCAAGAAAAATATTGAACTAACAAAGAAGATATTTCATCATGAAACTCTCAACTGGTTGCGAGTCTGTTCTGTGAACATGTAGATTGGTACTACGACTACGAAAATTTGAAGGTGAAACTAGTGATTCACTCTCTGAAAACGTACCATCATGTGAGTCCTATGAGAAGTTTGCAGGGACTCTAATCAGGAGAGGAGTGGAGTCAGTAATGATTGCTTATATTTTCCAACAAGGTGGATGTCGTCGCAGAGTGAATGGAGAAGATCCTAAGACTCAATTTTAGTATGCCTTAGATTATTTCAAGAAAGCAAAAGAAGAAGGTACAAAGACTTAGACCGATTAAGTATTGACAATTGGATATTAATGATATCAAATTCCGAAGAGGTTTAGAATGCAAGACATATTGAAGTTAGATGGAATTCCAGTCATGAATGTATAATAGATTCATTTAGTTGCATGGCGTAGATGATGACATATTTCAGTAACTAGACGCCTTGATACGTTGGCAAGAAGAATGAGAAATATATCAATTAATAATTCGTTTCTACTCTCTTTTTTGAAAAAACTAGTAGCAATAGAATCTATTAATCCATCACTTGCTAGTGAAGGAGGTGGAGAGGAAGAAATTGCGAATTTTATTGGTGCACACCTTGAGAAAAGGGGATTCACCATCGACTATCAAATGATAGACAAAAAGAGAATGAATGTCATCGGAGTTCTTCACGGAACTGGATCGGGGAAGACTCTGATGCTGAATGGTCATACAGATACTGTGGGTACATCAGATATGAAGATCGATGCTTTGAAACCCACATTAAAAGATGGGAAGGTGTACGGAAGAGGTTCCTATGATATGAAAGGTGGTTTGGCAGCTATGGTAGCGGCAGGAGAGGTATTTGCTAGCTCCAAACAAAAAATGAGGGGAGATCTGATTCTAGCTTTTGTAGCAGATGAGGAATATGCTAGTAGAGGAACTGAGGAACTTATCAAGAAGTATACAGCTGATGCGGCTATTGTGACCGAACCTACAGAACTTCAAGTTGTAACAGCCCACCGAGGTTTCGCATGGGCACGTATCTGTATTGAAGGAGTACCTGTGCACGGAAGTCTATATGAGTATGGCATTGATGCTATTGTCAAAGCTGGAAAGGTCCTTGTGGGACTTGAAAATATGGAGTCCGGTTTTGCACAATTGGTTCAACATTCCCTTTTGGGTAGACCATCAATTCATGCTTCTCTGATAAATGGGGGTACTGAGCTCAGTACCTATCCATCAAAATGTGAGATACAGCTTGAGAGACGTACACTACCTCATGAACAACTGGAAGAGATAAAATTAGAGCTTGATAATCTTCTGTACGATATTAATAGTATGGATCCTGATTTCCTAGCAACCTCAGAAGTCTTCTTCTATAGACCTGGTTTGGATACAGAGCAGAACTCACCGATAGTTAAGGAAATCATCCACTCATGCTTGGAAGTCAGAGGAGTGAAGCCAAAACTTATTGGTGCTCTATGGTGGACTGATGCTGCGCTGCTTTCCGCTGCAGGAATTCCATCAATCTTATTTGGGCCATCCGGAGAAGGAGGTCACGCACCTGTTGAATATGTTGACTTTGATTCTTTGATACAGACCACAAAAATCTTAGCTACTACGATTATGAATTACTGCAAATGATATCTGTTTTCTAAAACCAAGTGCCAAGTCGTTTATCATCTTGAACAATTCGTTCTGTAGCATTTAGAACAACTTGTGCTTGAGTAAGGCATGTATTCTTGTAGATGTCATTCATATATTCTACTCTCCACCCCTCTGTTAAATCCAAATAAGGTTGCAACAAAACGCCTACTGTAATGTCCTTCTCTTTACCAAGAGAATAGAGAGCTCCTGTTTCACCATTTTCAACGGAGAAACAACCCTTACTTCTAAAGTCTGCAACCAATTCAGGAGTTATTCTGTAAAGAGCCTCACAAGATCCAACTGCACCACTTCTCCAAGAAGCGCAAGTTTGCTCCAAAGACTCCTTGAGAACTGCATACCCTCTGGGTTCACAAGATACTCTGTCCGGAGAACTGCCATAATGAGGTGAGGTCCCATTAAATCCTATACTTATTGTTGGTAAATGAATTTCACCATTATCTAAAAATTTTCTACCAAGACTCCAAGAAGCGCAAACAAGAAAGATTGCACGTGTTCCAAAATGGATAAACTCTTCACATAAACTAATCAGAGGAGATGCACCCATCGGAGGGACAATCAAAGCAAAAGGTATCTCATTGTGTGTTCCGACAAATGATTGTGTAGAAATGGAATAAGGGGAGAACCTAGAACCTATCCATGACCACTCCTTCATTCTACAACTCACGACAATCTCCTCAACAATCGCACTACAAAAGGTCATTATTAGGATAGGGGGAACAGACAATTCATTTTGATGAATTCCTGCGGATATTGCAGCTCTTCGAATTTGCTCTGGATTAACAAGAAACACTGAGCTTCCTCTCTTACCGTACTTTATTTCAATCAATTAACCAGAACAAGATCAGGTAATTTAATTTGATTTGGACTAATCATGATTGATTGAAATTGAGGTTTGAAACTATTAATAAAAACCTGCATTCTCATTTCTGTTAATAGTCAAATTTTTCTTCACCAGTTACGAGATTATTGGTTGCCAAGTATTTCCAATAGGATCCATAAGAGTTTTATCAAGAAATCTGAATATATTCTCTCTATTCGTAACTCTTATATCGTTATATAAGAATACATTCTCAAAATATGAGAATGTATTTTGATGTGATGGAAATGGTTCAGACCAATGATGATGCAATAAAGAGAATCTCTCAACAAGTAAGTCCGGTTCAAAATAGTGACTCCTACTCTCCAAGAGATGTATGGGAAGCTGTAATCACTTTCTGGAAAATGAGAGAATGCAGCAATAGAAGCCGAAATACAAAACACAGGTAGGTCCATTCCAAACGAGAGGTGAATTCTAGTGTCTTTCAAAAAAGCTTCTAGATCTCGTGTTCAAGACAGGATACTATCAATTCTCGAGGAAGGTCCAAGTTATGGCTATGAGATATTTCGTCAGTTAGGAAGCGATTATGGTGACCTACGCTTGAATACGCTATATCGCTGGCTAGTAGACATGGAAGAGAATTCATTGATTCACAGTGAGATAAGTCCAGGACCGTTGGGACCAAATCGGAGAGTCTATAGCATAACAATGGGAGGAAAGAAACAGGTTCACCTTCTTCTTCGAGACTCAATCCAACTTTTGTTGAATTTCTATGATGACTATAGACGTTTCTTAATCAACAACCTTGAAGGAATATTGAAACACGTTTCAAGTGTCTATCCAAGTGGACATACTCTTCTTCTTTTTGGCTCAGGGATCACAAAAAGAGAGCAAGCAATACTAGATTTTATCACAGAGAGGTGCAGACCTAACCCTGTATATGCAGTGGGAGATAAATGTATAATTTCCGGCAGTAAGAAGAAATTACGTCTACTAGGAGGAAGTCTCACAAAAATCCCGAGCAGAAGTAACTCATTCAATGAGATATGGGTGACAAAATTACCAGAGAGAGAATATTGGTCAGATACTCTAAATGAGTGTAAGAGGGTCCTAAAAAAAGGGGGTAGAATCTGGATTTTGCCAGCCTTTGCATATCTGATTCCTCCATTTCAACATACAATAGAAGACTTCCTTCGAGTTACAGCAGTCCACTTGTTTCCTAATTTAGGAGTTATTGAATCGGAATCTTTGAGAAAAGAAATACAAGCTAGTTTTTCAGAGGGAGGTGCATGTGAAATTGCATATGGAGTGACAGCATTTTGGGCAATAAAAGAGGAATGAAATATCTTTATTTCTCACATCTCTCCTATTCTATTCGTGGGACATAGCCTTTCTTTTACAAGAGCGAGTTAGAATATGTATTCGAAATCATTATACACAAGAATGTATGGAACCAAATGGAGCGTTATCCAATGTCGAAGAAAAAGAAAATAGAGTACCAAGATGTAATTTCCTTTAAGCCAGCTCCATTGAAGGTTCTTTCTGATGAAGTAACTGTTAAGACTCTAACGGATCCAACCTATTACCCAATCATTGGAATGCTTCGTCGTGGACCTATGACTGTCAAAGAGATTGAGAAAGAATATAGCAAGAATGCTAAGAAATTTGGCTTGGAATCAAAATCAGACAAGACAATTTATAGATATCTCAAACATCTTGAGAAACATGGACTAATAGCTCCAGCCGGGAAACGTGTATTCTTTGGGAAGACTGCCACTGAAACGTTATTCGTACGTACTGGAGATATGTTCCACTTCAGAGACTTTGCTCCAGAATGGTGGGATACAGAGCCTTCACTTCAATTTGCGCAAGGTATTGCTGCTGCTACAGAGGATCTTTTCCAAGATTGCAAGCTCTCTCCAGAGTGTGTTCTTAAAATCGTGAAGCTTTTCGAAGAAGAAAAAGAGGCGAGAATTCGAGAGTTTGTTGCTCAAGATGACGCAAGAGTGAAGGAATTCACATCTGTTGCAGAGTTTACAAAGATTGAGCTTGCACTCCAATATGTTGGTATATTTGCAGTCTTAGTCAAATATCCAAATATCATCGAAAAAATCGAAGAATGCTGCCGTTGAACTCCTAAAGTCTCATGTTTAGTTTTCACAAAAAAATGATAACTGTCAAATTAAAGAAAAGATGGATAATGGGGGAATTTAACATCTATAAACCACACAATGATTCTGTTTATTATTGAGAGAAATTCAATGAAGGATATCATATCTTTGAAATATGGCAGAATTGTGGTGATGGCTTGAACTGAATTTAAATCGCATTGAAGTCAAAATGGTAAAAGCGAGTATCCTTGTTGTGGCGATATTGGAACCATTAATTACCCTCATTTCTTTGGGACTATTTTAGTCTAAAAAAAGGAGTAGAATGGAGAAATGCTACATAATCCTGATTACTTCATGAGTTGGGATTGAATCAGTATCAATGTTTAGTATCAACGCATAATTCTCACTCATTGGGGGCACAGAGAGACATAGGGTCTTGCCAAGCTGCCATACACCGCCGCAATGAATGTGACCACTGAGTACAAGTTGAGGTTGACTAGCTACGATAGCATTCAAGAGGCCTCTTGATCCTATTGAGTAACCTCCCATTCTTTCAGAGCCGGGAAATCCAAAAGGAGGAGTATGAGACAACCATATGTTACAATCTGATGCTTTCAGACTAAAGAAATCATAGATTTCATTCTCTTCAAATTCACAAGAGGAACGAAGTTTTTCCCAATTCAAAATCAGATCACATGATTCAGGAGAAGCAACTATCTTCTTTCCTTCGAATCCAAGTCCCAAGATTTGCATAAAGTCCCTTAACCATGTGGATACTTCTATTTGAGCGAGCGTCGAGTCTATGAAATTTTCAGTTCCACTCAAGAAATGAGCTCTCATTGCACGGGCATATGTTATAGCATCTACGGACCCACCAAAACCTGCAATAGAGAACCCAGAGCAATCAACTAATCTCTTGTGAATATTTGTATCAACATGATAGTTCAGGAACGAACTGAGACAATCAGTATCGCAATTACCAGGTATTATTAACAATCTTCCAATTGATTCAATCCGAAGCAAAAAATCGAAAGCCTTCTTGTTGATTTGCCCAGGTTTATCAAGATCTCCAAGACAGATTATAATATCCGAAGATTTTAAAATGTCAAACACAGATTCATTAAAATTCCCATGTAAGTCAGATATTACGGATATTTCCACTTAGTTCCACACACCTACTGTATTTTGATCATATTCTTCTAAGAGAAATGGAATTTGAATAAAGTGCCAAGTATATTTGACTACCAAGTATGATATTTTTTATATAACTAAAAAGAGTCTATTCTCACAATAGAACATAGCAATTTAAGATAATTGGCTAACCAATCGATTTTATGCCCCCGTATATGGCTATTAATAAAAGAATGACACATCACTGGTTGGGCAGAATGCAGGATTTTGACATCTTCCTCTTTCTTGTGTTATCGCTATTTTTTTTGATACCTACTACAAATAGTTATTCCATTGTACCTAATAGCATCTTTAACGCAAGTCAAGACGTGATTCACCATCAACGAAGAGAGGAGTTCTTCCAGCACCTTCCTCAACTGGAAATGCTATGGATTGTCCTATTGCTTGTGATGTGATATCTTTCATAGATGGGCAGTTCGGGCCTATCTAAAAAGCCAGTTATAGGGGCATCTCAGATTTTTCAATGAGTGATTATGTATCGTTGAATGTTACTATGTATCCATGCGTGCTTTGATCTTTATTTTATGAGTAATTTCTCAGATTAATACGCACACGTTCATTAAGTCCTTTACGAATTCCCATAATAATTGAACTAGTTATTGGGCTAGATATGAGCACCAAAGAATTGGAATATAGGTTTCAAATCTCGATTGTGTGAATTTACGGGTGTGATTTGATTGAATCGTTTTTTCTAGGCAATAGAGTAGAAATGGAGAACCTGCATAATAGTATTTACCAGTCCATGTGTCAGCATACTAGCTCCGATAGAATGCGTTCTCCAAACAATAAATCCCAGAATGAAACTGCCCAGTGGGACTATTAGAAACATCGATAGTGGTAAAACAGAGAGATAATAGATATGTGCTATCCAAAAGAGAAGTGCTTGGAAGATGAAGACATGTGAGTCTTTCATTCCACGTTTCCTGAGATGTCCCCATAGGAAACCACGAAAAACGGGTTCTTCTACCGCAGCCGCATTTATCAGTTGGTACATTAATAATGTCACAATCTCAAACAAGCTAATAGGTATGCGTACTACTGGAAACAACATAGACTCGAGTGTACCAAGGATTAAACCTACGACTATTCCCACTACTACTCCGAATATTAGACCTTTCCTGTTTTGATTGCAAATATAGACCAAAGCCATTTCTCTAATACTAAGATTCCCAGCTCGTTTCTTAGCAATACAGGACAATAATAAACCAAGAAATAGAGCTAATCCAATGGGCAGAAAGAGTATACGAGCATCGATCCACCATCGCCAACTAAAACCAGAATATCCGAATCCTCCATAGATCTCGATAGTTGCCATGTATGAGCCAATCATCATTAGTGGAATCAATATCACAAGGGCTGTAAGATCAACGTGATATGTTGTTAATGAATTACGCTCCCAAAGAATCAACATGGAAATTATAGCAATGGTGATGAGAATATACATATGAAACCACCATTCTGGAGCAAATTCACCAACAATTGCACCTATTAGTCCCATCCATACTATTCTCATGAAAAGTAAAATCCCAAGTAATAGTAAACTGACTCCTTCATGGAGGTTTATTCTACTTTTATTATTCCCAGAATCAGTTTCCATATTCCATCAGACCAAAACTGACTAGTCTAAGTAATAAGGAGATAACCTCATACAAGAACGTAGCTTGATTATATAAAGATTATTTGACAATAAAATTATGCCAGAGGTAAACTATTCTCACTAACGCACATAGATGCTTATCACAACAGAACAGCAATTGCTGCTTATGCCCCTGTTTCGGTCCCTAAAAAAGTCAGTAGAATCGTTTCAGATGATTTTTAATCGTTGTCAGAGCATCGCACTCCTCACTGCTTTCTTGTTATGTGTGTTACTCACAATAAATGCACCTCATCAATTCACATCTTGCAGCAGATCGTGGGATCAGTCTTCTCCTACATATCAACGAATAGAAGGAGTCCTTCCAGCACCATCTCTGACAGGAAACCTCGTTGGCTGCTTAACAGAACAGCCATACATTGTATTTGTGCCTCATGATTATGAAAACAACACATCTAGATATCCGACCATTTATTTCCTGCATGGTTTCTCAACCACAGTCACCAATTTTCGAAATACATTCTTGTCCTTGGAGTATCCCACTGACATGATAGTCGTTATTGTAAATGGACGAAGCATTGTAGGTGGTTCGTTCTATGAAAACTCAGAGGTAACTGGTAATTGGGAAGACTATGTTGTCCAAGATGTTGTTTCTTTTATAGATAAACAGTTCAGAACAATAATGAATGCCAGTTACAGGGGTATCTCTGGATTATCAATGGGGGGGTATTCAGCATTGAATATTGCTATGAAACATCCAGATATCTTTGGTTCTGTATTTGCCATAAGTCCGGGATTGTTTGGTCCAGATGGAATTGAGGAATCGCAGATTTACAAATCCTTATGCATCGATTATACATTAGATTTGGAAGCAGAACTCAATGCTCAAGAAAACGATTCAGTTGCCCATTCACTATATCTTGAACGTTTAAATGACCTTATTCCAAGTGATGATAGGCGATTCTCTCTTGCATATGGTTCCGCTTTTGCTCCCAATGCAAAAATAAGAGCTCCATACATCGATTACATCTTTTATCGAAACCAAGGTGCAACACATGAAAATCAGACTTCTCGGTTGTTATGGGAAACTGGATTTGGAGGAATTCAGGATGAGGTCGAGAAGTATGAGGATGGACTTAGGAGTCTCAAGGCAATTGGTATTGAGTTCAGCGACCTCGATGTGAATAGTTGGATTCCAAAAGGTTGTCGATATTACAACAAAACACTTAGTTCATATAACATAACAATGGCAATATCCAACACGACATATGGGCACGCAAATTATCTCAGTCAACGCATCGAGGAGTATATGCTCCCCTTTTTTTCTGCTGTTTTCCAAAGCAGTCAGAATAATCAATCTCAATCGGTTCAAGATCAATTAATGCTTGGAATAATTATAACAATTAGTCTAGCAATCATAGTAGTGATGAACGTCATAACTTCCAGAAGCAAAATCAATGCATTGTCTATATCAAATCCTAAGACCATTAGTATAGTCATGTCAGAAATCTAGTGAATTATTTGGTTGTTTTACTAGAATTTGGATTGCTTAGTATTCACATTGATTTAAGCGTTTTTTCGTTTGTGAAGATATAATAGTATAATTACGCAAACTGAAGCTGCCAATCCGATGGTACGAAAATCAATACTTGACTGCTCTATTATTGTTGAGGTAAAAAATCCAGTCGTGGAATAAAAAGAACTATACTCACCATGTGTCATTTTGTACGCAAGTTTCAGAGTACTATTTTCCCAAGATCTAATTGATTCCATTAATGTGCCATTAACCTTTGAATAAGTCCAATTATGCTTCATATATACAGAGCCAGGCAAAGGCATAAGTGGGGTTATTGGGTAATAGGTGATTATTGTAGTAGTACTATTTTGAGTAAAATTATCAGGGATTGAAATTACATTGACTATCGCGTTAATAGACATACTCCAATTAGAGAAAAACTCATTGTAAGCTGCCTCTTGTGTTATTATGAAGCCAAGTGAATAAAATAGATAAATTATGAAAGTATTTAGCTTGGTATGAAATACATTCTGCTAAAATTTTAAATGATTTCCTGCCCTAATATCACATGAATGAGAATGGACGAGTCTTCCGATGAACCTGAGGCGAGAAAACCGTCGCTGAGAAAGCGAGTGGGAGTGGTACTATTCTGGATTGGTCTCATAATTGTTGCTATTTCGTCCATTCCGACTATAGCTTCGGCATTGGGAACATCGGTATCGAACTATGCATATCTTGTAGATTTTATGTTAATTGGAATAATCATAGCAATCTTTGGACTTGCTGCGGCTCTATTTCCTGATGGTCAACCAAGAAAGGGTGTATGGATCATGATGATGAGCCCGTTTTGGGGATCATAAGCGGACTCATTCAGACTGTATGCAAATCTCGTAATTAGCCAGAAATCATTGACCAACTTACCACAGAATTTCGATCCCTCATTACAGGGATTTCCACAATACATTGTTGATATCCCTCAGAATTGTTTTTGTTTGTTGAAGCACAGGAAAAACACATGTCATTTCCAATGTATAATGGTGTTGAGCTGGTAGATTTTGAGGTTGAAGCTTTAACCAAACTTGAACAAGTGTTAGGTGAACCACTTCCAGAAGTACGACGATGTGATGGTGGAAATTTCGGTTTCAAGCCACTAAATTTCACGGTAGATGGACTTGCAGTAAATTACAAGGATATCAAGACCCTTCCATCTGAATTGAGAGATCTGCATACAATCACTAATCTATACCTAAATTTTAATCAACTCACTGATGTTACCGAATTCTTTGATGGATTATTCGTAGTAAAACACATTGAGATGATCAGTAACAAGCTAAGCTCGCTTCCATCAAACATTAAGGATATGCATGAATTAAAACGCCTGGAGATTGATTACAATCAAATCACGTCATTACCTTCAGAAATCGGAAAACTTGCAAAACTACGTTATTTAGATGCAGGACATAACAAACTCGAACTACTCCCCACCGCAATGTCTGAGCTACATTGCTTAGAATCACTATTACTTTCCAATAACAGATTTCAATCATTCCCAACGCAAGTTTTGAAATTAGCGTCACTGAAGAATTTGGATCTTGCTGAAAATAACATTCAGTCTATTCCAGAAGATATTGGAGGTATGCAATCTTTAGAGTCACTTAATCTTGCTGGGAACATGATAGAAAAGCTGCCTAGAAGTATGCTCTCAATTCCCTTACAATTTCTCACAATATCAGGCAATCAGATTTCAGAATCTGATGAAGTTGTTATGAAGTTCAAAAAGCGCGGATGCAAAATAGGGAAAGGTAGTAATACTCAATATGTCGAGAAGAACGAGGAAAAATATCAAGATCTTAGAGAAGAACGAGAGAACTTCTTCCGTGGTTTGTGGGAATGAAGTTAGGAGTTAGACCTCACTCTTGACAATTAGAGATTGTTTGTCTGGTGATTATACTCCATAACCAACCTCATTTTTTTCTCCAGTGTGAATGAGGATAATGATATGAATAATCTATTTCTACTTCCCATTCAGTTCCACAAATCTTGCATTTGACTGTAAGGATGTCGGTGTGATTCGTATCATCAAATTTGCGATCGATCTCTTCAAGATCAACCTGATATGGAGGAACATTAAATCCTCCATCTTGATACACATTGCAATTGCATATCGCACCACCTTCTGCATTCAGAAGAAGCTCGAGCAAATACTCATACTCACTAAGGTACGTATTCTTCCAGATTTTATGAAGCTCTTTCAATTTCTGTAGACTGGAAATATCACGAAGATGCGCAAGTAGGTGAAATGCAGCCTTGATACATTCGGTATGAGAATCGTATTCAAAAGATGATACGATCCATTGACAGAACTCCATGATTTGCTCGGGGGATTCTTTCTCAACTGAAGAAAAGAATTTTCGACATTCGACATTTCCTGAAAGAACCTCGTCTTTGAATGTCTGTTTCAACTTCGAAATCATACTTCGTAAATGTGGATTTCTGCACAAGAGGATTTCTACGTAGATATATGTGTGAATCCGAATTATCGTCGTTTTAGGTAGACTCCAATAAAACCAATACCCGCGCAGAAGATTCCAGCAATCAGAATCAAAGTTGGATCAAGCGTCAATGGTAAGTCGGTGAGTGTTCCAGTAGTTGTTGTAGTTGTTACAGATGTGTCTGTTGTTTCAGTGGTTGTAGATGAAGTTGCCTCACTATCAAACACCCACATCATATCGACAGTGAAATAGAAATGATTGACTCCACCGAAATCTGTCCTCCATGTCGAGATTATGTCAACATAGACAATATTGCCGGGAATCCATGGAGATACATCACCTTCTCCCAAGTTCCATTTGTATTCGTAAACAACATTTCCTTCACCGTCGCGAACTAAGAACTGGTCACCTGGAGGAGGATAGAGATTATAGAAGTTCAGTCGCAACATCTCAGCATCATAGTTCGTAAAGATGTAACGAAAAGGACCATCTTCTAACACTTGTTCTACGACTGCTTTAATTGGAGTATCAAAGATATCTTCGTAAATAATTGTTAGTTCTACTTCACAATTCAATTCGTTAGTAATATAGATAGTATCATCTGAGAGTTTGATTCGGACAATACTTCGAATGAAACTGGGATAGGAATAGTCAAGAAGGTATGAGTGAGAAAAGGAAACTGCAGAGTCTTTGTGCATTAATTGCCATGTTTTGCCATCAAAGAAGTGTACACTGCTAATAGTCCGATGAGCATCATCGACAATTGTGGCAGATATGGTTGTCTCATTTCCGTATCCATAATTCTGTACATCAAAGCTTGCCTCTACATCGGGGCTACTTGAATGTATCATGATATTCGCAAGCTGTTTAGGAGCATCACTCAGAACTTCTACCCCGGTACTAGTTACAACAACAGTGTCTTCAACTCGTACAAACCAACCATCATCATGATAGAGCCAGATCTGGATCCCAAGAAGCTGTCCTTCACTGAGACTCATTGGTTCTGTTTCATAGGACAGGAGAGGTTCCACAATTACAAATTCTCCAACACCATGACCCCAATATCGTGAATAAGTAATATTTGGCAAACCAATGTAATCACCAAGTCCGGTTCCAACAATCCCATCTAGATATGCAACTGACACGCCGGGTTCAATCGCATTAATGACAGCAATCTCAGTAGTCAGGACAGCAGAGTATGCATCGATAATTTCTGAAGACACTGAATCAAAGAAAAAGGTTCTATACACATCAACGCACTGCCCATTCACTCGAGCTCCAGCACGTATAGTAACAACGGGTTCTTGAGAAGGATCTAATATATGGTCTGCATCATCATTTGAATGACCATATGGCCAATTGAACTCGTCGCGGGTCATGACAAGTGACGGGAAACTCAGTTCACCATCAGAACCTTCAGAACGTAAAATTGAGTCAATATGATTTGTAATCTCTAGCTGCGTGATTGGTCTCTCATATGCCTGTCGGAGGATGTTACGAACACCGTACAGTGCGATGGAAGAGATTGCAGCCGCAGATGCAGCATCCTCTGAGGATGAGATGAGATTCTCTGAGATGGGGAGTTTAGAATTATCCAAATCTAGTGATTCAATCTGAACACCAATGGAAGAGAACAGGAAGGCCCCCAAGAGTAAACAGACGCCATATCGATAGAGTTGGTTCATATCATCTACCCAACTAGGAACTGATATCTGCAATAAAATAGAAACCCTTCAACGCAAGATATGCACTATTCTCGCCGCATGAAATAGACAGCGACTCCAATGAGAATAGCTGCTGCAGAAGGAATTCCAATCCAAAGAATGTACGGAGGTTCCTCTATCTCTGCCACCAGTGGATCCGATCCACGTAGATACTCCTCAATGTTTGTTAAATTATCATCATCTGGATCTTCGTTGGCATCATCAACAAGTGGATTCAGACCATTAGCTATTTCCCATGCATCTGGGAGTAAGTCCATATCAGAGTCAATACTGTTGGGATTTAGACCGTATGAATACTCTTGAAGATTGGACAAAGTATCGTTATCAAAATCAAGGAGAGCATCGACAGGGTCAGTTGGATCAAGACCATTGTCCAACTCCCAATTATCCGGAATAGAGTCATCATCCGAATCAACCTTATTCACATTAGTACCATAGATTATTTCCAAGGCATCACTGATGGAGTCGGAATCTGAATCGGTTTCGAACAGTGAGGTGTCAAGCCAATATTCGTATTGATCGGATATTCCATTTTGATTGGAATCAACTTCATATTCAATATAGGAGTCGATACCAAGCGATCCTGTACCTGTGTTCCAGACTATAATCTGGTAGATTCCTTTCTGTGATACTGGAATGGTGAAGAGGCGTGTGTAATTCCAAGGATGTGTAGTGGTTTGCATTGAAGAAGCAATTAAAGATCCAGAGGGATTGTAAATAAGAAAAGCCGCAGTGGATCCAAACCATCGCGCAGTTATGTTGATTGTAGTTGTCATAGACACGGGAACAAGATATCTCAGAGAGAATCCTGAATACGCAACTCCCTCAAAAACAAGTCGGGTCGCTTCACCATATGACCTACTCATTGCATATGCCATACAACCACCTATGAGAGCAGTGACCTCCCGTCCGATGGCGTAAGAATAATCAGTTCGATACCACAAGTCTTCTTCGGACTGATATGCATCATCATCAGCCAAACCAGTTTCAAATGCAAGTACTGAATTAGCATATCCCCTCTCAAGGAACTTCGCAAGGTCAGAACGATAGAATTCGATGAACGAACTCGCGGGAACTGTCCGAATGAAATCTCCACCATACCAATTCGATATGGACTTTCCTAGCTCAGCCCAGTATCTACTTTCAGTATAGGGAACGAGGCCTCCTTCATCGTAATAAGAGAGAATCACTCGCTCATTTGACGGACCATAATTTGCCTCACGTAGAATGGCGCCTACATCGTAGTGTGCAAGTATCTCAATATTTCTATTGTCAAATTCCTCAGCGACTTCTTCACTGCCTTGTAACCGTCCAGGAGGAGGAGTCAATACATCGAATTTAGCTTCAGCTCCATTGAAAGCAATGAAGTAGATATCTAGAGGCCACTCGTACTGTGACATGATTCCCAGAAGTTCGAGAACTGCAGCTATTCCACCGGCAGCATCATTGGCTCCAGGACATAAAACCATAGTATCATAGTGAGCTGACACAATAAAAACAGGGTTATCACCCGGTAAATAACCAGGCAAGCAGCCAACAATGTTCATATAGTTACCAATCAATTCAATCTCCAATCGCCCGTTAGACAATTCGGTCATTGTATTGACAAGCCAATGACGGGCTTTCTCATTCACACTGCCGGGAATGTCCCTATCAACGTAAACATGTCGTGAACCATTCTCGGTTAGCTTTTGGACGTAACCTTTGTATCGATCTTGATCAACTAATTCATAGATTTCACTTACTATATCAAGATCATAGATTCGTGGCAAACCTGCTGAGGGGGCCCTAATATCAACAAGCTCAGGTTCATCAGATTTTGTGTTAGTAGTAACTATATGGGGAATCAATAACACCAACATGAAAATAACCAAGATGAACCTGAATTTTCTCATAGTTCCTTTACATTTCGTTCCCACTAAAAAACTGCCGTTTACACGCAAGTGAGTCAACAATGTATAGGAAGAGCCGAGTTGGTTATATGGCAGTTGAGTAGGATGACTAACCAAATAGTCAAGAAATAACTACAAAGGTGTGGAAATAGTGGGTAGTATTGATGATGACCTAAGAACACAGAGGAAGAAGCGTGGGTCATTCTATACACCATCACATCTTGCGAAGCGCATTACCAATGAATCTCTAAATACATGGCTGCAAAATCTATCGGGTTTGGAAATTAATCATCAACTTAAACAAATTCAAGACCTTAAGATTCTAGATCCATCTGTGGGAGCAGGAGTATTTCTGATAGCCGCAGCAGATTGGCTTGACGCAACAAGACAGAAACTTGGTGAGAAATTAAGTGCTAAGAAGAGGCGTGAATCTATTGTGAGTAACTCTCTCTTTGGTGTTGATATTGATTATGTAGCAATCACCGAATGTCACTCAGAAATCCTTCAATGGGTTTCATCTATTGAAGATGAAAAGCAAGTGATAATAGATTCAGTCCATAACAATATTAGACAAGGAAATAGTCTTACCTCATTTGAGTGGACTACGAACTTTTCAAAAATAATGATGAGAGAGAATCCGGGATTCGATGTCATACTTGGGAATCCGCCTTATGGAAATATTCTGAGTAAGAATGAACGTAATTTCATCCAAGATAATTACCCTTTCAACGTTGGTGGCAACCGAACAGGTACATGGAATAGTGCCGCGCATTTTATTGTTAGAGCAAGTATGCTACTTCGACAGAATGGAGAACTAGGGTTCCTTATCCCAAACAGCATCCTTCGGGTGAAGCAATTTACGAAAACGAGACAGTTTCTTCTAGACCATCTAAAGCTCTGGAAAATTGTAGATGAAGGTAGTCCCTTTGATGATGTCACTCTTGAGATGGTCACAATTTTCTGTAACAATCAAAAACAAGAGAGGGATTTCGATGTCGAAGTGGAATCAAAGAGACTTGGTTTTGAACAGAAGAACTCCGTTCCTCTGAGATTGTTACGTTCTAGTAAAATATTCCCCATCTATTACGATGCAATCTTTGAAAGAATTCTGAAAAAGGGGCAAAGGAATCTCTTGGTTGCCTCACGAGGACGAGATATTCCACACGATCAAGTGAATCAATCCAAAACGAAGCAATTCAATATTCCCTATATCACAAGTGGTCGAAGCGTTCGTCGTTACTATATTGATACAGATTATCAAAGGTATACTACTGACTGGTATCTGAAAAATCAAGGAATGAGGAAATCATTTTCAAGCGAACTCCTTGTAGCAACGAAAAACTACAGATTTCCACGATGTGTGATTAAACCTGCAGGAACAATTCATGGGGGCGGGATTGTCTGGATAAAACCCAACTCTAGCAAAGTGAACCTTAGAACACTTGGGATGATCTTGAATTCGAGAATGGTTCAATACATCTGTTCACGTTACCTTACAAATTACTCTCAGCTTACAACGTGTTTGAATACGGGTATCTTGGAAGAGCTTCCTATCATTCTACCAAAATATCCTGAAACCTTCACTATTCTTTTTGACGCACTCTCTGAATTGCATGCTGAAAAACAATCGCCCGAACGAGATAGATGCCTACACATTCTAGAAACTACAAGCGAAGCTCTCGTATATGATCTATATTTTGGAAGCTCAAATACACTGCAAGAAGAAATTACTCAACTCGTAGAGGCATACAATTCCTCAATTAGGATTTGGTCAGTTCTTTGTGATTCTCTGAATAGCAATACCATTGTATCAAAAATAGAAGATGTTATGCAAATGGCTATTGTACACCAGATTGAGGACCGTCTGAATAATATTCCCACAAAGTCTCCCAGATACTGAGGCTTAAATAGAGACAGCAACACAATCAGCAGGAACCAGAATGACTGATGAAAAAGATTCCACTAAAATGGCTGAAGATCTCGTTGATGCAATTGATGATGAAGCAGGATCAGATGATGTTGAAGATGGTCTTACTAAGCGTGAGAGAGGCATTGAAGCTAGCAGAGTTACAGAGCGTGAAAGAAAAGCAGAGGAATTGAGGAAGCAGCTTCGAAAGCGAAGTCTCGGAATGCTCAACTATAGGTGGGCTGCAGGATCTCTTATAATTGGAGGAATCCTCGCAATCATTTCTAATTTCATGCAGGCTATGACACGAGGTGCAATTGTTCCACCAGAGGTCGGTTTCAATACCTTCTGGGAAGGATTTCTGCAATACGGTGGATTGTATTTCATTTTACCAATCATATCTGGAGCTTTCATGATTATACTTGCTTACTTCGCCTATACAACACCAAAGTACACATGGTTAGCTCTCATTCCAGGAATGATTCTAGCAATGGCAGGACTGTTCGTGTACTTCCTGATTACATTTGCAGTTACCTATCAACCAGAACTTACCGATGAGCTATATGCTGCGTTTGCACCTATTCTTATGATTGTCGCAGCAGTGTTCAATCTAGTTGCAATAGCACTCAAAGAACGAGAGTAATCATTCACTAAGAAATTCATCAAGACGACCCTCTTTCTCTAGAGTCATCATCCAGTCGATTCGAGTAGGAGTAGCTTCATCGCGAATCATTTGTTCAATCATCGTTGCTACATCAGTGGGAGTCAATTCTGAAGTGTCAATCTCCAGTACCCGCTCTTCTCCAAATGCGTCAAGAGCATCCATTTGGCATACACCAAGAACCTCAGCTTCAACATTTTCATTTACCTTTTCAGTACTGTATCCACGAGATGTCAATCTTCCAACTAGAACTTCAGGATGAGTTCTCAGGATGAAAACCCATTGGACTGCACTACTTGGAACCAGATCGATATAGTGACCTTCGATAACGAATTGTTCACTTTTATCATCAACCAAATCAACGAGTGCATCAACAAGACAGTCCTCATCAATTATCCCTGTATCTCTAGCTTTATCCTGAGCTGAGATACATCCAGACTCGTCCGCTAGTTCTCCGAGTGCGATAACATCAACACTAAGTCGGCTACCAAGGACCTTTGCCACCTTTGTCTTTCCAGTTCCAGGAGTCCCGCCAATTAAAATCGATGCCATGTAATGCTGTGATTTCATTTCCAAGATAAGCTTTGAGTCGAGGTACAATGTTACTTGTGAATTGATACAGAAGAGAAACCCTTTCATAATGAATTTAAGAGACACACATTGCCTGATGATGCAGAGCCTACGAAGTGAAGACAACCATGACCGAGTCCTTTAGTGTCAGGGAATTCAAATCCGATGATATTAAACATGTAGTTTACATCAACAAGGAAACACTCCCAGAGAACTATCCAGATCAATTCTTCTTAGGACTCCACTATCATGCACCTAAAGCATTCCTTGTCGCAGAATTAGACAACAAGATTGTTGGTTATATTATGTGTCGAATTGAGCGAGGCATCTCATCGTTCGGTCGGCTTCCTGTGAAAAAGGGACACATCGTTTCTGTCGCAGTACTAGATGCCCACAGACACATGGGAATTGGTACTGCATTAATCAAAGGAGGTATGGAAGCCATGGAAGAGTATGGTTCAAATGAATACTTCCTTGAAGTGAGAAAAGGGAATGAAGCAGCAGTCTCAGTCTATGAAACATTAGGTTTCTCTGTACGTCGGGTTCTTCGGGGATACTATCGTGATGGTGAAGATGCATATCTAATGGTGTGCAAATCAAATTGCGCTCCAGAGGAAGTGAGTGATCCTGAGCCAGCGAATTGAAGTTCCGCTCATACCTGATTGCGGCCCATGCATCATGAATAGCTTGAAAGTTTTGGTCCCACTTTTAACCTCAGATGAAAATAAACAAGCAGAATACTTTGCTCTAGCTTTCAGACGTCTATCGGAAGGATTCAAGAATAGAATTGAACCAGCACCGCTCTCAATTGGATTGTACCAAGAATTGTACAACAAAGCAGGAATGAAAGATCCCTATGCTGAAATCAAAAAGGTAAGTACTGAGGCGGCATTGAAGGCTTTGCCAACCATCGATAAGATAATAGAACCACTGAAGGGGTTGGATCGATTTAGAGCTTGTATAGCTTCGTCCATTACAGGAAATGTCATTGACTTCAATACTGCGGGTCATGAACCAGACCTAGATCATCTTGTGGAGGTCTTCAATAGTATTCAAACAGAGGGATTTGCTATCGATGACTCCGAACAACTGTGGGAGTCTCTTCAATCACGACATGGCAATCTTCTATTTCTTGCAGATAACGCAGGAGAACATATTCTCGATATCCCGCTACTTCGTCTTCTCAAAGATATCGGTTGGTCTGTGACTTTCATTGTAAAAGGGCAAGCGATGATCAACGATGTCACAATTGAAGAAGTCCGTGGAACGGAGATTGAAGAGTTAGCAGAAGTAGCAGATTCTGGAGCATGGGCTCACGGTGTCCCGCTGCAAATGGTAAGCAAGGAATTCTTGCAACTAGTTTCAGATAGTGATATCGTCATTTCGAAGGGACAAGCCAACATAGAAACCTTCCCGGAGATACAACGAGAACCCAATGTTGAAACCTACTACATTACACGAGCAAAATGTCCACATATCTCGAAAGCAGTAGGAGCAAAGAAAGGAGACAACGTCGTCCTCAGACGACCTGGCTATCAGTAATTCAAGTTATCTCCCTAATGAATTGCCCTATCTTCTAGCTTATGTAGGCTAAGCAAGCCATGGTGCAGCTTTGCTTGCACCACCACAGTAGTTGCAGATATAGACTCTATTCTCATCAATTCTTGTTGGATCAATATCTGCACCACACTTGGGACAGGTTGCAAGAGGACATGCTTGTTCCTCTATTACAGTCACATGCTCGCGTACATCTTGCATCACGTCGATCATGAATCCACTGAGAATTCTTTCATCATCAGAATACACGCTCAAAGTGAGAACTCCTGCAGATTCCGTACCCGTCGTCTGCACTTCAGCCGCAAAGTGTTGGTCACCGAATTTTGTCTGCCCAATAAAACAGGCATATCCAAGGAAGTTGCCATCTGTAAGGGTTTGTTCGGAACGATCAACTGGGTCAAGACCTCTCAATCGGGATTTAGCAAGTTCATAGACAGTCTTTGCACTACCAGTAAATTTGAAGGATGCGCAATTTCGTGCTAGAGATCCAAACTTGAGTTTCTTGAAAACACTATCAACATCATCGGTTCCCAATAACATTGGACAGACATTGACTATCCTCTTTCTTGGAATCTCGATAGTATGCGATTTATTATGAGGGTCTCTAAAAACCACACTCCCACCGTATTCATCATCAACACATCGCTGTGGTTTGAGCCAAAATATCGCACTCTGAAAAGTGCCTGCATTGATATTTCCAATCTTCTGAGAGGGTAGAGTCCCACTTGTATACTCGAAGCCATCAGGAGTATCAAGATTGACTGTGACATTTAATATAGCAAGAGCGCCTTCATTGCTAATCTTGACAGCTAGCTTGAGGTTCTCACCAGCTATATCATACCCAGAAGTTACCTTTACAGGTATCTCTGTAGTTGCCATAGATGGAGTAAGAGCTGATGCCTGAGCAATGTCAGATCTTGGAACTTCAAGATCAAGGTAATAGTTCAATTGTTTATATCGAAGGTACATCACGAACCAAGCAAAGAGACCAGTGGGGATTCCTATACCATAGCTCACATACGGATCTGACATAACTATGAATAATAGATACATGACGATTGTAATAATGAAATAGTACCAAGTAAGAATCCCTGCTAGTCTGGAACGAACCCTGTTCTTAACCATTTTATTGAATCTAAGAAGACCAATCAATACTGGGAGCCATAGTAAATAGAATATGAGATAGACGGGTCCGCCTGTTTGATTTCCAAATGAAAATACTATAAACCAACCCACAGAGGAGGCGCCGCCTGAAAATGCGAATGCAATTCCCCACCATACTAAACTAGGTCCAAAAGCTAAGAAGAATGGACAGAACAGGGTAAGAAGTAATAACATCCATTTCCATAGAGTTGCAGATTTAGGCAATTTGATTGCCAGTCTAGTGATAAATCCGGGACCTTTTGATCCTCCAGTTTCAAAAACGGACAATTTTTGTTCCTCCAATAACCAAACAATTGTTACAGTTACGAAGGTTCGGGTCTTTTTATCTGTTAGTTGGATTGACTACATGATAATTTCTGGAATTATCAATTCGTAGATGAACTTAGATTCATTAACACGTGATATGTTCTATACGGTCCAGCGAGTACTCCAATAAACAACATCACTATTGCACTCATACCGAATACCATGCTATTTTCGAATAGGAACGAAATGGCAGGCAAAATCAGCATAGCAATTCCAATTGCTGCAGCAATTGCACAAGCGAGTGAGAATCTTCTAGGATTCTTTGTGTATGCTTTCCAAAGAAACATGTTCTTCTCAATAATGGAGCTATCAGCAGAGATGAGAGCTTCTATAAAGAATAGCAGAAAAATCAGTGAAAATCCAAGCAATATGGTAATGATATCTATCTCATCCAGAATTGCTGGCCCCTCCACATTCAAGGTAGTTTTACATTCTTATATCGCTATCTCTCACGATTTTCTAATGGTTACAGTTGCCCAAAGCTAACGTTTAAAAACATAAAATTCCCCGAAGCGCTTGTACAGTTTTATCTAGACTGACCAATTCAGTGCGATTGCTTCGTACGTTCAGGGTCAGGGAATGGAGGAACTAATTGATGAGTCAAAATGTACCGGTGCTTGTTCTGAGAGAAGACACCGAGAGAACACGTGGTCGTGATGCTCAGAGAAATAACATCATGGCGGCAATCGTTATTTCTGAAGCAGTTAAGTCAGCTCTAGGTCCAAAGGGTATGGACAAGATGCTCGTGGACAGCTTCGGAGATGTAACAGTCAGCAACGATGGAGCGACCATTTTGAAAGAGATGGACGTCGCACATCCTGCTGCGAAGATGGTAATCGAAGTATCCAAGACAGTGGATGCAGAGGTCGGAGATGGTACAACAACTGCGGCTATTCTGACTGGTGATTTGCTGAGACAGGCAGAGACCCTGCTTGACCAAAAAATACACCCCACCACAATCATTAGTGGATACAGAAAAGCTGCAATGAAAGCCTTGGAAGTAATTGACAAGGTTGCAGAAGACGTAGATCCCGCAGCAGCTGATTACAAGAAAATACTTACAGACGTTGCTAAGACATCAATGTCAAGCAAGTTCGTTTCTGGAAATCGTGATCTTCTTGCTAAGTTAGTAGTAGAAGCAGTTCTAGCAATTGCAAAGGATGTACCCAAGGGTGAAGAGCTCGATATCGAAAACATTCCTCGTCAAAAACAGACAGGAATGGTTGTTGAGAAAACTGAGCTCGTAAAGGGTCTTGTTCTTGACAAAGAAGTCGTTCATGCTGGAATGCCAAAGAGAATCGAAGGAGCAAAGATTGCACTCCTCGAATCCGCTCTTGAAATAACCAAGACTGAATTCGACGCAAAGATCTCAATCACCGATCCTTCATCAATGACAAGCTTCCTTGAAGAGGAAGAGCGTATGTTGAAAGAGATGGTGAGCAAGATTGTTGAATCTGGTGCAAACGTTGTCATTGCTCAGAAGGGCATAGACGACGTAGTTCAGCATTTTTTGGCAAAGGAAGGTATCATGGCAGTACGACGTATCAAGAAGTCTGATGTGGAGAGAGTCCATAAGACAACTGGAGCTGCAATTGTTTCTAAGATTAAGAACCTTACAGCAGCAGATCTTGGTAAGGCAAAGCTCGTCGAACAGAGAGAAGTCGCGGATGATAAGATGCTCTTCATTGAAGGTACACCAAAGTCAAGTGTCGTAACACTCCTTGTTCGTGGTGGAACCGACCACATCGTTGATGAGGTTGATCGTGCATTAAACGACGCACTCTATGTTGTGAGAGATGTTGTGATTCATCCACAGGTAACTTACGGTGGTGGCGCACTTGCTTCTGAAATCTCCAAACAACTTAGAGATTATGCATCAACCCTTGAAGGTCGTGAGCAGTACGCGGTGAACTCATTTGCTGATGCTATTGAGTCACTTCCAAACACTCTTGCTGAGAACGCAGGCCTTGATCCTATTGATATTCTTGTCAATCTGAGAAAAGCGCACACAGAGGGCAACGTGAATCACGGCATCAACATCGAAAAAGGAAAAGTTGATGACATGAAAAAGGCTCGAGTTATTGAGGCGGCTATTGTCAACAGACAGATTATTATGTCAGCCGCAGAGGCAGCTCAGATGATTCTCAAAATCGACGATGTCATAAGCTCTAAAGGCGGACCCGGTGGAATGGGTGACATGCCCGGCGGCGATATGGGCGGCGACGACGAATAGAAAGAGTCAAACGTAAACGGAATTAGGTGAAGCTCATGTCAGACGGCTCTGAAAAGAACGAGAAAGATACTCCAGAAGCGGATGTAGAGGCAAAAGTAGATGCAGAAGGACCATCACTTGAAGAGGTAGTTGCAAAACTTACTAACATTCCAGGTGTAGGTCCAAAGACAGCAGAAAAGCTGGCAGAATCAGGTTATGATACAATCAAGAAAGTGTCAGAAGCTGACAAGGAAGCTTTAGCAGCTGTAGTAACTGGACTTAGTGAAGCCAAAGCAGATGCAGTGATTGGAGAAGCCTTTGATCTTCAGGAGAAGATAGATTCAGGCGAGATTGATTTGGATGCAAAAGCTAAATCAAAGAGAAAGAAAGCTCCAGAGCCAGAACCTGACAGACACGACCTTCCACCGATTGAAGAGATCGTCCGCGCTGAAGAGAGAAAGAATCTGGTTACGGGATATGACGAAGACAAAGCAGCCATTGGTATCAACATTGGTCCAAAGTGGTTGACAAAGTATGAGAAAGCCCGTATCATTGGTGCACGTGCTCTTCAGATTTCTATGGGCGCTCCAATCATGATTGACCTGAAAGGAGCACCAATGGGTCGTTTCGGTTTTGCTGAAGAAGAACTCCGATCAGGAGTGCTTCCTATGACAGTACGAAGAACACTTCCTACTGGTGAGTACATCGACATTCCACTATCAGCACTACTCAAAAATACGAGGTTGGTATAACTCCAACCTCCTTTGTTTCTTTTTCCACATCATAAATGACGTCATGCTACGCCTTAAAAGAGGGAATTGATATTTCCATTAGGGCTACAGTGGTGACGTTATTTGCAGGAGTTCTTATTTACCCCGGACCTAATTGTTAAGGCGCTTCTTGGATTTGTAGTTGGAGCCTTGATTGGTCTTGAACGTCAGAAGAAAATGGAAAGTGAGCGGGTAGCTGGGGTAAGATCCTTTGGCCTACACAGTCTTCTTGGCGCAATGTCAGTTTACGTTTCAGAAATTACTTCAAATCCGGTGATTCTATTTTATGGAGTAGCAATTTCCATCATTCTTGTTGGAACTCAAGTGTATTGGAAATTATTTCGGACCATGGGGAAAGGCTTGACCACTCCGCTTGTATTCTCGCTTTCATTTGTTCTTGGGGCTCTCGTCGGATTTGATACACCTCCCGATGGTCAGATATTCGGAACACTCCAAATCTTCTCGATGTCAGTATCTTTGCTTGTCTTTCTTGTCCTTGGATTCAAGGAAGAACTTGCACATGCAGTAGAAATAGTTACACGAGAGGAAATGATCAGTGCAGTTGAATTGGCTGTAATCATCCTCTTTCTCTGGCCTTTAATGCCAGTAACTATCCAATTGGGTATAATTGATTTTCCTGCATTCCAAACATATTTCCTGATAGTAATTCTGCTTGTAGTCAGTTTTGGTAATTACTTGCTTGTCAAAAAATACAAGGATCGCGGCATCTATTTCTTCGGTCTCTTTGGTGGTCTAGCTAACAGTGAAGCTGCAGTATCTAGTGTCACAGATTTCTATGTCAAAGAAGAAAGAAGAGGAGCAAGTAGAATTTCGCTCTCAATAAATTTGGCTAATGTGGCTATGGTTCTTCGAAATGGATTCCTTCTGATTATTATTGATCACACATTCTGGCTTTTCAGACTTTATTTAATACCAATAGCAATTCTCATTGTTTTTAGCATGTTTCGCCTATTAACTGTAAATGGAATGAAAGAAGAAGAACATGAAGGACAGCTCTTCGATACAAAACTTGTTTCACCCTTCGAGTTTGGGCCAGCAATCAGATTTGGCGCAATCTTCGCAGGAGTGTATCTGATACAGCTAGTTCTGACAGCATCTTATAGTGGTACAGGATTGATCATTGCAGCAATCATTGGAGGATTTGTTTCAGCAGGTGCAGTTATAGCAAGCTCTGCTTCAGTATTCCTTCTTGATCCAGCATTGTATCCTGAGGTCGGAATGGCGATTATCATCGCAACTATAATCTCAGTTCTCAACAAGATAATCTACGTGTATCTTGCAGACAAGGAAACAAAGCTCCTGAAAATCGTCGCAAGAGATTCTTTGATCATTGGAGCGATAATAGCATTTTACCTTGTTTTGTTTGCATTGGGTTTTGTGTAGATGCTACCTAGTGGTCTAACACAACACTTAAAGTAGAAAGTGGAGAATTCGAGTTTGGTGACAAATGTGAAAGATGGTGGCTTTGTTCATCCGGATTATCGATAAAACTAGTGATAACTCCACCACCCGTTTCTGTTACCAAATTGAGTTTTGGAGGATTTCCAATGAGTGAGATGAGAACAGTAAGAGGTATGAGAGACCTCTTTGGCCCTGAAATGAGGGTTAGAGATTTTCTTATGAAAACAGCAATAGATGTCTTCCAGAAGTTTGGTTACGAGCCACTCGACTCGCCGGTAGTGGAGCTTTGGGAAACACTCTCAGCAAAAGGTGGAGAAGAAGTTGAAGCAGAAACATTCAAGTTCACAGACAAAGGTGAACGTGAGGTTGGTCTAAGGTTTGATCTTACGGTTCCCTTAGCACGGATTGTGGCAACAAATCCCCATTTACCAAAACCCTTCAAACGCTATGCAGTTGGAAAGGCTTGGCGATATGATAGACCACAGGCTGGTCGTTATCGTGAGTTTGAGCAAGCAGATGTTGATATCATTGGAGCAGCAAGTCCTGCAGCAGACGCAGAGGTTGTTCTTGTAGCACTTGAATTTCTAAGAAGGATTTTCAGTGATAAGTACAGAATCAAAATCAACAATCGAAAGGTGTTGAAAGGACTAACTGAACAAGCAGGTGTACCCGATAGCCTCGCATTCGAATGTTTTAGAGCAATCGATAAGCTTGACAAGATCAAACGTGAAGGTGTTCTTGAAGAATTGGAGAATAGAAGTATCAGTAAGGAATCTAGTGATTTTCTGATTGATGCAATAGCTATCAAAGGTTCTGGTGCCAGTTCTTTGGACAAGTTCAGAGAGATTCTAACTGGCTCCGAGATCGGAATTGAAGGGGTAGATGAGCTGCTCATGATGGCAGAGATCTTCGACGAGGTAGGTGTTGGCGATAAAATTCTATTCGACATGTCACTAGCCAGAGGCCTCGATTACTACACAGGTCCGGTATTCGAAGGTAGATACCTAGGAAAACCAAAAGTAGGCTCCATTCTTGGTGGTGGTCGTTATGATCATTTGATTGAGAAATTTGGAGGGCAACCAACTCCTGCAACGGGTATCTCTCTTGGGATAGGCCGAATGATAGAGGTTGCATTAGCTCGAGGACTGGCAGACAAACTTCTGCCTGAGCTAGATGTCTTCATAGCGCCCATCAAATCGCCATTGGTTCGATATGGCATGGCTCTGCAAAATGATTTGGTTAAACAAGGAATTTCTTGTGAGGTAGATA
>SDNZ01000152.1 GCA_004524565.1 Candidatus Thorarchaeota archaeon
GCTAACCATCTAGGCGGAAAACGCTCTCTCAGTTCCTTATCTTTCTCTATTATTCCCACAATTAGCTTCAGCTTAGCCTCAATGTCACGACGGTATTTGATAGCGGGAGGTCTCAAGCGCTCATATTGACCGTGATGATGAAATCTTGGATGATAATGTAAGTGATCATTTCCATTGAGGTCTCCAGGCATATGTTCTGTTGCAGGTTCCTTATCCCGAGAATGATCAAGGACGTGCTGTGGAGTAACTTCCAGAATCTTATCCTTGAGTAACTCAATTCCTTCCTTTTTCGTTGCAGTAGTTGCTATCACGGGTGCATCCAGTTTCTTAGATAGCATGTCTAGGTCAATCCTATCACCACGAGATTCAAGCACATCATACATATTTAGCACGACAACAAGGTTCACCTGGAGCTCAATCAGTAGTAATGTCAGGTATAGATTCCTTTCTAGCTGTGATGCATTAAGTATGTCAACCACGACATCTGGGCGATGGTCAACGATATACTGTCTTGCCACACGCTCGTCTTCAGAAACTGCAGAAAGGCTATAGACGCCTGGTAAATCCACTATTTCGAACTCGTAGCCACCATGTGAAAAATAACCCGATTTCTTTTCAACCGTCTTGCCCGGCCAATTACCTGTATGCTGCCTCAATCCAGTGAGGCTGTTGAAGATCACTGACTTCCCAACATTGGGATTTCCGATAAGTGCCACTCGGACCTTCATTTAGGGACTTCCTCCACTACTAATTTTCTTGCTAACCCGTGACCTAACGCCACCCTTGTCCCTCTGATTTCTACAAGGATTGGTCCATGACGGCTTCCTTGAACCACTTTGAACGTGCACCCTTTTGTCAAGCCGAGATCCAGTATTCGTCTAAGGATTCCTGTTCCATCAGGAGTATGCTTCTGATGAAAACCGGGTCGGAACCAATGGTGACCGTGTCTGCGTTCTCCCCATCCACGATGCTTATGCTTACTAAATCCCTTACGCTTCCATTCACTTTCTGAAACTCCAACCAGCTTACATACGGTCCCGGATTTGACGGATGTAAGTGGAATACCTGTTAATGTTTCAGTTCGTGTCCCTTTTTCGTCCATGAATTTAGCCTCCTTGGCTTTTGGACTCGCGTGTGACTGACGGAAAGTGCAAAGTTAGTCTAATCTAACTTCAACTTGACAGACTAATAAAGTTCTCTAATTGGGAATTGTATTATAAAATTGAGATAGACCGCAAGTATTACATATTGAAGAATGTGTCAACGAGCTGGGTATTAATCATGACCTATCACTCTACTCCCATGAAATATGGTGACAAAGTCATCGATGAGTTCATACCAAAAGATGTAACCGATGTTACAATCTTACGGGTTGATGAATACAAACCTGATTTTACAGACTTGAAGGCCAAGCTCTATCAAGTGCTTGATTCTCCTGTTGGTTCAAAACCCTTCAATGAGGTAGTCGATCAACTCTATAGTGAAGGCAAGCGAATTCTCTTCATGGTGGATGATAAGACGAGACCAAATATCCACACCAAGATTTTGCTACCGTTAATCGCAGATCGTCTTCTAAGCCTGGGTGTCCGTAAGGATGACATTCGTATAATCATCTCCAGTGGTTCGCATGTTATCGCATCTCCGAAGGAAGTCGAAGAGAGAATTCTAGGAGCTGAGTTGTATACGAATTGGGGAAACAACGTTCTCACTCATGATTGTGATAGTGGAAATAAGAAAGTGGGAGAGACCTCACGAGGAACTCCCATACTGATTGATGAACAAGTGCTCGAATCCAGTCTACTCATCCCACTCTCTGATAGCGAATACCATTATTTCGCAGGTCAGGCAGGGACGGTAAAATTGTTCTGTCCAGGTGTTGCAGGTCGCGAAACAATACGGATCAACCATCCTCGAATGTTCGACCTTGAGAAAGGATTCCATGAGGATTGCAGATTGGGTAACTGCGATAACAATCCAGTGATCCAAGACATGATTGAAGTAACCCAGATAATGAAAGAGAAGATACCAATCTTCTGTGTAGATTCAATTGTTAACGATGGCGAGATTGTATACCTTCAGGCTGGAGATATTATCGAATGCCACAAAACAGCATCTCCGCCACTTAGAGACCTTAGAGTAGTCGATGTTGATGAGCCAGGAGACCTCGTCTTCGTTTCAGTTGGCGAACTCGGTGTCAATCTCTATCAAGCTGGTAAAGGCATTCATGCTGCATGGAACGCTATCCGTCATGACAAGAAAGGATGGATTGTTCTTCTTGCTCCATGCGAGGATGGGATTGGTTCAGCTGGATATGCAGACGCAATGCACGCTGCAAAAGATCTCGAAGTTCAAGATGCTCTGAAATTTGTAATCGAAACGTTTTGTTCTGAACAAACTTTCAAGATCGGAAACCAGAAGCCGCCAGACCTTTTCAGAATCCTGCGAGATGTAGAGGAAGGGAATATCAAGGTCATTAGCGGGCTTGATCCTGATGAGCTACGTTCAATCTACCGAATGGAAGGTTGTTCGGTCAAAGACCACACTGAAGTTCAGGGACAGCTCAGAGACCTCGTAATACGATTCCTCAAGGAAAACCCCAATCCCAAGGTATACGTACTTGATGACCCAGGTTTACTGATCAACGTGAAGAATCAGATTCACTAGAACTTAGGATTGGAAATGGTTTAATCTAGAGAGTCATAATGGCTCTCCAGCATTGAGTGTGTTTTATTATCGTGGTTTGTTCTAGCAAATCTATAGCAGAACTGATACGTTCGTGCTTGATGTAGTGTTATGGGACATATTTTACCATATATTTTGTCAAATAGGCTCCGGTACCGAATTCTCCATAGATTCCTGCAAAAGCCCATCCTCCTTGCTCCCAAACTCCACCTTCATATTCACCAAATTGGCTTCCAAGGAATACAAGGGGCATTGTGACATAATGACCTCCGGTATTAGGCAATGTTATTAAATTCCCTCGATATTCCACCTCAATATCGATATCAGTAGTTCTTAGTTTTCCCTCACCCATGATAAGCCATAAGTTAATCCATGTGACGTGCCGTACATCGCAAGGAAAAACTTGACCTGGTATAACTGCCGCGTCTTTGAGCTCTCCTTTCATCGAATATATTTTCTTACCTGATTCATCGTAGAGTTTCAAATGAAATTCTACCTGTCCCAGACATTCACCGGTGAACTTATCGAATTCAATCCTAGCTTTGATAAAGCTTGTAGCTCCCGGAACATCAAAATCAGGCCCTTTCGCCATGATATCGATCATTAAGATGCGATCGGTATCGACCGCGGCCGCAGGTACAACCATTACCATGGTGCATGCTAAAACCAAAAATATCGATAAAGTGATTGCAAATCTATATTTAGATTTGAATTTTGCTTTCATTTCTCTCACCTTTCTTCCACTTTGTATTTCATTGCAATTACTAATGCAATTGCAATATATTAATTAGTTATCATATGATTTAAATGTTATATCATACATTTGCATATTGTAAGAAAATCTCATCCTGATACACTCCAAGAATTCGATTCACTAAAAAATAGAGCGAGAGGACCCGTTTTGCGAGCCTCTCATTTCGTTTATTTTCTCCGTCTGACAAGACAGAAGACAACTACTAGGATTATGATTACTGAACCCCCAATCACAACGGTCATTGAGTTTCCCAGTGGTTCCACATCGTCTGGAAGATCGAGGGCTTCTTCTAGTGCATCTGCCGCGGCATCCCACACGTCTGCAATTGCAAACAGATGAGAACGAATCTCATCCAAGCCATCTTGATGATTTGAGATCGAACCCTCAAGGTCTCCCGAAGTTTGAAAGTCGACTGCAATGTCTTCAAAGGTGCTGAATAGGAGTGTGTCTCTAAAGTTTGCTCCAACAAGACGATTAATCGATTCATTGCTAGTAAGCACTTCATAATGTGGTAAAGCATCTTCAGCGGCATCAATGAATTCAGTTAGGTCTACTCCAGGTAGAATATCTTGAATAGTATCCAACCCATTGAGATATCCATGATATTGCATTGTTAGGAACATTTCAGAAGTATGTCCTAGACTCAATAATGCATCATCCTTGTCTACTTCCCGAAAATGTCTAGCATAATCAGCGATACAATCAACTGTCAAATCGAGTGCTAATCCACTAAATGCAGACTTTCCTGGACTGAGATAGAAGAAGTTCTCCAATCCCTCAAAATACTGTGAACGGTCTCCACGAAGTCTGTCAATGAGAAATTCACCAAGACTTTCTTCGAAGTCCGCACTAGGACCTGTTCCTGGCATAATTTTGAGAGCATAATAACCTGCACTTTGCCAAGTCCTGTCGAAATCAACGTATGACATGGTATAGTTCCATCTTCCATCTTCTGGATATCCACAACCATCACCCCATAAACCTACACCAGGGTCTTGGATATGGATCTCATATGAAGTGTCATTATATCCAACGATTGTGATTGCATGAGCAATTCCATTAGCCTCTAAGGGTCCTGCATATTGTCTGATACCATCGTAGTCCTCTGGTGGTAGATAGTATGGATCCACCGCCACAGCTAGGGGAACACCAGCAGATATTGTTTCTCGAATGATATCAAACGGTGATACTGTTGAGTTTCTTAGGTCGACATAATCAATATCGTGTCTATCAAAATTGTATGCTCCCTCACTTCCAAAGGGTTCACGAGAATCAATGTAGCTTGTCATTTCTAGACCGTAGAGATTGCCAAAGAAATCGAAATAGGCTGGTTGTGTAATCATTACACCTGGATAGAGGACTCTAGTTTCTGCAACTCCAATGTACATTGCCGAGAATCCAGTCCCCATTGTAACAAAGAGATCGTGGAAATCTAAGTCCAAGCCTATGGTTTGGATAACCATTGAGATAGATGCAGACATACAGTAGCCGTTCACCTCTTGCCAGACGTATGGAACATCTGAGATGTAGACTGCATTGGGTGTTTGACTTACCTGAAAGACCTCGCCTTGTTCTAGTTCAACACTCGGTGTATCCATTCCAATAGGAGAGGTAACTAGAGGGAGGAGGAGTATTAACAGAAATGCTACTTTGTACTTTGTTTGCATTTTTTACACGACCTCCGATATATTGAGTTTGATAGTTCCTGCGAGTAATATCACAAGTCCTATGATTGGACCCGGAATAGCAGCAAGAGTCAGTGCTGGACCAAGTACTCCCTGAGTAATTGCCATTACAACCCCAGGAATTAAACCTACAATCAAAGCTATCATTGTGATGAAAATCGTTGCAATTGTATTCACTACAAATGCACCACTCGATGAGTCTTCATAAGAAGGATTGAATGCAGTGATTCCTACTCCTATGAATATCCCACTCATGATGATGGAATATACATAGAGGATGACTATCACAATAGTTGCTAAATCGAATTGTAGGAGGATACCCGCGAAGACTCCCGGAATCGTCGCAATGATACTTCCCAGCATTATGTATGAAAGCACTCTTGCTGCTATGAATTTTGAAACTCCATTGGGTGAACTTTTCAGAATCCACAATTGATCTTGACTGTCAAGTAGCCCAATACCTCCGAAGACAACTCCGCCAAAGATACCAAGCATCATTCCCATTGCTAAGCATGTCATCACTGGTATGAAGATTGGATCATTTACTATGTTTGCAAATGGTCCAAATGCAAGGAGTAACGGTATCATAAGGCTCAAGAAAACTGCATAGGATATTTTTGCAACATTCTGTAGTTTGCGTGTGTAATCTTTAAACGAGGTTACCATAATAACACCGAATTTAGCTCCGAATAATCTTCTGATTCCTCTGATAGCAATATTCTCTTTCCCTACAGTGATTACTTTCTGAGAACCAAGCCCTGAACTAAGTGTGTATAGATTATCTGCGCTTCTGAATCCGAAGTAGTAGACCGCAACAGTAAATATACAGACCAATACAAGGCTGAGTAAGGGGCTGAATTGGAACCAGTAGGTCTGAATGTTGGCTATCGATGAGGGTGGTAAGCTACTACTAGTTACTGAAATCCAAGTGAGGACATCTGCAATCCATGTTGAAGGAAGAATCACTGAAACTTCCAGCCCCATTAATGCTACAAGACTTGATGACCAGTATAGTGCGCCCATTGATGGGATAAACATGATTGGAACCATTGCCCATGAGAGGGCCTTTGAAATGTCATCTCCTCGAGGAGATTGACCAATTCTAGCTTGTAAAGCTGTAGCAATAACATTGGCCATCCAAATCGTTGTTAGAGCAAACAGAATGATGACTGCATACATCAGTAATTGGCCAACGATTGAAACATTGTATGCATGAACAAAAGTGGCAACAAGGACTGAAGAAAGAACCAGGCTGATTAGTCCATAGATTGGTAATTTCCCCAGATAAGTACCAAAGAGGATATCTCGTGACCTTACATTGCTACTATGCAAAATATCCCATTGATCTGTCTTTGTGCTCTCAAGAGTATTTGTAATTGGTATTATGAGAATAAAAAGCCAAATCACTAGCATGAACGTTCGCATTAACCCTGGTAGTGAAGTGGCCAGCATGATTTCGAATGCTTCTCCGAATTCACCAAGGAAGAATCCAATAATTGTGGAACTGCCAAATAGGGAGAACAATATACATACTGCAACTAGAATCGGATAGAGAATCTTCCTGGCTTTGTGAAGCTTAACAGTTCTCACGAGAAATTCAGCTTTGGCTATAGGCCACCATTTACCTGCCAAACTACTGCCTCCAACTCAGCAGTTTATCCCTATCGACTTGGCCGCCAACAATCTTGAGATATGCTTCTTCAAGATCACTTGCTCCTGCCTGGTCAATGATGTCCTGAGGCGAACCTAATGTTGTTAACGTGCCATTATTGATAATCCCGATGATATCACAAGTGTCCTCTGCAAAGTTTGTCATATGGGTGCAGATGAAGAACGTAGTTTCAGTCTCCTCTGCGAGAACTAGAATCAAGTCCTTTACCAACGCACTTGCTGAGGGATCAAGCCGTGAGGTAGGCTCGTCTAAGAAGACTAATTTTGGTTCATGAAGCAGAGTTGACGCAACTAGCACTTTCTGTTTCATTCCTGAAGAATAGGATTCCAGGAGATCGTTTCTTCTTCCTTCGAGACCGAGCATTCCCAGTAATGCATCAATTCGTTTGTGTAGTGATTCCCCACTAAGATTGTTTAGAGCTCCAATAAATTCCAAGAACTCTACTGCTGACAGCTTTGAATACAATCCTGGTGATTCAGGGAGTAAGCCTGTAATCGCTTTGATGTCATTTCGTTGAGAATTCACATCACCCCCACATACGCTTGCCAACCCACTTGTTTTTTTTAGTAAACCTGAAA
>SDNZ01000153.1 GCA_004524565.1 Candidatus Thorarchaeota archaeon
ATTCAGGGGAGAACCCAATCATGTATTCAAGGAACTTTGCCTGGGATTCGTCAATACCAAACCCAGCTTCCATCCCGACGGGTTGGTACATGAGGGCTCTATCGAGGTTTATCTTATAGAGAGCATGGCCGCATTCATGGAGAGTACATCTGTAAGAATCGAGTGGGTAGTCTTCAATGAACCGTAGTGCAATCCGTACATCATCATACCTTCCTATTGAGAAAGGATGCATGGTTTCTCCAATAAGACCCACAGCACTCTCAGACTTGATATCATAACCAACAAGCTTAGCGAGAGATTCTGCAAGCATTCTTTGAAGTTCCTTCGAAACAGGTCGTGTAAGAAAGTCTGTTCGTATACTATCAGTTTGTGGGGCATATTTTATTATCATCGGTCTGAGAGCTTTCGTAAGTTGTGCAAAAATCTTAGAAATAACAGATGCACTCATCCCTTCCTCCCACCAGTTGAAGTGATAGTCGTATGGATTAGAGACCCCTACAGCATCCATTAAGTACTCAGCCTTTTCAATCATGATGCTGAACATCTTCTCAAATTCGGATTCGACAATCATCCAGTCGTTCTTCTCTTTAGCCTCAACCCACTTTTGACGTGTAACATTCATTTGCTTCATGAATCGTGCCATGTAGTCTTCGGGGAGTTTCCGATACTCTGCATACTGCTTTTCTATCAAGTAGATGTTTCTCTTCTGTATTGCATCAAATGTTTCAAAGTCTGGACTCTTCAGAACATGATTCAATAGCTCTCCTATTTTTGGATTCGAGACCATCCTCTGGTATGTCTTCCCAAGAATCCCCATCACCTCAGTTCTTTGATTGCGTGCACCAAGAGGGAGTGTCGTTAAGGAATCCCATGTAATGGAACTCCATCCAGATTCATAGAGATAGATATCTCGTTTAAATTGCAATAACTCATCATACGCAGATCTACAATCCCGTTCCATCAATACAGCTCCTCAAATCCTGTTCTAGAACAAAGCTACAAGATAAGTCTTAGGAGTGAAACACTAAGTGGACATTCATGCAAAAAGAAGAAGAGAGAGCTGGAAAAACCCAGCTCTTTCAAGTCTCAAAATTACTTCATCGTCTTGACCCATTCGATGACCGGTTGACAGAGCTCCTTCATGCGCTCCTTCTCAGCGTTCATTGGACCGGGTTTCCACCCATCTGCGGGTTCAAAGTGCCAGTCGGTGACTGTTCCTTGACGCTCGTCCTTTGGTTTCCAGACGACTTTCACTGGCATGCCAAATTCAGCATCCCATGGGTCGATACCTCGAAGCTCATTGGCAATCGCTGTATTGCATCCATCAACGATGACATAGGCTAGAACGAAAGGTAATCTCTTCAGTGAAGATTTTCCGCTCCACCCGGCAATTGTGAATGTATGCACAATTCCCTCTTCCTTCAGCTTGATCCAGTCCGATTTTTCAAGGTTGCAATCGAGATTCCAACAATTCACCCTTGGCGGGAAGAACTTGTCTCCACATTTAGGACACTTGGTACCCCAGAATTCGCCATCGACGAATCCCTTACCGAGCTTGGAGACCTCTGCGTACTTCCAGTAGTACAACTGGTCGTAGTGAAGGAACACTTTGAACTGCTCAGTAGCCGTATCATAGTCATAGCCCATGAAACCGATACCCGTCTCCTTGACATCACCTCTGAACTTGTCAGAGTTCTTGTCGTCCCATTTCACATCATTGTGACCGGGGATCTTGTGCATTCTCTTGTCAGTCATTTTATGGCCTCCTGAGAATGAAGTTTGAGATACTGGTTCCAGTACCTGCATGACTGTTGACAAGACCAGTGTTCGCATCTTTGACGTAGGTCTTGGAGCTCAAGTGTTTCTTAGGAGCAGTGTCATTAAGATGATACATGGTCTCCACAGCACTCATGATTCCGGTCGCACCAACTGGGTGGCCATAACCCATCAGACCGCCTCCAACGTTGGTTGGGACATCGCCATCGAGGAAGGTACGCTTCTCGCGAACGAACTCTCGAATGTTGTCGGTGTTAGCCCAATGGAGTGCTTTGTAAATCTGGGTCTCTGAGGAACTGAAGGCATCGTGAATCTCAGCAACGTCAACTTCCTTTGCAGCTTTCTTGTACTCGATACCAGCCATGTCGTAGGCAACCTCACCAGAACGGCGACAGGCTGCAAACTCGGTCATGTCGGGGTATCCCTTTCCGTACATCTCGTTCCAACCAGGGAAGTCGATACGGTCACCTGCACGAATAGTGCAGCTGCTAAGACCAGCACCAGCAATCTCAACGTAGTTACCGGGAGCATGCTTCTTTGCCCACTCCTCACTTGTGACGAGGGCGAATGCACCACCACGACTCATCAGACAGCAGTCAAGTCGCTTCAATGGGTAGCTGATAAGACGACTCTCCATCACGTCATCGATTGTCAGGGTCTTCTTGTAATAGGGGGAGTCTGGATTAGTATAGTCACTTCTATAGAATTGAGACTTTTCATTGTCAGCTGCATAGTTCCTGTTCTTCATTGCAGCCATGGCAAAGTCCTCCTCGGTGAGATTGTTCTCCTTCATGAACTTGTAAGCCATTGCTGCATAGTAAATTGGATAGATACCACCAGCAAGAGCCTCGTACCTCGTGTCTGAGGCAAGTGCAATGAACTCACTTCCCTGTGATTGAGTGACGTTGTCCATGGTCTCCCAACCATACACTCCAACGCAATCAAACAGGCCAGACTTGACAGCCAGGAATGCGCCATACAGAGCTGAACCACCTGTATTTCCTCCATTTTCAATTCGCACGTGGGGCAACCCGACTAACCCAAGGTGATCATGGATCACCCATTCAGGACAGAGCTGTTTGCCAAAATGTACTGAGAAATGCGAGTATACCATAAAATCTAGGTCCCTGAGGGTAAAGTCAGGAATATCCTTCTGCGTTTCCACAATACAGTTGGCAGCCATAGCTTCTGGCGTTATATGCATGGGATAGTCGAAGGGTGTTGCGTTTCCGCCTGCGATACACACTTTTCGACTCATATTATATCACTGAATCCGTTTCTAACGCCTGACTTTCGACAGACGATACTACGACAACACGAAAACCGCTGGTACTTAATCCCTTCGGACGACTATGGGTTGTATCAGAAGTGTGAAAGAAAGACATGGTCACAGATTCAAAGTTCATAGGAATGCAATGATTGATACTCACTGAGTAGAGGTTGCTATTATGGAAATTCATATTTAATGCGGAAAGGAAAAATCAACAGCTCGTAGGACCTAAGAAATTTCGGTGATTTGAGATTGACAAAAACATTCGTACTATTCGTGATTTCCTTTGCATATCTACTCTGTTTCACTAATTGCAGTGTTATTGCTGAAGGAACTACCCAACCAGCAATGACTTTGGAAAAGATTGGAGAAATTGATACTGTAAGTGTACCGACAGACTTGCAGATAATAGATAACACAATGTATGTTGTAGAACAAGCAGGTTTAATCATCTATGATATAACAGATATAGCCAATCCCGTGCAAGTTGGAGAGTTTCCAGATAGTGGAACATTACACGGAATTCATGTTATTGGAGATTACGCGTTTGCTGCAGATCTTGATGAGGGATTAGAGATATACAATGTAAGTGAATTTACGAATATTCAAAAAGTAGACACGTATTATTCAGGACAAGATGTTGCTGAAGTTCTCGTTCAAGATTCGGTGTGCATTGTATCTGTAGATGCATCCAAACTGATTTTACTCAATTCATCAGATATTATGGATTTGACAACTTTAGGAGAATTCAATATAACCTCCGGAATGGATTTTCAAATCGTTGATGATCTCATTTTCGTTACAGATAATCTGTCAGGATTAAAAATCTTGAACATTTCCGATCCGACTAATCCTACACTAGTTGGTACATATGTAGATGGTGAAAATGTTCGAGCTGTAAATGTTGATCAAGAGATTGCTTTCATTTCATGTAGTACTGACGGTTTCAAAATCTTAGACATCAGCGATATCTCCAGCCCCACTCTGATTTGCGAAATTCACGAAGTGATATGGGGTATGGGCCATATTAAACAGGGAAATCTAATCTATGTCTGTGATTATGATGCGGGTCTAAGAGTATTTGATGTGTCTAATTTAAATTCCCCAATCCCCTACCAAATTTATGAATGCGAGAGAGTCTTCAAAGTCTTTGAGGATCAAGAATACTTGATACTACTAGAAGGGGGAGATGGTTTGATAGAGATTCTTGAGGTTATACAAGAACCAACTGGTTCCAATATCGATGCAACACTTGTCGTGATTATAGGAATGATAGGTGTGAGTGCAAGTGTTATTGTTATCGCAATGATCCTGAAGAAAAAATCTCGAGTTTGATAAAACAAGTCAGCTAGTACACCAACACGAAAAACGCTGGTACTTTGTTCCTTCGGATGACTAGAGCAGATGGTGAATTGAGCTCCAAGCCCACAAAGATGTTTTGTAGTAAATATTTATTTCTCACCGACTAGCAGCACTCGTAGATGGAAATGGAAGCGAGAGAGTTTGTGAAGAGTATTGTACATGCCACGAGGATTTGGCGTGAACGGGACATTAAAAGATTGCAGGAGATGGGATGTAGTGATTTATCCCATCGACCAAAATCGGGAATGTCAGCATTTGGATGGCTCATTGGTCATCAAGGAGCAGCCTATGACTATATCCTGAATATCCTGATCAAAGGAGGACCTCCTAAGAATCCAGATCTCTTCTATTCATACAGAGGAGATAGCACGGACAATGGCGAATGGAAAGGGACACCACTTGATGAACTCAATGACTACTTTGACTCAAGAGAGAAAGATTTTCTCACCTGGTTTGAACAAGCTTCCGAAGAAGAACTGAACCGTATTATGCAAGGACCCGATGTACCTGATTATTTCAGAGGCAAGCGCGTTATTGATGTCATTGCGGATATGTTCGTACACCTTAACTTCCACAATGGGCATCTAAGTGCAATCATAGGTGACTGGCGTCATAAGGAATGAAGTTACAACAGTATTAATCCTCAATCATATTTAACAATGAAAATTGGACGTGATGTTACTCTTATCCAATTTCACCTACTCCAAGCACTAACGAAGAGGAGCTCTCGCTTCTTCATATTGACGTGCTATATCTTTGTCAAGCTTCTGACACTTTTTCAGAGCTTCATCTGAGGCTGCAGAATTTCCTAATCCCTGCTCCGCCATAACGAGAAAACCATAGACGTTTGCATCGGAAGTATTGATATCCAAGGCTTTCATACAGTATTCCCTGCTTTTTTCATAATTTTCAGTATTCAGATAGCTATAAGCTAGTCCTCTTGCAGTATCAAAATTACCAAGATTGGCTGAGTGGGCATCTTCTAAGTATGTGATTGCCTCATCAAAAAGTTTCAGATTAACAGATATCAGTCCAAGTGCTCTCTTTATCTCAGGATTGTCTGGAGCGAAGGATAGTGTTCTCTTGAAAGCTACGTGAGCGCCATGCAGCTTACCCTTCTTAAATAGTGTGTTGGCTAAATTCAACCATAGGTTAGGATCGTTAGGTGTTTTTTCAATTGCCCTGTACATCACACCCAGGGCCTTGGAGAGTTCTTGTCGGGCGACTAAGAATCCACTAAAGAATACAAACATCCCATCTACATCACTAGGCTCAACAAAACGTAGGGAATAATTAGTCAGCCAGTCGATCCCTACAAGAACTTTGATTTCATCTAGTTTTGGAATGAGCTCCTTAAGGTCCACGTGAGCTTTATATCCATCATAAAAGACTTTGAATTTCGAATCTGCATTCTTAGCAAATACGAGTTCTTTAGATTTCATTGCAGGCCGTTCAGATAAGTGCTTGATCACATCCTTGTGACTCTTATCGACCTTTACTGCTCTGTCGAAGGCGTCCTTAGCTCCTTTTTCGTCACCCTTCAGTTTGAGAAGTAATGCGAGATAGGCCCAATTACGACTATCATTGTCTTCTTTTTGAACTAACTTTCGGAAATACTCCTCTGCTTTTTCATATTGCTCAACAGCCTGGTAGAGTAGTCCTAATTTCCGGAAACCCTCAGCATCATCTTGTATCAGCTCATGTGTTCTTTCAATTGCAAGCAAGGCATCTTCAGATTTTCCTAAATTCCCCGCGGTTATTCCAAGTTCGCTCCAGAGATGCGAATCACCAGGACGTTTCTTTACAGCACTCTGAAGAACTTCAAAGTACTTGTCAAACATATGAGCATCTTTGTACATCTTGGCATAGCCATGCCAGAAACCCTCATTTTCAGGAAGCACATCGAATCCACGGAGATAAGCTTTCTCAGCAAAATCCAGAAGTCCGTACTTTTTGTACGTCATCGCTGCCTTCTCAATTACCATGAAACCCTTGATTGGTTTCTCAAGTGCTTCTATTATCAAATCAAATGCAGCATGGAGCATCCCTCTCTCTGCCATCATTATTGCTTTAACTACGTAAGCATATCCATCCTCAGGGTCTAGTTCTATTGCTTTCTGGATATATTCATCAGATAACTGAACATCGCCAGCTTCATTCACAAACTCAGCAGCTAGAGAAAGCACCCCTGGGTTATCAGGGTATTTTTTAACCATCTCTAAGAGTATCTGGATAGCTTCTTGTTTCTTATCACTTTCCCAAAGGGCAAAGAATTTCTTAGTTTCCTCGATTTGCTCAAATAGGTTTGGATCAATTCTGATAGAATTCACTAAATTTCATGCCTCACATCTTACATATACTGCGTTTTTCTATTCATCATCGATTATTTCTTTCTATTGCTCCATCACCATCAATGAGATAGAAGATGAGGATCCTTACACTTCAGAAGGCAGGAAACAAACTTGTCAATAGACATAAAGCAGATTTCTTACACTGGTTACGATATGAAAGAAGAGGAGTGCATCGAGAAGGTCACAATAACCGTATTTCCACCAATGGAAGGTATCGGTATCATTGAAGGCGATCCTGTGATTGAGGATGAAGCCGCTTGCGGTGAAACAGTTCCATCAGAAATAATCACCCCCGCAGAAGCAAAAGTTGTTGTTGTGAAACTCAAGAGCAACGATCCTATGATGAAGATCAGTCAATTGTTAGAGAAGGTACAGATGAAATATGGTGAAAAAATCTGTATTAGAACAGCGAATTATGCATCTGAAGAAACCCTGGCAGAAGCGATTCAGTCCCTGAATGCTGCTCTACGAGGAAGTGGTAACAACTCGGTTCTCGATGAATCTAGTTTCTCGACTTTCATCGGCACTTCAGCACCTATCATATCGGTAAACAATCGGCTCTCATTCGTGGGTATAATTCCAAATGAAGGCCAGATTCTAGCGAGAGTCGG
>SDNZ01000154.1 GCA_004524565.1 Candidatus Thorarchaeota archaeon
AATCATCTCTTGTTGGAGTCTATAGTCCATTGACATCCTTTTAGCTAAGTCCCAAGCGATTGGTCGCATCTGACCATCCACATCCCTCATATTTTGCACGATAATCGCTAGATACGCATTCGCTCGAATTAATGGTTTCAGGTCTCCGATAATAGCTGCAACAGCCTCTATATATTCATCATATTTTTCAATATTACCGATATCTATTTCTGATTCGCTATAGAATTGTTTTAGTCGTTTTTTCATGCGTTCTTTGTGAATCGAATCGTTTCCTCCTCTTGATTTTCTTAGCATATCCCAATATGGTGGTGAAGTAATCAGAAAATCAAACTTTGGAACATCATTATAAAACTCATCTTCTAATAATGAAATACTGTTTCTCGCGTCGCCTTGTATGAAATAGTGTTCCTGCATCTCCGAATGGTCAGAAAGAAATCTTCGTCCAATACTAACAAATTCTGGATTTAATTCTATTCCCACAGACTTTCTTCCACTATCTCTGCAAGCAATTAGAGTGCTTCCCACACCTGCAAAGGGATCAAGTACCCATGAATCTTCCTTTGTGAAGAATTGAAGAAGATGCTTAACTAATTCCTCTGGGAATTTTGCTGGGTGATTAAGTTGGAGTTCAGATCTGGGTTTCGGGTTTATTACAAACCACGATTTTGTTGCTCTTACCCACTCTTTACTATCAAGATCATTTAGAGTATTTATTGGCTTCTGACGCATAACTTTACCCAATAGAAGTAATGCAGAAATCCGTCATAAGTCTAACTTCTAAAGTCGTGCTTCGATGATTCTGTTTATGCCAATCTCAATAATATCCGCACAGTATGATGCTATTCTCTCTAAGTGAAGAGCGAGGATTATCTCATGAGGTGATTTCTCACTCCGAGAAGATTCGAGGCGGCTTAATGATTCTACAAGACTATTTGCTTCACGAAGGGACTCAAATGCTTCTGATGCTTCATCAGCAAGTTCAACGCTTGATGAACGTCCTTTCTTATCAATGCTAAAGAAGATCGATGTAGTACTCTCATAAAGGCTAGAGATTCTGGATGTTAATTTTGTTAGTTTTGTATCTACTTTCTTGATATTGAGAATTTCATTGATAGCTCCACAAATATGGTCGGCCACTCTCTCCACAAATTTAGCTGCTAAGCTAAAACTTAGTGCATCAGGAGGAGACAATGCTATTTTACGAGCGTAGGAAGGATCTCTAAGAACAAGGTGACAGAGTCGTTCAACAAGATACCGATTTCGATCCACTTGTTCGTCCCGTGAAACAATATGCGAATAATCGGCGATTTCACCTGCTTCTATGGCTGATATCATTCTTTCAAGCATGTATTTTGCGGTTGCAAATTGGCGTTTGAGCACCTTTCTAATGACCTCTCTATCACTGGTGAGAATATCACTGATGAGCATGCTTTTGCTATGTTCATCAAGAATGCCCCATCCCTCAAGCTTGTCTACCCATCTACTAATTTCCTCGCGTGTTGCCATATCAAGAGACTCGCTAAATTTTAACTCCAGTTCTCCTGCTCCAACAATATAGGCTCCAACAAGGAGATTTGATAAATCATCTCTATGCTGTCTATCTATCGCGATTGCGAGTGGTGCTGTTTCTTTTGGTGTGAGTACAGATGGTGTTACATGAAGAGTTCCATCTTGAGTTCTCTCCAAAGACACTTCAGAGTCCTTGTCTAAACGATGTTCATCACACCACTCTCTTGGGAGGTATACATAGAACGAATTTCGTACTTGGTTAAGTTTTCTTGTCATTATCATTACGAGTCCCGTCATTGCCTTCATATGATGTAAATGTACAAATTGTTATATGTACTTCAAAACGCTTCAATATGACAGATTCTATATTTCAACTGTACAGAAGCCGTTCTATCAATCTCTAGTTGCAGAATAACTAGCATTTAACAATATGCATATGAAGCATTTACGTCTAAATGTAGCTTCTGAAGCTCATGCCTACTTCTTAACTATTAGGAATTCTGGGTAAGCTCATCTCAAATGGAGAATACTCTAAAGGAGTAGAATCAAAAAAATGAATACTACTATGAAATTGTTGTCAGTCCTTGTTGTTGGACTGGTAATAGGTGCAGGCGCAATGTATGTCCTCGCACCTTCTGGTGGTGGTACTAGTACCTACACTATTACAACTGCAGGATCTACTACTTTGTACCCACTCTCTCAGGAATGGGCTACACAGTTCCATGCAGATTTCCCAGCAATGACAGTTAATCCGAGCACTGGCGGCTCTGGGCTTGGTCAGTCTCAAGTTGCAGATGAACTCATTGATATTGGAGCAACAAGCTCTTACCCAAGCGAAACATATCGTACTGATAATCCAAATGTTAAGATTATCCCTGTTTCAGCTGATGCACTTGGTATTGTAGCAAATCCCGCGGTCAATGGTTCAAACTTCAAGATGGACTGTGACATGGCTGTTGCAATATTTCAAGCCAACATCACTACTTGGGAAGAATTTGAAACGACCTTTAATGTGATAATTGCAGCAACTGGCGACATTGACGTTTATGTCAGATCTGATGCCAGCGGCACAACTGCAACTTTTGGGTCGTGGCTTAAAAAGGCTGTTGATAATCCTAATCCCTATCAGAACTACACTTGGGGATTGGGTAGTGGCGAATCAATTTCGTGGCCTGCTGGTTTTAGTGCTGTTGATGGCAACCCAGGCGTAGCCGCAGGTGTTCTTGGTGACTCTAATAGTATTGGATATATTGGTCTTGCTTTCATGGAAGGTCTTACTGCCGTTGATTTGTATAATCCTACGACTCAGGAATATGTCACACCTTCACTAGCGAATGCATTGAAAGCGCTTCCAGCTGAGCTAACAGATCCTGGTGCAAATCTCATGAACTCACCAAATGCTGGTGCATACCCAATTGCTAGGTTATTGTATTACCTTGTAAATGAGGATAATCTGGCTTGGTATGTCATTGTATATTTGAATTGGGTTCTTGCTCAAGGTCAGCAATACATCTCTGACGTAGGTTATGTGCCAATCTCAGGTACTTCTGCAGCCACTTATGCAATCAGTGTTGTAGGAAGTTTGACACCAAGCTAGGAATCTAACATCCATCTTCGTTACAGGAAGCCAAAACTTCATAAAAACATGACTTGGCTTCCCCATACTTTTTCAAAGGATTTGAATTGGATTACTTAAAGGATTTACAAGTATTTTACCACTAGTCATAAATAACAAATACAGGTTGCTAGGAGAATCAATCATGAATCAAGAAGCAGATTCGACTTCAATGAACACAATGGATGAAAAACCGAAACATCTCATGACAATGATTCTAGAAAAATTGAAGAGACCTTTTATAGAATTTCGTGACGCTGACACACCTGGACGAATCGATTTCTTTGGTCGCATTGGTCTTGCAATTCCCGCTCTTGCCAGTACATTAGTGATTATACTTATTCTAACATTCCTATGGTATGAATCTGCACCTATATTTACAAGCCCTGAAGGCGGACCTGGTATAATTATTGGACCAACCTGGGATCCTAATAGAAATCTGTACGGTATCGGTGTATTTATTGCAGGTTCATTAGCTTGTGCTGCAATAGCTATAGGTCTTGCAGTTCCTCTTGGTATTGGTGGTGCAATATTTCTTAGTGAGTATTGTCCAAATCGTCTTCGAGTACCATTACGTATGATTGTTGAGATGATGGCTGCAATCCCATCCATTGTCTACGGACTTTGGGCCTTACTTGTTATAGTTCCATTCATTGAGAAGAGCTTTGCACCTGCAGTTCAAAATAATATTCTCTTCAGTTGGATGCCTTGGTTTCAGGGTAGCACAAATGGGTTAAGTGTTCTAGCAGGTGGTCTCATCCTTACAATAATGTTGTTGCCCACGGTGGTAGCTATCTCTAATGATGCTCTCCAATCTGTGCCAATGAATCTACGAGAAGCATCGTATGCACTAGGCGCAACAAGAAGTGAAACTGCAAGAAGAATTGTTATGTCTGCAGCCCTTCCTGGAATTGGTGCTGCTGTTGTATTATCACTTGGAAGAGCTGTTGGTGAAACAATGGCAGTATTGATGGTAACAGGTAATTCGCTTCAAGTTCCCTATAGTTTATTTGATCCAACCTATGTCATGACCAGCATAATAACCAATCAACTTGGTTACGCATTTATCTTCCCCTTGTGGAGATCAGCACTCTTTGCTGTGGGGCTGATTCTATTAATTATGTCCATCTTCTTTACAATAACCGCTAAGATACTCATTCGGTGGGGAATGAAAACGAGGGGGTATGTATAAGATGAGCAAAACAGAGACTCCGCTTGATGAACGCGCACCTGATGTGTTTCAATCTGAAAAGAGAGAACGTCTTAAGGAATTTAAATCTTCAATGCTTAATATAGTTAAATCACGCAGGAACTTCAAAGATTTTCTATTCCATATTATTCTTGGAATTGGCATCATCATTATTATCATGCCTTTCTTCCTCGTATTATATCAAGTTGCATCAGTAGGATTTGGTGAACTGTTTTCAAATGGTTTTGATTCATTCAGCAATTTTTTTCTCACGGAACCTGGGAGGGGTCTCATGGGTGGAATTCGAAATGCATTCTTTGGAACTATCTTTCTCATTATCTTGGCTTCAGCTGTTGGAATCCCTCTAAGTGTCTTCGGAGCAGTCTATATCAATGAGTACACGCGACCTGGTCGAATTCGTGATATGGTAGAGTTTACATCGGATGTACTTGCAGGAATTCCTTCAATTGTCTTTGGTGCTTTTGGTTTTGCATTTTTGGTCGGATTCCTTGGTTTAGGTATGGGATTGTTATCAGGAAGCCTGACACTTGCATTCATGATGATTCCTACAGTTCTTCGAACGACTCAAGAGGCTCTTCGTGCGGTTCCGATGTCTTTGAGAGAGGCATCACTCGCCTTAGGAGCTACTAAGTGGTCTACGACATGGAATGTAACGATGAGAGCTGCTTTTCCAGGAGTCATCACTGGAGTCTTATTGGCTATTGGACGGGTAATGGGTGAAACTGCTCCTTTAATATTCACTTCTGGCAATAGCCTAACCACACCTACCGAAATTGTTGGACCAGGTTCGTGGGTTGCATCAATGCCTTATACTATCTGGTCATATATTACCGACCCAAGACAATATCTTAACATCAAAGCTCATGCAACGGCTGTTGCTCTGATGACGATGGTTCTAGCAATTGATATTGTAGCTAACATTATTTCAAGAAAAGTTACTAGGAGGCTTGTTTGAATGAGTACTCAAGAATATACAAATGTCATCGAGGTAGAGAATCTTTCTACGTGGTTTGGCTCATGTAAGATACTCAAAGAGATTTCTTGTTACTTTGAAGATAATTCTGTAACAGCTATCATGGGACCTTCAGGTTGCGGCAAATCAACTTTTTTGAGAACGCTCAACCGTTTAAACGATCTCGTTCCGAGTTTTCGACAAAAAGGAATTGTCCGTTTCATGGGCGAGAACATCTATGGACAGGGTGCAAGTGTATACGACTTGAGAAAACGAATTGGTATGGTGTTTCAAAAACCAAATCCATTCCCTATGTCAATCTATGATAATATTGCGTATGGTCCTAAATTGCACGGGCTTAATGACAAAGATGAACTTGATAAATTGGTTGAAGGGTCTCTAAAGAAGGCGGCTCTATGGGATGAAGTTAAGGACGAACTGGACAAACCAGGTCCCAACCTCTCTGGTGGACAGCAACAGCGATTATGTATTGCTCGTGCACTCTCAGTCAATCCTCCAGTACTTTTAATGGATGAGCCCGTATCATCACTTGATCCTATTAGTGCATCAAAAATCGAGGAGTTAATAACTGACTTGAAAAAGGATTACACAATTATTCTCGTAACACATAATGTACAGCAAGCTTTCAGAGTTTCAGATCAGGCTGCATTCCTCTACCTTGGTGAATTGGTTGAGTTTGATAGAACAAAGAGAATTTTAGAGGCTCCTGCTGATGAACGAACTGAGGCGTTTATTACTGGACGAATTGGATAGGTGAATCGAATGAGAACACAATTAGAATTTTATTTGGAAGAGATTGAGAGAAGACTTGAACGCCTTCACGAACTTGTAGAAAAGGCATTTATGGATTCAATGGACTCCTTCAAGAATCTTGACCAAGAAGCTGCAGCAAAGGTAAAAGAACTCGCTACTGATATTGATGAGCTTGAGGGCAAAATCGAAGAGAATGTCTTAGAAACAATCGGGCGTCGTCAACCAGTTGCAAAGGACTTACGCAAATTGTCAGTATATCTTCAGACAGCGCATAACCTTCATCGAGTTGGAAGATATGCCTATAAAATTGCTCACATCACCTACCTCTGTAAAGAAATACAGCATTTCAAAGAGTTGATATCTCTACCACATTTAGCAGAACTAGCCAAGAGTACATTAGAGATTGCAATGAGAGGTGTCCTCAAAAGTGACCTCTCTAAATTAGATGAGTTGGAGAAGTTAGAATCTGAGAGCGATAAAGAAACATCTGACATGTTCAATGAAATAGCACAATACCTTCGCGAACAAAATGGTATAGAGGAGATGGCTTTGTTCTACATGATAATTGGCAGATATTGTGAACGTGCTGCAGACCAAGCTTTCCAGATTGCTGAGAAAGCTGTATATATGGTGAAGGGGAAAAGAGTAAGACTTGGTCTGGCATATAAGGGCAAGGCGAGTCTCGCTCCACATTAAGAAATATAAAGAAAGAATCCTAATAGACATACTTTATCTTGCTGATTAGTATGAAAATTGAATGGCGGTATCACAATGAACCCCAATCTTGAGCCAATCACAGATGAAATAGTAAAACATCTGAAAAAGCTCCATTCAAGAGTCAGTGAAGCTATCAAACAATCAATGAAGGCATTTGAAGACCTGGATGCAGATTTTGCAGAAAATACACTGACTACATTTGAGGATATTGAGAACATGCACCATACTATTGAGGATATGGCTTTTGGGGCAATAACTACCTACCAGCCTTTAGAGAAAGACCTGCGCCGTCTAGTTGCATATATTCATACATCAAGCGGTCTTAAAAATGTTGGACGATATGCCCAGAAGATTTTTGAAATAGTGACTATGAGTCAAGATCTTGATCACTTCAAAGAGCTCGAATCGCTTCCATATCTTTCTGAAATAGCCACGGCAGCGCTTGCAATCAGCATTCGAGCAGTCCTTGAAGAAGACATGAGTGAGATAGACCAACTTGAAAAATTGGAAGCTCAGAGTGATAACGAAGCTGCTGACATGTTTAAGGAGATTGTTGACTATCTAGGTCGATACCGTGATAT
>SDNZ01000155.1 GCA_004524565.1 Candidatus Thorarchaeota archaeon
CGATCAACACCTCAGAAAATCTTCCAGCCATTGTCAACGTACCATTCTCAAGAAGATGTTTGAGATAATTGTAGTGTTCTGAGACCTTCTCTTCAGTGCCTTCTTCTCCGTAATTATTCGCCGGTCTTAGCATAATAACAAAGGATTGGGTCTTCATAGGAATGAAAACCCGACTCCATTCAAAATTCTTTTGATATAATTTAATCGATTGCTTCGAAAAGTTTCTCCACAAACATTTCTGGGGGTGTAAGTCCGTCAGCAGTGACTGTATCATTGAAAATAGTTTTAGGAACTCCAAAAACCTCGAAGCGGGTAGCCTCTTCCTGAAACTCGAGAGCCTCGTACATTTCTCCTGTGATAAGAGGATTAAGGATCGCTGCTTGGTGAGCCAATCGGGTCATCCCTGGACAATATGGACATTGTGGAGTCACGAAGACACGAATCCTGATTGGCTTGTCTATCGACTTGATATCCTCGATAACATCTGGAGGGAGTGGTGCGGTTCCAGCTGAAACGTCAACGATTCCTCCAATGAGTGCAGCAAACTCATGTCCTGCGGGAATCCCGTAGAATTTTATTTTGTATGGATCTTTCCCATGAAGTACCATTGCTGGTGTATGTTCTACACCTAACTCCTTAGCAATTTCACTTGTAAGAGATCCTTTATGTTCCTCTACCTTTACCTTGTCTGATATTTCTGCTATCATCTCAGCCATATCTCTTGTATCATTGCAATACAAACAATCATGATCTGCAGTAAAGAGGTGTATTGTAACTTCATTGCTCAAAGATTCAAACATTTCAATTACTTGTTCCCTAGTTGCATCATCCATTTCTACGACCATCTAAGTCACATCCTACCATCTTCTGATAGAAAATTCCAATATATTCGCTTTGATTGCTCTGTTTCTAATAACTGTGAGTATTCAATTCACTTGGATGGTCTTCCTGAAGTACTCTCACTTGAGCTTTACCTTCTGACTTAGAAATTCGAAGGAGTTCATCATGAACCCGCATTGTAAAACTCTCTCCTTCTTTGAGATGTTCCATGACACCTTTTCCTAGTGGGCCATTAAGATATTTCAGATACATCTGAGCAATCCTGTGTATTTCCTTCTCCCTCATTGACATAGCTCAGATTCTCCAAAAGGAGGTGGCGCATAACTAATGATACACTTTTTTATTTAAATTTACCACTATATAGATTAATTATGATTCAAGACCAAGTGATTCGGTCTTCTTCTATGAACTCTTCAATTGCCAATGGTACATCTGATGACCCCTCTAGACTAGCCTTGGCATAGATACGCGTAGAAGGTCCAATTCCTATATCTTCCAATTCTTCACATTTGAATAATGGACTGATATCGATTTCTTTGAAATTGTTTTCAATAGGATGATTACTATGTAAATATAATTCTGTCAATTCTTTGCATTTGGTGAGAGGTTGCAGGTCTATTGACGATAATCTATTACCTGCAATATCAAGAGCTGTTAACTTCTTCGCTCCTTTTAATGGAGTAAGGTCAATCTGTTCAATAGCATTCATAGCAAGACCAAGTCTTCTTAATTCCGTGCAAGTGTGTAGTGGAGTCAAATCTACCTGCTCCAATTGGTTCCCTCCCAATCGGAGGATGCGAAGGTCCGTACAATTCTCTAGTGCACTCAAATCGATAGAGGAGAGTGCATTATGATGTAGGTACAAGAATTTCAGATGAGTACATGTTGCTAATGGGTTGAGGTCTAGCTTAGATAGAGAGTTATACATTAGATTTAGTTGGGTCAGATTTGAACACTTTCCGAGAGGTTTCAGATCAATCGATGTAAGCTGATTGTTCTCTACTTCTAACATCTCAAGGGTTACACACTTGGAAAATGCAGAAAGATCCAAGCTGGAAATCTGATTGTTGAACAATCTCAGTCTTGTTAGACTTTTCAATTTAGAAAGGGGAGTCAAATCTATACTGCTTATTCCATTAGAACCTAGATTGAAATCCTTAAGGGTATTGCATCCTTCAAGTTGAGAGAGATTTATGTGTTCAAGATTATTCTTGAATAGATTTAATGAGATAAGATTTGGAAGTTTAGCAAGAGGGCTAAGGTCAATCTCTGATATCGCATTACTACCGAGGTTCAATTCTTCGAGACTTGTAAGTCTTACTACTGTTGCCAGATCTATTGTAACAATTTTGTGTCGCGATAAATCTAGAGTAGTAATTGTTTCGTCATCAATTTCTACTTGACGGTCTTTTCCTTCCTTGTCGATATACTTGACAAATATCTCATCCATCTCTACTTGCTCCTTTTTCCTTGCTCGAAGATATGCCAAATGTACTTATCGCTGTAATCAATCTTCTCTAGGCGGCCATAATACTAAAAAACTATCAAAAAAGGTTTAAGCTTGAAACACAGTTCCTATTTGCGTTTGTGATGAATCAAGAAATACACACCAATTCCCAATTTTATATAACCTATCTCAATATAGTTGCTAGTATCCTTATTCTTGTTCAGTTTCTATTTTTCATTCTGCTATACAATTTTATGGCGAACATCATTATTCTCGGTTTGGGTTGGTTGTTATTGTTTCCAGGTTTCGGGTTAGTTCTCTTTTCCTCGAATAGTCAACGAACTTACTCTGAAACAGAAATTGTGCATAATAGTATCTTGTTCAAATTTGAGCCATACTCAATGCCTCTTGGTTGGATTATTATTTCGCTATCCTTAACTTTGATCTCTCAACAATGGTATGCCATTATCCTGACACTTGGATTTATCATGGTCATAATCTTCGAACTTAGACTGCAAGAAGCAGTTCATTAGATTACATTGACTATTTCTAAATTGAATATATGTACTTACACATTTTGTTGAATAGGTCAATATCGTATTCTTTTTAACATCTAATTAGTGCAACGAAGCACCTTATACGGAGATGACAAGTTTGGGAAAAAAGACCCTTGGTATACTATTGAATACATCGCCATATACTTTTGAGAACAGCCATACATTCTATGACTTGGCCAAAGCTGCTCTCACAAAAGGTTATGATGTGAAAGTCTTCCTGTTTGTGGATGGAGTGAATAATGCGAAAAAGAATCAGGACCCAGACCCAGATCGGCCTATGAATGATAAGCTGGCTGAATTAGTTACAGAAGGAGTAGAATTCCATGCATGTGGCCTTTGTACATCCGCCCGCGGGTTTGACCAGAGGGGTTCAGATTTTGTTGATGGCATGGAAGTGAGTGGACTCACAGAGTTCGCTGAACAAATAGGAGAAGTGGATAGGTTCGTATCCTTTTCGATGTAGGTGGTATAGATGGAGTTTACTGAAAGAAAAGTATTGATTCTTGTGCATAGTAAGCCATTCGGAAAGATTATTGCAGCAGAAGGTTGGCGGGCTGCCGTTGGAATGTTCGGAATGGATCACGAATCTCAATTGTTGTTTATTGGGGATGGAGTATATGGCCTCATGAAGGACCAAGATATGCTTCCTATCAGAATGTTCAAGTCAACCTTTGAAAGCTTCGAGGGTAGAGTTTGTGCTTGCAAGAAATCTCTTGAAGAACGCAATATTGATGCTAATGAGATTTTCGAGAATGTCGAGATCTTAGAAAATGCAGATGTTGCTAAGACATTGATTGAGAATGAGGTAGTTATTACATTTTAGGAGGAAGAAGAAATGAAGTATTTAATCTGGTTAGCAAACGACTGCACTAGTGTCAATGATATTGTGATCAGTCTTAAGGGACAAGGTATTGAAACAGAAATTCTTCTTGTTCAAGATGGGGTCTTTTTTGCAGATAAAGGGAATACCCAAGCCGCAATTTTGAAATCTTTGGGTACTAAGATTCATGCGATTAAACATCATGTTGAGGAGCGAGGTCTCCTAAATCGACTGGCCATGGATGTCCATCTCGTTGATTACTCTGATGCAGTAGACATTATGATGGAACAGTCAGAAAAAATAATCACTCTGTAATGGGCAAACATAAGGACATCCCTCTTGGATGAGGGATGATCTAGTTGGTTTTATTTTGGACTACCTGCTACAATTAGTACTTGACCTAGCAAGTCTCCTTTCAGAACTGAGGCTTTTATTCTAGAACTGAACATAGACATGTTGGCTGTTCTTTTCTCGGACACCAATTTCATCTCTGTACTACCAATGCATCCAATATCTCCCATACCATTACTTCCATAGAATGATTGCAAAACTATTGCGTATCTAGGAATTTCAATAGGCCTAATTGGTACGATTCTGGTCTCTCCGACATCAAATGCCACCTTTTCTGTAGCAACAACCGGAACGAGTCGTGTATTAGTCCAGTCAAGCGATAGCTCTGCTTCTTCTAATCCTTCGACAGCACTCCTCATTCTATCTATTCCCATGCTTACCAAATCTTGACTGCAACTTATCACATAGATTTTCTCTGACATACCTTGACTCACCTGTCTATTCTAAAATATCGAATCCAGATTGGCTAAATAAAATCTACCTTATGAATGTAACTCAATCTACGCCCACAAGTTTAATTTGTAACTCTATTTTCTTTCTGACAAAGTTGATATGTATTCATGTAGAGGCTTTACAAACTCGCAAGTCTGTGTAGAAGTTTGAAGAATTGCGTTCTGTATTAATGCACGCCATCTTCGATTCTATTGCTATGGACAATTGAGGAGTGAGAAGAATGAATACAAGAACAAAATTACTCTGTTTTTTTGCTGTTTTTCTATTTGTAGGTTCAATGGCTTTTAGTGGTGTCAATGCCTACGTATCGATATACTCAGCAAATACAGAACAGATGTTACCTGCAGATACCTATGGAGATGACCGTAGGAATGAAGCAGTTTCAATACTAATCTATACTGAAACAGTAGATCTGAATGAAGAGTATGCTAATGTCCTTTCTTCACTGAAGGGTAGCTTGGAAGGTAAATTTACTTATGCCAACCTAACAGAATATTCACAACTTGGTTCTATGATTGATGAATTTGACGTGTTATTGATTCCTGAAATTGGTGAGCTTGGTAATCATACATTTGCGGATACAATTCAATCTGCTTGGGCTGGAATTCTACCTTCATTTGTTGCAGAAGGGGGGATTGTTATTTGCATGACCTATGGTTTTACAGTAAACATTGCATCATCAGCTCGAATAATCAATGGCACCTTAATGGATATTCATAATCCTGAAGCAGCAAGTTTCAATCAAATCGATATCTTTGATTCTAATGATGCGTTAGCTAGAAACATGCCAGCATCGTATATTGCAGCAGATGGTTCACGTAGTTTCGATATTCCTGATGCTATCAAAGTTATGGAGGATAACACCAATGCTAAAACAGTGGTTGCTCACAAGATCATTGGGAAGGGTCACGTAGTACTCTTAGGCTTTGATATGTATGATGTGGATGCAAATCAAGATATCCTTTTACGAAATGCAGTATTATTGCACAGACACATAGTGTTTGACAATTCGCATGGTCAGAGTTATGATATACATGTTGGATTTGACGAAATTGCTATGGACTTACCTTACTATGGATTTTCAGTGTCTTCTATAGATGTATTCGATCCTGAAGTGTTTGAATCATGTGAAATTTTTGTTATAACATCAGCAAGCGTGACATATAATGCAACTGAGATTCAAGTTATTCACGATTTCGTAGATGGCGGAGGAGCTCTTTTTATTGCATCTGAGTGGGGAGAATATGGTGATGAAACGGATGATTTGATTAATGATTTTGGTTTTATCAGGAATACAACTGCAATAATTCAGGATTCTGATGAGAATGCAGGCGATCCTGGATGGGCAAGATTTGCTCAACCTGTTAATTTCGAAATGCATTCAGCTAATCTTGATGTTGATGTTATGGAATTATACTATGCTACCGGATTCATAGGTATGCCATCTAGTGCAGTTCCGCTAATTGTTACAGATGCAGATGGTACAGCTACTTGGGGTGGCGTTGAAAATGCAACCTCAATACCCATGGCTGCTGCTAATCTTGTCGGTGATGGTAGAATCATTGTTCTTGGAGACACAGCACCATTTCGTAGTGCTGATATTGATTCTGATGGGACATCTGCATATACAGATTCTGATAATGAAATCTTCCTTCGTAATGCATTCAGGTGGCTTTCAGGTGCTGGTATTCCCGAACAGACAGTTGTCTTTGACCAATCACACAATCCAACTTATTATATAACAAGCGGTTGGGCACCCTTAGCTTATTTCTTGATGTTCAATGGGTACAATGTTGAATACATGACTTTCTTTGAACCTGCAGCCTTTATGGATGCTGATATTCTCGTAATCTGCGATGGAAGCGTCGACTATAATACCACTGAAATTGGTATTATAGTAAATTATGTAGGTGGAGGTGGAGGTCTTATTCTTTGGGGCGATAATACCATCTTCGGAGAACAAGTCGAACCTATTGGTCAAGAATTTGGGCTATACTTAAACACAACAGGATACCTTGATGATACTGACGATTTTGATACCTACGCCTCTTATGTAATTTATAATAGTTCCAATTTCGCTAATCATCCGATCATGGATGGTGTTCATAGAATAGAAATTGATAGAGGTGCTGGCATTATTTCTGTCGGATCTGGTACAGCCCTAATTTCCACTGATAATGATGCAACAGCTATATACATCGATGGATCTCCTGCACCCAATGTTCCCGTTGCTGCGGCGGCCTTGTATAATATGGGTCGTGTCGTACTCCTTACTGATGTGAATATGGGTGAGCTTTCTGATCCTGAGGGTGACGGATTTGGAGATCTTTACGACTCCGATAATCCTGTCTTTGTCGCGAATGTTTTCAAGTGGTTAGGAGAGAATCGTGCTCCTCGTGTCGAAGTCATTACACCAAATGGTGGAGAAGTTCTGAACGGAACTATCACCATTGAGTGGGCTGCTGTTGATTTTGACAGCGATCCGTTGATGTACAATGTCTTCATTAGTGATAACAATGGGTCGGATTGGAGTCTTCTCGTGGATGACCTTCTCGTACCAGAATTCACATGGAACACAACACTCCATGATGATGGTAATAGTTACATGATTCGTGTCGAGGTATCTGATGGAATGGTATCTGCACATGATGAATCCGACGATCCATTTGAGTTGGATAACTTTGATGAAGGTGGTCCAGGTCTACCGCTAGACCCAACTCTATTGCTAATCATTGGAGCGGCTGTAATCGTCGTTGTGATTATTCTTATAATAATCATGAAGAAGAAGAAGTAATTAGGTATTACTGACATTGAGCTTGAACAG
>SDNZ01000021.1 GCA_004524565.1 Candidatus Thorarchaeota archaeon
GGAGCTATTTCTCGAGAGGATCATATTCCCTTAGGAACAGGAATTATGGGGGATTCAGTTCTTCGAGAGTTTCTACTTGAATTAATCAAAGACAAATTCAAAGGTCCTCTGATATTCGAACTTACCAAGGATGAAGCAAATGAGTCTCTTGACCGCATTCGGAAAGTTGTTCCTGAAGCCCTTGCCTAGACTACTCTAAAGCATATCGACGGATGGAGAAATTGCAAACACTTAGAACGCCATATGGAAATGACTCGTTGAGGTTTTGTTTTGAGTGAAGAGTCTGATTTCGATAGAGACTTTGCCTTTCAAGTCTTGAAAAAACTATGCAGAATTGGTTCTAGAGTTGTCGCATCAGAGGGAGAAGCTAAGTCTGCAAAATTAATTGCTAAATATTTCAAAGAGTTTAAACTCTCGGGGATTGAAATATCTAAATATCCCTTCAGATTCTATGATGGTCAAGAAGGGACCATAGCTCTTCCTTATACGCGAAAACTTTCAGGCGTTCCATGTTGGATGAGTGCTTCTACTCCAGATCATGGGATTGATGCAGAAACATTGTACATTGGAACTCATCATAACCTCTCCAAATACACAAAAGAGGACATCGAAGACAAAATCGTCTTTGTGTTGCTAGGACAACAATACATGCCCGACGTTTTGGAAGCATGGGACAAACTGTTTAGTATGAATCCTGCTGGCGTAGTTCTACTTGATAGAGAGCGAGATGAAGCTCCGCGCGCATACAATTACCAAAAATTAGATGACACCTTCTCAAAAGCACCCTCAATGACTGTATCAGCGAAACTTGCCGGTTCTCTTCATCATTTGATGTTTGGTTCTAAGATGAGAATCACTGTGCGAGGGCAGGCAAAGGATGGAACCTTACACAATGTATTAGGAAGAATTCAAGGTCGACTCGATAAGACGGTCATCATCTGTGCGCATCATGACACTGTACCATTCACCATGGGTGCAACTGATAATGCTGCTGGAGTTGCAATTGTAGTTGAACTTGCACGGCTTCTTTCCGACCAGAATTTGAAATTTACGTATCAGTTCATCACTTTTGGTGGTGAAGAACTAGAGATGAAAGGGTCTCAGAGATTCCTAGAGGACTATAATCTGGGAAATGTTGTTCTGTGTATGAACTTCGATAGTATAGGAGCGCTGCCAGGTGAAGTATTAGCTCTAACTGCAGGTCCTGATGAGATGATTGAATGGGTAACTGGACTTGCCCAGACAAATAAGTACCCAACAAGGTGTCGAAGAGTTGCAACTAGTGGTGGTGATAACATACCATTTACAGTAAGGGGTATTCCAACAATCCATTTTGCAAGTATGGGGACAACAACAGAGAAGGTCGCTCATACAGCAAAGGATACGATATACAATCTTTCACCTCGGGCTCTTTTCGAAGTAGGTAACTTTGCAGAGAGAGTTCTAGAATCACTGGAAACCTCAGAATCAATCCCCTTCAAGGTTGAGGTGCCAGAAGATCTAAGAGATGCTGCCAAAAAGAGAATCGATTTGATTTAGAATTGATTTAGTATGAAGAAAAAGGGTTCGAATACGTAATGCTTTTATCCGATTCAGTTGTGCTCCTCGTCTACGGACATATTGGGCCCGTGGCATAGACTGGAAAGGTCAACTCTGTTGGTCTTAGTCAATTATTGCGCCGCTCTGATAAGGCGGATGTCCGGAGTTCAAACGGTCTGGGATTTCCCCAATCGGAATTGATCTCCGCGGGCCCACCATAATCTTCCGATACTACGGTTTAACATTCAGATTGATGTTTGATTCCTCAACTCAAATTTATTCGACCATACTTGGATGATATCTTGCTTTGGGTCTTTTCGGAGTTCCTCTTCGAACCCTAAATCCCTGAATCGCGCACCCTCCATAGACGATTAAAGCAAATCCCAATATTCCTAACAAAACTCGTATGTTTTCATAACGGTAGTCAAAGAGATTCGGGCCAAACAAATCTAGGATTATCCAGAAGAGATATCCAAAGATTACATTCACAAAGATCAATCCGTAGAACATATGTGCAGAAAGGCAGGAAATCGAACAATAGTTCCTAATCAGATACCACTGTGCATCATACTCTCTCTGTTTTCCACACCATCGACATCCAAAAGTTGGAATGCCACACTCTCCCCTTCTGGGATAGCGTTGTTCACTCAATTATTTCCCACCGATTATACTATCATACAAAACCATATTGTTTTTACTCATATCAATACTCTCTAGGACCTTAAATCTAGAAAGAACGACTCTGATTTGGGTCAAGAAAATGTATCTGTTCCTATTACAATCACCTCTCCAGAATTTTGCACAGATGATTGGAGCTTATTTCATTGAGATTTGGGATTTTCTGATTTTTCTGGGTCAGATTTCAGGGGTCATTATCGTACTCATAGGAGCGATTATCTGGTTTACAGAAACAAATATCAAACGAGGTAGAGGTCTTGTATTTGGTGGAATTCTGTTATCTATAGTTATAGAGTATTTTGTTCTGTTTCCACCTAGTTTTGTTATAACATAACTGATACATTATCTTCTGGATTTACTTCTTCAAATCACAATCAGGACTTGAGTGCATTACTGACCTCTTTTTGAAGAGCCTCGATTGCATCAGGTGCATTACATACACCAAATTGGTCATGATAGTCTCGGTATTCTTCAGAATCGAGCAACTTCAGAACTTGATCAATAGCCTCCAGTTGCTCTCGTGTGAAGTGCTGAATTCTAGAGGTAAGAGTCGTGCCTGTCATAGTATCAAGTTAGTAGTATGGAATATATTCTCGTAATTTTTCTGTAGGTGCTTATTAGTCCCAGAATGGACATGATATTGAACGGCGCCACGGGTCCCTATTTGATTTCTAATGTCTGTCGTGTCCGCTTCCCGGCGGGTGGCGCCTCACTTTTTCTTCTCTGGGCTTAAATTGTAAAATCACTCAAGACTAGTTAGGGGTGAGAAAAGGGGATGCATCCACCTGCAGATCCAGAAGACGAACCATTCTAACTTACTTTCAGATCATACCACACTCTTTACACCTGGCGCATATAGTACAACGGTAGGCGGGGGACATGCAGATATGTCCTCTCTTTCTCTTTTTTAAGCGCAAATGATTATGCTTTAATGTACCACGACTTGTTTTCTGGATAGAGGAGATTTTTCTTGACGGTTCCAATTGTAAAGAGTATTGACGAAATTGATGATAAAATGGCCCGAGAACGACTCGAAGGTCTTGTGAAAGAACCCCATGTCCTCGGCGTAATGTTATGGGGTAGTCGTGCAACTGGTTTCGGCGCACCAACTACTGATTGGGATGCACTCATCTATGTTACAGAGGAGTACTATGACGGTCTCGAACTCAAAGATACAATCTGGCTTGAGTTTGATGAATCAGTTGAACCTAGAAAGCTGGTGATTGATTTCTCACCAGTTTCCGATGCTTGGTTCAGACAACAAATCGAATCCCCACTAGATATGGATCACTTTCCATATGTCGAAGGTGTTGTCATTCATGATCCTTCAGGTAAACTGGAAGAATGGCGTCAAAAACTTGCTAGATACCCCGAAGAGGAGCATCTTGACAGGCTCAAAAACAAGTATAGCACGTTACTTGGAGCTCTATATTATGCAGATATCAATAATAAACGTGGAAATATTTACGATTCCAAATTGAATGCTTTCAGAACAGTTGTTGCAGCTGCCAATCTCTGGTTTTCCATGCAGAAACAGTGGACCCCCCCTCTGAAGTGGTGGACCCCTCATGTGAAGAATATGGGAATGTCTGATGAGACCTACAAACTATTTTGCGATGCTCTGGATGATCCCAAGTTTGAATCACTCATTGAGTTGTTCAGGAAACTCAAGCAGGAAATCCTAGACCAAGGATATGAATTTCCGAACGATTCCATGACAACCTTCCTTGAAACGATTCACGTGAAAGGTCGTCCAGCTCAGATTCGACACACATACATCTGAGGCTGATTATCGTTCGATTACAGATTTTCCTCTCAGAAAGACCTTCTTGATATTCTCCTTCTCTTGGAGAATTGTGATATCATCAAGGGGATTCTTTCCTGGAGCTAACACAAGAATATCTGCGGATTTACCAGCTTCGACAGTTCCTATCTTATCCTCCATACTCAGGGACCATGCAGCATTTTTGGTACCCGCCATAATAGCAGTCATCTCTGACGCTCCACCTAATCGAACCATTAGTTCCATCTCTTCTGCTGTCGATCTACCATAGTAGGTGTAAGGCATTCCCGAATCGGTTCCCACTACAAGTTCTATACCTGCCTTGACAGCCTTTCTAACACCTTCTTCTATACGGGGAAAGATTTCCCGTTCCTTTCGAACCATATACTCAGGAAGGTCCCCATCATCATGATGAAGTTGCGATTCATAATAAGTCACAATGGTTGGCATGTACTTTGTCTTGTGTTTCTTCATCAGCTCAATGTTTTCTTCACTCAGTGGATGTCCATGAACTAGTACATCTACACCTGCAAGAATCGTATTCCTGATTCCTACATCTCCGTAAGCATGTGCATGAGACTTTAGTTCAACCTTGTGAGCTTCTTTTGTAGCAGCTTCTAACTCGTCAATATCAAATTGAGAATTGAAACTCTCTGTGTGTGGTGATGATATTGCTCCAGTTGCTGCAAGTTTGATGTATCGTGCACCACGACCAATCTCTTCTCGTACTGCACGTCGTACATCATCAGGACCATTAGCTTCATTTGAACCTCCAAGTGAACCTCTTCCACTACTAATAGTAATCATTTTTCCGCATGGAAGATAGCGTGGGCCATTAACAATTCCTTTCTCAATTGCTTCTTTTACTGCAAACGGTACATTATTTCTGCCTGCAGCATCTCCAACTGTAGTTATTCCATAATCGAGTAAAATCTCAACGAGCCGCGCTCCTCTGATAGCTAGGAGTTCATCAGACATAAGCGCGACTTCTTCAGGATTTGGAGATCCATCATAACATACATGGACATGAGGATCTATGATTCCAGGCATTAGTACTCGGTCAGAATAATCAAGGATTTCTGTATCTGGTGGAGTAGAAATATCCTGCCCGACTTCAGATATTGTACCTGCTTGGATTAATATTGATGCATCTTTGACAGTAGTACCATCACCAACAATTAGAGTTCCAGCTTTCAGTAGAAGACCACTCATATCATATACCTCTGGTAGGGTAGAACTACACCTGCCTTTGAGTGTAGTGGGAAGGGTAAAGAGTCTCTCTACAATTTCAAGCGAAATGTGTACTCTTCATCTTGAATGGCTAGTTTGCTTTCAACAACTTTGCCAGTCTTATGGATAAAGCGAATCATAGGCTGATTCTGAGGATGCACATAAGCTATGAACGCATCAATCCCTTTGCTCTTGGCTATTCTCATTAAGTGGTTCAATAGATATGTTCCAATTCCTTTTCCTTGATATTCATCTTGAATCAATATTGCAAACTCAGCTTCATTTGTGCTTCTATTGAGAAGATATCTTCCTGCACCAATGATGGTTTCATTTTCTCCTTCTTCACCAGATTTGATTACAGCTACAACACTGATGTCTCGTGATTGGTCTACATTGTAGAAATCTTGCAGAGTCTGTCTACGCAAGCTCTTGAGTGGAGTAAGAAATCGGAAGTAGATACTCTCTTCACTGAGATCGTAAAATAGTTCCTTGATTCTATCTGAATCATCTGGACGAATCAATCGGAAATGAACATCAACAGGTCCGTCGGGTCCCTTGAATCTTTCAGTCATTTCATACTCTGAAGCGAAATAGGTTCCTTGAACTAGGAATGGAACTTGGTCTTCAAAGACATAATGCATCGATTTAGCTGCTTCCAATAATTCATTTCTGAAGTTCGGATGCGCTATTGCTATGAGGGAGAGCACTCGCTCTCGTATAGTCTTTCCAGAGAGGTTAGCAAGACCATACTCTGTAACCACAACATCCACATCTCCGCGGGTGGTCACGACTCCTGCTCCTTCACTTAAACGGGAAACTATTCTTGAAACACTTCCATCTACAGCAGTTGAGGGGATACAAATTATTGCCTTTCCTCCAGGGGATCTCTTTGCACCACGAATAAAATCTACTTGGCCACCAATTCCACTATAGAATTTATGACCAATTGAATCAGCACAGACCTGTCCTGTGAGGTCCACTTCAAGGGCTGAATTGATTGCAATCATTTTTCTGTTCTGCCCTATAACATAGGGATCGTTTACATATGCCGTATCATGAAACTGAAACATTGGATTATCGTCGATATGTTCATAGAGTTTCTCTGAACCCATTGCAAAACTTGCGATGACCTTTCCTTTGTGGATTGTCTTCTTCTTATTTGTAACGACGCCTTGGTCAATCAGTGGAATCAAACTATCACTGAACATCTCAGTATGAATACCGAGGTCTCTGACCCCTGTTTCGAGAAGGTTATTGCAAACTGATTGAGGTAGAGCACCTATTCCCAGCTCAAGGGTAGACTCATTTTCAACCACTCTTGCCACATAGCTACCAATCTTGTCGATGGTTTCTGTAATTTCAGCTCCTTCAAATTCCCTGAGTGGTTCATTGAATGGCACAAGATAGTCTATTTCTGAAATATCGATGAACGAGTCTCCATGTGTGATTGGCATTTTCTGGTTGACCTGCGCAATGACCATATCTGCACTTTCAAAGGCTGATTTCGTAATATCTACTGAAATTCCAAGTGAGCTGTATCCATACCTGTCTGGTGGACTGACTTGGATCATTGCAACATCCAATGGCATTCTCTTTTGGCGAAACAATTCAGGAATATCTGAGAGCATGATAGGAGTATAATCTGCACGTCCCTCTGAAACTGCATCTCTAATATTCGCACTAACAAAGAATGTGTTGTGCCGGAACTGGTTTTGGAATTTCGGATCTGCAGATGGTGTATCTCCTAGAGTAAGGAGATGAACAATCTCATTATCTGCCATTTGATCAGCATGAGATGCTAGTTCTTGAACAAGATGATATGGTACTCCACAACCTGTTCCCAAGAAAATTCGAGAACCCCTTGTAATCTTTTTGATGGCTTTTGATGCTGGCAAAATCTTCTTCTTATATTTCTCTGTCCAATCAATTGCAGACGACATTACCAATCCCTCAGTGGATAGTTATATTCCACACTATCTACTATATGAGGGTTTACACTTGGTATAACTAACAGAGTATTTTTTGAAACATGTCGGAAGGCTTTTAGTGGAGTATCATTCGCCAGCTGCATAGTGTCTGACAATAAGATAGGTGTGTTCTATCATGTCTGAAGAAAAAATAGGAAATCGAAATTTAGTCGTCATCGGCGCAATTATCGTACAACTATGCCTTGGATCCATTTATGCATGGAGTATATTCCAAGGAGCTTTGTACGAAACAATCGTTGATGGTGGCCTTTATGGATGGGACAAGCTCTGGTCAAATCTACCATTTGCAGCTGGTCTAGCATCCTTTGCGTTATTCATGATTCTCGCTGGCCGATGGCAAGATCGCGCTGGTCCTCGAAAAGTTGCTACCATTGGTGGTATCTTACTAGGAATTGGAGTGATTCTCTCAGGACTAGTTGATATACTTGGGTTTGGTGCTGATATGGTCCAAGGAACTCTGTATCTCATTATCACCTACGGAATTATTGGTGGCGCTGGTATTGGATTTGCCTATGTATGCCCGATTGCTGCTCTTGTAAAATGGTTCCCAGACAAGAAAGGTCTGATGACTGGTGTTGCAGTTGCTGGCTTCGGTGGCGGTGCACTAATATTCAACTATGTTGAGCAATATCTCATCGCATTCTTCGAAGGCGTAATTGGAATGCCCCTAATTTTGCTGGGTATAATCTACCTTATCTTCGTTGTAATTGGGTCACAATTGCTTGTTAATCCACCAACTGGTTGGCTTCCTGTAGGATACACACCACCCACTACAACTGCAGATGGTGCTGGTACAGGAATGATGCCTGGTGAGATGGTCAAAACTGGTAGTTTCTGGGTTCTTTGGCTAATGTTTGTCTTCGCCGCAACTGCAGGTCTTATGACCCTTGGAAATGTAGTATCTGCCGCAAAAGGAATTGATCCTATTGTCGATACTCTAGCACTTGGAGCATTAATCGCAGGGATCATGTCTATCTTTAATGCTGCTGGAAGAATTGTTTGGGGTTCCATCTCTGATAAGATTGGAAGAATATCAACATTCATACTGATGTTCATAGTCTTGGCAATTGCAATGTTTGCATTTGCATTTGTCCCAACTGGAACTTCATGGATATTAGTAACAGTCATCGCTTCCGTAGTAGGTTTCTGCTTTGGAGGTAATTTTGCGTTATTCCCCTCAGCCACAGCAGACTACTTTGGTTCTGTAAACGTTGGTAAGAACTACGGTGTTGTATTCACTGCCTATGGAATTGCTGGCATAGTAGGAGCTCTTGTTGCAGGTACCTTTGGTGAGATGTTTGGTTATTCAATGGCTTTTCTTGTAACAGGTATTCTTGCAATCATTGCAATCTTCTTGACATTGATTCTCAAGGCTAAACGAAAATAATTTGTAAATTGCGAGGTTGGAGGATTTTTCCTCTGACCTCTCATCTCTTCTTTTTTTTCAAACTTTTATAATTCGACGATACAAATAGAATCATCGACAAATATCGTTTTGTGTAAAATATGTCAGATTGGACAAGCTTCATATAGGGTGCTTTTTTTCGACCGGCCAAATCATCGAACGAATTTGGTGACCGATTTTGTCAGAAGATAAGAAGATTACAGTTTATAGTCAAGAAGAAAGGCGATTCGAACCCCCAAAGAGCTTCGTCGATAAGGCTTATGTAAAGAGCCATGCTGAGCGAATGAAGATCTGGAAGGAGTCTGTCGAAAACCCTAGCGAATTCTGGCTTAAAGCGACTAAGGAAATTTGTTACTGGAAGAAAGAGCCAACCAAAGGATTTGAATGGGAAGATATGAAGAACATCAAATTTTCCTGGTTCAAAGACGGTGTAACCAATATGGCTTACAATTGTCTTGACAAGCACGTTGAGGCCGGCAAAGGTGACCAGATCGCTTTGATCTGGCAGGGTGAACCTCTTGATGAATCAAAGACCTATACATTCAGCGAGCTCCTAAGCGAAGTCAACAAAGCTGCTAACGTCCTGAAGAACCTCGGTGTTAAGAAAGGCGACAGGATTACTATGTACCTTCCCATGATTCCTGAGCTTGCAATCATCATGCTTGCATGCGTCAGAATTGGTGCAGTACACAGCATTGTTTTCGGTGGATTCAGCGCGGATTCAGTCAAAGACAGAATCATCGATTGTGAAGGTAAAGTGCTTGTCACTGCTGACGGTTACTACCGTTCAGGCAAGGTAATCCCACAGAAGGCTGGCGCAGATACTGCAGTAGATGGTCTTGATGTTGTTGAGAAGGTTCTTGTTGTCAAGCGTGTAGGAATCGACGTTCCATGGACCAAGGGCAGAGATGTCTGGTACCATGAAGAATACGCAAAAGTTGATGACAAGTGTGAGCCAGAGTGGGTGCACGCTGAGGACCCGTTATTTATTCTCTATACCTCAGGTTCAACAGGTAAACCAAAAGGAGTTCTCCACACAACTGGAGGATACATGACCTATACAACACACACCTTCAAGCATATTTTCGATTATCATCCTGGTGATATCTACTGGTGTACTGCTGATATTGGCTGGATCACTGGACACTCTTACATTGTCTATGGACCCCTTTCAGCTGGTGCGACGACCTTGATGTTCGAAGGAACTCCCAGCTCAGAAGCTGAGAATATGGAACGCTTTTGGCTAGAAGTCCAGAGATGGAAAGTTACCCAATTCTACACTGCTCCTACAGCAATCAGAGCAATCATGAGATTTGGTGATGAGCCAGTCAAAAAATACGATTTGTCTAGTCTAAACTTACTCGGTACTGTTGGTGAACCTATCAATCCCGAGGCTTGGATGTGGTACCACAATATTGTTGGTAAAGGTAAGTGCCCAATCGTTGATACTTATTGGCAAACTGAAACAGGCGGTGTTATCCTAACACCTCTACCTGGTGCCAATGCTACAATTCCTGGTAGCACAACCTTCCCGTATTTTGGACTTGAGCCCATCATCGTTGCCGAAGACGGTGTTGCCGTTGGTGCCAATGAGGGTGGTTATCTGTGCTTCAAGAAGCCATGGCCTGGCCTCATGAGGACAGTCTACGGTGACCACAAGCGATTCATTGACACCTACTGGGTTCAATTCAAGAACCCTGAGAACGGTGAGCCGATGTACTATACTGGTGACGGTTCCCGCTTCAACGAGGATGGTTACTTCTTTGTGATGGGTCGACTAGACGATGTGCTCAAGGTATCAGGTCACAGACTTGGTACTGCTGAAATTGAGTCTTCACTGGTTAAGCATCCTGCAGTAGCTGAATGCGCAGTTGTCGGATTCCCACACGATATCAAGGGTGAAGCAATTTACGTATTCGTCACTCTAAAGATGGGTGTAGAAAAGACCGAAGAGCTCAAAGTAGAGCTTAGGAATCACGTTCGTGCTGATGTAGGTCCAATCGCTTCTCCTGATAAGATTCAGTGGGCTGATGCACTACCAAAGACTCGTTCAGGCAAAATCATGAGAAGAATTCTCAAGAGAATTGCAGCTGGACAGATTGACGACCTCGGTGATGTTACTACTCTGGCTGACCCAACAGTTGTTGAGAGCCTGGTCAAAGAACGTCTTTAGAAGGTAAATTAGCATAAGAGAGGCCTGCAAAGGTCTCTCCTACTCTCTTTTTCATTTCTTGTTGATTTAGGGAACGCTATAGGACAACATACAAAACCGCGATTTCATGCGATATGAGGAGTGAAGATTATGCTTCAAGAGAATGGTAATAGAAAGAAACTCCTAGGAGGAGGAGTAGCGGCCTCTCTCTTTGTATCTTGGATTTTTATTGACCTCTAGCTATTCCCCATGTTTGGTCTGACTTCCTATAGTCTCTATGAAATTCTTGCATACGGATCTTGGACAATCATCACACTCATCTGTTTTGGAATTTTGGTATGGACTGGGTGGTTTCCAATGCATAAAAAATCCAACGACGGAAATGAGTCTCCTGATCCAGTTGTGTAATGGGCATGTATCTGCTATTGAGATATAGATTAACCAGTTACTATTTTTTTAGGAGCAATCCAAGTATCGCGATATATCCACACTTCTGTTACTGCGCTTTTCTTTCCAACATTGAGCGGTAGTCTACCCCTTAGGGTATGTTTGTATTTACTGAGATTTATTGGACAGCTAGTCAAATCCCCATGAGTAAGACTCACACCGCCTTTGTAACGACCTGGTTGCAGCTGATAAAAATCTGCTACATGTTTTGGTACAAAGAATCCGAGGTGTTTCTTATCAAAATCAGACACTCTAACAATGAAACGTACTGGCACATCTTCAACCTCCATGAACGAATTGCTAATGATATGCTAATGTTTGATATTTGATTTGTGGTGTGACTTACACATCTGTTGGGGCATTCTTTGTCTAAGTTGTGTTGTTTCAAAAACGGAATGCTTTTCTTCTGCAATAATCTAAACACACAGTTACGATTCTGGTGATTTCTATGCGAATTCTGGAGATTCTCATCATTATTTTCTTGATTCTATTATCAATTCAATTCTTCTTACCATCAACTCTTGGTAAACAGAAGAAAGCAACGGTAATGGGAATAGTCAGTTTGGTTGGTATTGTTACATTCCTTCTTCACGTACTCTTCGAGGGACTACGCTGGCAGATGATTCCTGTGTATATACCTACACTGATTCTTTTCATCTGGGGTGTCTATAAACTTGTACAAATCTACAGAATTCAGACTGGAGCTATTCCAGAACCAGAAATATCCTCACCTCGAAAGAAACTAGGTGTTACAATACTCATTTTTACAGTCATACTGGTTGGGTCGACGCTTTTCATCGATTCAATACTACCTGTCTTTCAACTTCCTACTCCTTCTGGTGAGTATGCAATTGGTCAAGTGACCTTCGAACTTACAGATACAAGTCGAAATGAGACCTTCACACAGAATCCTGATGACCATCGTAGAATACTAATCAAAGCATGGTATCCTTCAGATGATTTTGCAGGATATGCTATGGCACCATATGTAGATTCTATAGACCAGTTTACTACGGGTATCCAACAATCATGGGGATTTCCAACTATAATGACCAGCCATTTTGCACTTATCCGAACTCATTCCTATGTGAATGCTCCATTATCCCAAGCTGAATCCAGCTATCCGGTGCTAATCTTTTCACATGGATATGGTGGTCTTATCATGCAAGATACTGTTTTGATGGAAGAGCTGGCCAGTAACGGTTACATAGTATTCAGTATCAGTCACTCATATGAGGCAGCAGTAACAAGTTTTCCAGATGGCTCAGTGATTTATGAAGCATCAGAAGAAATGTATGCAGATATTCCAAATAGTCTGCAGATTTGGGCAAACGACACAGTATTTCTTCTCGATCAGCTTGAGATAATAGATAATCCAGATATTCCAAGCATTCTCCATGATGGGATGAATCTCTCTCTGATTGGCGCATTTGGGCACTCATTTGGTGGCACCACTTCTGAAGAGGTAGCACTTACTGATTCTCGAATTGACGTTGGCGTCAGTTTCGACCCTCCACATGGCGAGAAAGCTAGAACAATGAATATGACCAAGCCATACATGCTCATGTTTGGTTCGAGCTATGGCAATCCTGAGATGAATGACTCTGTATATCTTAATTCTAATAGTACGTGCTATGGTCTTTATGTCAATGGTACAAAACATCACAATTTTGCTGATGAAAATATATGGTCTCCAATGCTTCGTAATTTTGGGTTGCTTGGAACAATCGATGGATATCGAATGCTTCAGATTCTCAATGATTATACACTAGCATTTTTTGATGAGCATCTAAAGGGAATTGAATCACCCCTCCTTGACAGCTCATCCCCGATATATCCTGAGGTACTATTCTATGGGAAATATCTATAGTATTGCTACATAGGCTTTCGTGAGTTCCTCGGTCGTGATGCACGTGTGTTATTTCCCTTTAATGCAAGGAAAAAGAACACCAGCGACGTAATCCAAAATATACCATAGATAGGTATCATACCTACGAAGAAAGAACTCGAAAATCCTATGAATGGAAACAGTAAAAAAAATGGAAGTATGATTGTACAAAATCCTCCTAGAGCATTCATTTCCAGACTATCTGCCAATAAACAATCGTTGGAGCAATAGATTTTCCCATCCCGACTCGATTTCCAATTGGGACTTTCCACAGTTCCGCACCATTTGCAGTGTGTAATTTTACTTCTATCAAGTGCAATGTATCGGCTACCTAGCTCTCTGACACTTCCTACTCTGGCAGCATCGGGTTCTGATAGAGGAATTTCTTCTTGATATTCCAGATCAAATGGTTTTGCGCAATTCTGGCAGTTTACAGTACCAGTACTTGTTTTGTACACATACTTTGCACCACAATGCGGGCATTTTACTCCGAAAGGAAGAGGAGCTGTGGCTGGATCGAACGAAATAAATACACCCTTGAAACTATCTATCAGATTCTTGGATACTTCTGATTCTAAATCTACACTCTCAAGTTCGATTTTCCCTGTCATATTCACTTCATCATATTCAACATAGACTATTAGTAGTGGCCTATTATAGGCAGAATGAGGCTCGAGCTGACAATAAAATACAGCATTGGTTTTGACATCGTTTCTCCAAATACGTTTAGTTAGAATGTTAATAGTAACTGCAAACGGGGCTGCAGTATCTCTCCACCGTTTCAATGATTCATGTATGTATCTATCTAGTTCAGATGTATCTATGTAATTAATCTCTACAATATCCATCCTCAACCTATGTTGCATTATCACGAAACAAAATGAAGATTTTCCTTTTCAGTACATAGTCATAGTTCCTAAATAGTGCAAAGCTCTACTGTTTTACATACTTTCATGGAGATTTGAATCAAAATGGGACGTTCGCGTTTCTTCATTCCCACAATATTTGCAATACTTGGAATTGCTATTGCTATTCTTGCAATATATCAGGTTACCATTAGACAAACAGCAGTTGACTTCATTCCATTCATTGAGGGAACACTATATGCTGACATTATCTTTGTTCTTAGTGCTGCTATTCCAATCATTGCTCTGGAGTATTTCATAATTGCAATACCTCTCGCTGTTTTATTTCTCATTGGAAACAGCTTCATCAAAGCTGCAGCGTATGAGACTAATATCATGAAAATCGGTGAGAGTTTTAGTGGTATTCGTATGATACGTAGGGCTGCTGCACCAGCTCTTTTCAGCGTGAGTACTGCGGGTATATTGAGTGGTTTCTTTGAAGGTCTTCTCGTCGGTTCCCCTGGGACTCCTGACTATCTATTCGGTCTTAGTTCAACTCTAATGGCCAGTTTAGTCATTATGCCTATTGCATTAGCGCTCTTCATGCCAACTTGGATTTTGAATGATGCTGGTATCGTTAACCATCTCAGAGAAGGACAGTTGGATGTACGTCAATGCCCTCACACTGAAGGTGTGGGACGATGGTATAGTAGTATGCTCGGAGGATACTCTATCCTAGCATTTCCAATTGCTATGTTCGTCCGGCATTTCTGGCAACCTTTTATAATTGGTAGCGCACCCCTCGACCTCAATAGCATTCTCATCAGTTTAATTTGGACTGTCGGTATTCCAATGCTAATTATGGCATTCATTGTTCCTGTGATTTTGTTGAATGAAATTGCTGGAAGAAAAGCAGGTGGTTTCGTACAGGGATTTGTAAAACGAATAGGTGCGGATGTTGTAGTAAGATCACAAATTTCAAGGGTTGCAATCGAGAAACCTTCACAAGATGAAAAATCGGAAGGTTAGCCTATGATTCTCCTATCATCCCACGTTGGGAGTGGTTCTTGAAGCCACTCCCTGGAATGTCCTATCTTCTTTTTACTATCACAATAAAAATCCCAATTACCACTACTGCAGTGCCTATTATAGCTCCGGGAACCAGCCATTGCATAGGGTCGAATTCTTGGGTTGTGGTTGTTGGAGGAAGTTCTTCTAATACCATAAAATTAGTAGCATCGATGTATTCAACGTAATTCGAAAAACAGTCCCAAACAAATAGATCCACAGTATAATTGCCTACATCTAAACCTCTCATGACACATTCGAACTGGTCCACTGTTTCGGTGCTGTTCATACCCTCGTACAAAGTATATGCTACTGGTCTACCTCCAGTAGAATTCAGCTTGTATATCTTGCAACTGGCTAAATACACAAACGTTTCATCGTAAAAATTGACAGTTAGTATTGTATCAATATTCAGTGCGCTAGGGGATGGACTAACAGACGAACTGGTTATTGTAGGCACATTGGGTTCATAGAATCCCACAGCCGCAGCAATCGCATTACAGGTCTCTTCCCTGTAGAACGTACTTCGGACACTTGTAATGATATTGCCATCAGTAATAGGTGGAACCAACTCGAAGAAAGTTGCTCCAGCTGCTTCATATTCTGCTTGGTAATCTGCTTGTCCAGTGACATTCTTTCCGTCAATTACATCTGCAGCTGCTAGAACACGAACAGCACGACACCATGCAGTCACAATAAGATTCTCACTAACTGCATCACGAATTAAGTTTAGAGCAGTTTCATTGGTTCGTAGAGTATCGTGTGCCGATCCCGGCATGATGGTTACGATATCATATTCAGCTACATCGGTAATATCAGTCAGCAAGATATCAACATCCAAAACGTAGTTGTGTGCATAATTACAACTGGTCAGTGATTCATTAAGAGCAGTTGTTGTAATCTCCCATCCAAATCGTTCAAAGACAGTTCTGATGGGCGAATAACAATACCCAAAATCTTGATCCATTACAAATAGTATTTTGATGGGCCCCTCTTGGGTTGCTTGAACAGATAGAGGGGCAGTAACTCCAAGACTAAGTGTTACTGATAGAAAAAGACACACGCCAATGACCAAATTTCGGACTTGTTTTCTTTTGATGTATGAATTAGTCATGATATTTGCACTGGACCATATCCTTCCAAAAAATCTCCTAATATAGTGTGGTCAGCGCAAGTTTTTACGCATCAATTATTTTATAAGATTACTAACTATTGTTAATAATTAGAGAGTCGAACCATGCCAAAACTAATTGATGCAGAGATCAAACAGACTACACTTGTTCGAGCAGATCCTGAAAAGGTCTACGATGGAATAGCTAGTGCAGCAGGGTTGAATACCTGGTTCACGCATAATTCAGAATTGGATCCTAGACCCGGCGGAGATATTGTTTTCCGATGGAAAGACTGGGGACCGGATAAGTACACTCTTGATTCCCATGGAAAAGTGCTAGAGGCAAAGAGACCTGAGAAATTTGTATTTCAATGGTATGCTGACAATCCTGAATATGCAACTACAATTGAGATGATTTTTGAGAAAGTTCCAGAGGGAACTGTAATTCGTCTACGTGAGTATGGCTATCATGATACTCCCAGTGGAATAAAAGCTATGCTCGAATGCGCAGCAGGTTGGGGCGAAGCACTCACGCTTCTGAAATATTATGTTGAACATAATCTTCTGTATTGAAGATTAGCTCCATACTTCACCGTACTTCTTCTTGAAGTTCTCTGCCTTCTCATGAAAACCATACTTGATCCAAGCAGTGTATGCTGTATCAAAAGTTGCTCTAGCTAATTTCAGATAGATATCACTGTCTAGTTTCTTCCAAGCATAGATCAGCACTTCGATGAAAGGACTTGCCATCATTGCGACTTCGTAGTCATATTTTTTGGTATCTTGTACAGTAATTCTGTTTAGTGCAATGATTTTGTTGGTTACCTTTTCCAATTCAGAATCATCTAGAATATTCAGCACTAGTGTTGAATGAAAACTAGCAGTGATGATATCATCTCGGCATATTACACCTTTGGAAACAAACCATTCTTGGATATCCAAGATGACCTCTACACATCTCTTGAGAACCTTGTTTCGTTCATCACCTTCTAATAGTTGTGATGCAATGGATGTGAGTGTAGATATTGTATTTCCAAAGTAAGTCGCGTATGTTTCTGGTTTGGTTATTTGTGAAGCATCAACAGTATTGATATCAAGCAACCGCATAGCTAAGTAAACTGTCCGTATACCAACTTCTGGCATCGTCTTAGCTCTAGTTAGTACGGGACACAGAGCATTAGCTACCACAAATAACGAAAAACGAACCCGAGATTTTGGCCACTCTTCATCTATAACAGCAAAAATATCTGACACAAACTCAATAGATTGATCCATATGCTGATCACGTATCTCTCCTGTAACTAAGAAATAATATTCAGCTTGTGCAACACTCATGCTCTGGAACACACTGTCTAGCGTATACGCGAATAGTGGAATATCTGACTTCATCAATCCCCTGAAGTAATCCTTGTAGAGCATCAGTACCTCTTCAAGTATCTCTCTTCGTTCACCAATCGTGAGGACTGGTGATTCAGCAAGTGCAGTGAGCACAGCAATATAGTTCTGAAGCTTGAGCGAGGCTGTTATTCCTATCTCAATACCTTTCCCCTCTTTCTTTAGCTCCCAGAGCAAATCAGAATCCATTACCCAATTGATACTACCTAGGATACTTGTGATATTTGACTTGTATACTCCTAGTTCATCGCGAAACCCATCATAGCTTGTAATAGAATAGACTTTTTCGAACAGTTTTCCTCTCTCATTCATTGCTTCAATAAACGAGCATACTATCTCTGATTTTTCTCTGTATAGCTTGACTAGATTCGCCGCAAAATCAGGAAAATCTGTGACACGAGCATCAAGAAAGAGGAAACCAAGCAGTAGATGTTCTGTGTCATTTTTAAACTCGAATCTTCTGATTGCTTCTCTGAAAGCACGTGCATAATCTGCAGGGATATTTGCACCTGTTATATAACCAACAAGCGTTCTTGCCATATCAGCGAAAGGATAATCGTCAGAGAGTTGAGTAGCTACATCAATTAGCTCTGCTAATGCTGGTGATACTAATTTTGTCATTGAGTGTGTTAATGCTCCCATTTTGATGGCGAACACCCCTGCAAGTGCACTATCTATGGTCATTGCTATTGCACATGCACGATCAAATTCTCCTTGAAGAGCACAATCCAAAGCATCTTCAAGAGAGCCACTAATTTCTGCCTTGAACTCGCTCCACTTCTCAGTTAGTTCAGACCTTTCAAGAAGTGCTTCAACTTCATTGACTGTCACCGACAGTTTACTATCCTGTCTCATTGTTTTCACAATGGGTTCCCATACCATCTCAAGAGTTTCGGGGAAGCCTGTTTCAATATGGTCTCTTACATAGGTTCCAACAATATCTTCAATGATGACTATATGATTGTCATTTACAGCTCCATCAGCTAATGCAATATCCGATTCATCAATAGCATCAGAAATAACTCTAAGGAGACTATCCATGTAGCCTTCTGCTTTACTAACGAGAGCAACAATAGTATACCCTTTTTTCGACTCTGTAACGATTAAGGTGTTGTCTTGAAAACCAAGTTTTCTTACCTCTCCACTACCCATGACGTGACTCAATGCTTTTGCTGCCTCTATAAGAGGTCCTAGAATAAGTTCCCCCTCGGCATCCATTGAGCTTTTGACCTTTATAGGGACACCACCATGTGTGAGCACACCAATTAGTCGAATCATTTGGGAGATACCTCAATATTCCTTCTATACGAAATCTTGGAGAAAAGGATTATGGGTATTGCTACTCTTTTGCAGTCTTTCTATCCGCATAGTAGAATAACACAATTGAAACCATAATTACAGATATACTCATTCCAACCGAGATCAATCCAAGAACTTCTGGATTTAATGTAATCCTAATGGTCACTGAGCTGGCATTCACATGCACTAGTATTGTTTGATTCTCATTGGCTTTTACGACCTCTTGCCAAGTTGCTCCTGATATCTTGTCTGTATATGATACTGCATAGTTATTTCCCTGAATGAGTATGAATTTTCCATTCTCAATTTCGATATCTGCAAGACCAGTGGAGTTCATTTCAAGCACGATCTGACTATCTTCATATTTGTCTACTATCGAGTCCCAAGTAGAATTGCTTGCTACTCGAATTCCGATTTCCTCAACGTATCCCACATCGTATATTGTCGCTAAAGTTGAACCATACTCAAAAATTCCTAGTTCCTCATGATTATACAATGGTTCTCCATAATTTGCATTTCTGTTAATGACTAATGTGTCACCCATCAAGAGATACCGAGAGAGAACCGTGACTTCAGTACCACCCTCAGCAGGGTCATAGATATGGCCATCTTCAAAACCGAAAGGTGCTGGATAAGCGCCTTCAGGTCGATGGAATAGAGTGAAGCTGACCTTGCCTAGCAAATCTATTTGTGGTTCAGAGGATAGTACATACCAGTTCGTAGTATCGATGAATTTGACGGAATCGTTGCGATAGAGTGAGAATAGCAGCAATGCATCCCAAGTCCAATCATGCCTGTTATGATTTGAAATAGAACCATCTTCCTCATGAACCACCATATTCTGAGAAAACTCCCACGGACAGAAAGCAGAATAGCTCTTGTTGATTGCTTCAGTATACGCATTCAGTAGAACTTCACTATTGAGCTCTCTAGAATGATTATAAGGTTGAGTTGATGCAATCTCAACGATTGCTCCGTACTTGATTATTTCCCCCTGCGGATTGGGAATTGTATCATCTGAGTGATAGCACAATGCAATATAATCTGTAAGATTCTTTAATCTACCCTCATACTCGAATGGAACTAGCCCTGTAGTCCACCAGTCCTCAGCAAAATCAGGAGGCCATCCATCGCTTACTGTTACTAGGTGCAAGTCATCAACCGATCTGATACCTTCTGCAACATACTCTATGAAATCAAATAATGCGGTAGCATTGATTGTCAAACCAAACCCAGTCTGTGAGTTCGAAAGATAGTCAGTAAATTTTGAGAAACTGCTAACAAGTTCCCATGTGTGAATTTCAGGATACAATCTATAGTATTGTGCAAACTCTACCATTGACAGACCTAAATTATGAAGCGCCCATTGGTCCATTCCAGATGTTTCATCAAAGATTCGAAAATATTTCATCAGAGATGGATGTTCTGTATTTGACCAGAACGGTCCAAGTAAGGAAATTGTTAGAACCATTCCTCTACTTTGCACTTCTGCTAAGAATAAATCGAATTTGTTCATGATTGATCCATTTAATCCCAGACTTCCGAATTCATCATCCCAGACTACAAATTGGAAAATAAGAGCTGAAATCCTGAGATGACGTACCCCCATTGTTTGGAGTGCATCTAAATCTGCTCGTAATATATCACGGTCAAATCCAATACTGAACCAATAGGGCGTTATATCTTCTTCAACGACTGTATCGTCCCCAAGTGTAAATTGAGCAGTCTGCGTATTTGTATACCACGCCATATTGATACCACGCATCAATGATTCACTGCCAGAAAGAAGCCCCATTGACATTCTTGGTTCATGAAAATCTGGTATTCCTGAAGGTATCGATGATTGATCATGTACTATTTCAGAAGGTGTTGTGCACACAAGCGGGGTCGCTCCAATCAACCAAATTATTGAAACTACCCAGATGATACTTAGTGAACCCAGAGACATAGATTTCAGGTGACGCACTTTCAATGACCTTCCACGCATCTCTTTAATCCAAGAGAGAGTTAACAGTTTCGGCTCAAGCGAGATTCAATTATATTCGGGAGTCTTAAATATCGCAATTCAACCAATAACATATCCATAAATTACATAGGCGATAACAATGTGTGAATGGTGCTTCAAACACGGCGATGGCGGCAAATGGTACAATAACGCTAGACTTTATCGAAATGAGCTGGCTGATGAGTACAATTGCAGTGAATACCTCGAAGAACAATGGAAGAACATGGAAACTCTGTTTATTCGCAAGATTATGGGATTCAATTCCATAGGTCTGGGATATAAGATGAAGATGCCAATCATTGGCAAAGTAATCCGAAAAGTAGTAGAAGGACAGATTCATAGCGAGAAGAAGAACAGAAATCCTGTGAGAGCTGATGGACATTTTGGTCAAGTTCTTCCACTTGAAGATGCCCAGCACATCATAGGCAATCTCGCCGCTGAGCCTATCATCAAGAACTACTGTGTCTGCAGATGGATGCAGCGAGGAGTTAAGGACGCGGTCTGTATCAATTTCGGTCAACTATCGGAAGTTATCGAAAAACACACTCGATATATCCCAGAGGGCGTCAAGTACAGACTTGATCGCGAAGAAGCAATTCAAGCACTTCAGGAGCAAAATGAGAAAGGATACATTGCATCTGTATGGTTCCAACCTGTACCATACATTAATGCTATCTGCTCATGCGAAACTCCTGAATGTGGTGGTCTCAGACTAAGAAATGATTTCGATTTAAGAACCGTCTACAAGGGCGAATATGTTATCGATATTGACATAGATAATTGTCAAGGTTGCGCATCCTGTGTTTCGATGTGCCAATTCAATGCTTTACGTTATCTCCCCTCAGTCAAACGTGTAATTGTGGACTTAGACAAGTGTTTCGGATGTGGTGTCTGTAGACATGCATGCAAGCATGATGCGCTCAATTTAGTTCCAAGAGAGGATGTACCGGGTCAAGCAGGAAAATACTGAGGTGATCAAAATGGTAAAGAAGACAAAAATCACTGTTGACCATTCCAAGTGTCATACAGGAGCTAGTACCGACCCTCGTGATTGTAGGAAGTGTCTATTTGTCTGCGATCCTGCAGTATTTCTAATGCATCCAACACTTGAAGAACACCCCGACCCTCACAATCCTGAAATCTGGAGAATTGATCCAATCTGGCTATCAAAGTGTACAGGCTGCATGAAGTGTGTAAAAGTCTGTCCTGAACATGCAATTACCGTTGTTCCTGGGGTTTCTCTTCACGAGATGAAGGCCCGCTGAGCGTCGTTATTGGCCTTGACTGAAGAATGACAAGACCACCATCTGGTCCAATACACCATTCGATATCTTGAGGTGATTCCATCCCACTTTCCACCCTTAGTCCAATCTCCGCAATATCATAGAGAGTTTTTTCATCAAGTGAAAATACTGAACGCGTCTCTTTTGGCGTATCTGTAATTGCCAATGGGTACATGTGCGGTTCAGAAGTGAATTCCTTATCACCAAGAGTTCGTTGGATTATTTTAGGCGGGTTCTTAGTCAAAACATAGGTGTCTGGTATTATCTCTCCAGAAACCAATTGGTCGCCGAGTCCCCACGTTGAATTGATCAATATCTCTTCTGTATTATTTGTGACAACATTAGCTGTGAACATCACACCTGAAACTTTAGCTGGAATCATTTCCTGAACAAGTACAGCCATTTTGACTTGAAATAGAGGAATATTCTTTGTCTTTAGGTAAATAAGAGCACGTTCAGAGAACACAGATTTCCACACTTCCTTTACTGACTGAATGATGTCTGGCTGTTTTCTCACACAGAGGAAGCTCTCCGCTTGTCCGGCAAAAGATATCTCGCTACCATCTTCAATAGTTGCGGAGGAACGTACTGCAAATCCAAACTCTGTTGTCTTCAGATGATTGAGTTTCGTTGAAATCTCAGACACCAGGTCTTCTGGCATCGCATAGCTACTGATTGTCTTCTGGATAATTGCAGAAATCTCTAATATCTCTTCAAAATCTTCTGATTCTTCCACTTTTCTCAGATGTGCTCTAAGATTCTGATTTTTCTTTAGCATCTGAACAAAGGCTTCACTGGAAATGCAAAGGCCGCTTGGTACATGAAAGCCAAGTTCTAAGAGTTTAGCAAGGTTTGCTGCTTTTCCACCATGAGCTTCGATATCCTCAGGTTTGATATCTTTCAGGTATTGAACTAGCTGCAAAATCACTCACTCCGTAACAAACAGGACTCCTTCAATCTCCTGGTCAGGTTTGATTATTACATGCTTTCTATCCAAACTCTCAGGATTCTCAATTTTTGTCCCCATCAATGCAGGTATTTCGAATTCTCTAGTGACTATTGCGAGATGCGACCCAAGGGCACCAGTTATACATACAACACCTGCAAGTTTTGATAGGATTGGAGCCAAGAATGTTGTTCCACCATCATTGACGAGAACTATTTTTCCATCCGCCCCTTCTTTTAAGAGTTGGATTACTTCCTGCATAGTGGTGATATACCTTAGTTCTCCTTCTGCAGATAACTTCAAAGAGATGAGTCCTCGTGCAACTTCTTTCAATATGACTTCCTTCCTCAGACTTCCCGCGGGGATTATTCAGCTCGTAATAAGCTTCGCGCTTATTTTCTGAAACCCTTAATACTCGCTATTTCATGATGCGTTGCTTACATCAAATCGAACCTAGGAGCTATAATGATGGATACCAGCGAAACGAACAAGATGATCAAACACATTTCTGATACCTTCTCAGACATTCTGGCTGAACGAGGCTTATTGGAGTCTGAGATATTCCCAACTAACGAGTACATCTCAGTATCATGCTATCATACATATGATCATCTCTATGATGTCATGAAAGAGGTTTGGTCTAAGATATCTCCAGAGGAGTTGGCAAAACAAAGCAAGGCTCTCTTATCTGAAGTCCACGCTCTCTCTATCACCTATCTTTGGCTTTACTATTCTCTTGGACGAATGGGCATTGTCTTTGAGAAGTGTGAAAGTGACCCTACGAAAGAGTCTGAAGAAAAACGAAACCAATGGCAGTGGATGTTGGACCAATGGTACAAACTCGGTACAAATTACTTCAATACAGGTGCACCTACTGTTGCAGCCTCTAGTGGAAAGAATCTAGCATTTGGAGAGGATACGTTGAGCTGGTTGAAAGACCATCTTCAGCCAGTGGATGCAGAACAAGTAAAGAAAATACGCAGAAATCTAGGTCAGATTGAGCTCTATGCATTCATGGATGAATGTGAAGCTCGAGCCAAGTTGATAGATCACGGTCCATATCCGATATCTAATGATGAAATTCTTGTAGCTACTGAATTCACACGGTTACACGATGGGCAGGGTGATCTCTGGCTTCCTTGGTCTGATACTGAAGCCAAATTACCTTCTGATAAGTTAGGTGTTGCTATGACCATCAAAGGAGCTACTGCCACATTCAATGATATTGGTACGATGAACATCGAACCTGGTGACTTCTCTGGGCTTGTCACAAGTGTTGCAGCTTATACCGAGAGAGGTAATAAAATTACACCTCTAGGACTTGATGAATTACCTGCTTATGCAGAGGCTGCTGAGGCTTCTCTATCTGAACTCTATATGAAGTTCGCAGAATGGGATAAGAAGAAACTCATGCTAGCAGGTGCTGTAGCCTACTGGAGAGGATTTGTTCGGTATACAGACAGAGTGGGTATCACAGACAAATTCGATTGGAGTATATCGCAATCCGTAATCGATGAATATGTACCTTACTTCATGGATAACGATGCTGACCCAGCATTCATTCGATTTGGCAGGTTTGACGATGAAATGGAAGAAGATCCCACCCTTTTCTTACTCCCTGAATAGAGGTTTCACGAATGAAGAAGCATCCACAACTTACTGAAACTGATGAGTACGCTCATATTGCTGATGAGGAACTTGATTGGCGAGAGAGCTACTATTTCAATTGGGTTGATATTGACACTGGAATATCTGGTTTCTCCACTATCGGTCTACTTCCAAATACTAGGAAGCGAGAATTCGTTTTCGCTCTTTTCCACGGGTATGAACGTGAAGTCTATTTCCAAGAACCCGAAGGAGCATTCTCTGATGATTTTTCAGAATCCCTAACGGATGGTACACTGACCTACAAGTTGATAGAGCCATTGAAGGAATGGCGAATTATCTACAACGGGGAGAAATTAAAGGCTGACATTCATTGGCCAGCTAGATTTCCTGCTTATGATTTTGGAAGTGGGAGTGGCACTTCGTGGTCTGGACATTTTGAGCAATCAGGAATTCCTCATGGTACTATAGAATTTCCAGATGGGAAAATTGTGAAAATCAAAGGATATGGTGAACGAGATAAAAGCTGGGGGTCTCGAAACTGGCATATCGAGAATTGGTTTGCACTTCACGCACAGTTTGATGATGTCTCTATAGGTCTTCGTCGTGACGAAGTCAAGGGTAAAGTGCATTCATCTGGAGGAATTAGCAAAATAGACGGTCATGAACCAATAGATGTTGTCCACGTTGCTACAGAAACACACCCTGAGTTTAACGTACCTGTTGGTTCGAAGACACGAGTCATCGGAACTGATGGATCTGAATACAATATCAGATCAAAATTGATCACCCCCAAGAGCTTTGTTCGATTTGAACGAGAGTTTCCTGGAGGCAGAACAGAGCTTTATGAGGGTATGGCAGTTCATACCTGTAAGGAACTGGAAACCACTGGTACAGGTCTCATTGAATGGCTATTCACACATCCTGAGAAAAAGAAGTAGGCACGGGTCATTATAGACCCGTCACCTTTCATTATGGTTTATCCTCTAAATGATAGAATTGATGCAAGAAGCCATGCACATAGTAATGCATTGACCATCGCACCAAGCCATCGATTACCAGTCACACGATATGCAAACATGGTAATCACTGTACAGATCGCAAACCAGGGAGTGAATGCATAGAAGAACAACCAAGAGTATCCAATCATTCCGGGTACTAGAGGTGCTCCTGCGAGGAACCCACCCACAAATTCGAACAATACCAGAGCCAGATATGGAATTGTCTTGATGAAGACTGATTTCACAGTGATATTCATCTGACTCTTGAACCAGGTTCCTGAACTTTTCTGCAACATGGGACCTGTAAGCCAAGCTCCTTCTACTATAAAGTACAATAGGAATACTACAAAGTAGAGTGGCATAATCATGGCTTGCCATATAGTAAGATCATGCAATCCTGGTAGGAAACAACGTAAGTCTACAACGAAACCAATGTCTGCTAAGAGTGTAAGTACATACATCCATACGAAGATAACGAGGGATAAGATGAGTGTCTTAATCCACGTCAGATAGTTTTTATCATCTCCGAATCCAAGTAATCCTCTTATTGTTAGATTAGGTGAGTCCGATTGTCCCTTTCTTCTGAAACCTAAAATAAGGAAAAGAACTAGGAGTGCAATGAGCCCACTTCCAGTCATCCACATCATAACTGGTATTCCATTATTTTGCGGGAATGGAATGATGTACGAAACAAGTGTTCCAACTAAGAGGAGTGGGAAGAAGCTTACAGCACCAATCAAACCATAGATTGTCCCGTTTGTCAATAAGGACTTTGTACCGCCTGCATGCTCTTCTGAGTATATTCCTTTCACATCTACAAAGAGAGGAGTTCCAAGTAGAATCACTATCATTGGAAATACGGTGAGTAGTGCTCCCATTAATCCCAAGAGTCCCCCAAGCAACCAGAGGGAAAATATGAGGTTACTACTTACTATCCAGTGTTCATCCTCAACTCCACCCTTCAGGCTATTCTTCATCCAATCAACACTTTCACTTACAATAACTGGATCAATTGTTTCAAACAGATGATTTGTACTGGGAAATATAGCTCTTCGTGCAGTGTTGTTAGCAAAATCACCGTAGGTTGTATCAGGTATCACTCCTGTCACATTGAAGTATGGATCCAGTATAGTGTAGTTATGAGGATAGCTGGAGAGTGAATCAAAGTTACCTGTAGCTATGAGAGTATTCGGAATATATGGTGCATCTGACCAAAAGCCGGAACCGACTAGAACTAGCGCTCTTACATATACACTAGAATCCTCTATTGCACTCCACGATATTCCTCCACCCATGCTATGTCCAATAAGTCCTATTTGAGTGCTATCTACATAATCTAGGGAAGCTATGTAATCTAGAGCCGCTGTACCGCTCCCAGAACCTGCTTCTGAGTTACCATGTCCATTCGCATCGATTGTAAGCACTACAAATCCTCGTCTTGCTAGTTCAATACCAAATGCCATCAGCCA
>SDNZ01000022.1 GCA_004524565.1 Candidatus Thorarchaeota archaeon
AAAGATACAATGATAGTACCTAGAATTAAGGACTTCGATAGGTATGTCTGTATCACTGAGAGAACATAACATCTCAAGTTCTCCGATTTCTACGGTTTTTCATGCCTTTGATTGAATCCGAGGTTTGAAAATGACTAAGCAGTGTGGAGTATGTGGGTCAACGGATAACGTTCAGTATGTATTCGACTCATTCTGTGAATCTGGTGAATGGCGATGCAACTCTTGCCTTGGAACACGGTTTCCTGAAGGTTCAAGGATTGTCAAATTTACCGATAAATCTCATCCCCTTCGACCTTCATACTACATGTGCGTTGAGACTCAGGAAGACTTGGACCTGATCATGACTGTTGGCGAACGAGCTCAGAAACTTGGTGCCAAGGGAATGGAGGCATGTTTCTATGCTTCGCTTATTCGTGGCCGCCCAGTCTGTCCACAATCATTCTCCCTTGGACATGCAGATAGTGAATCTCGATTACGGGCTTATGTTGATAGTCTTCGGATGCATCTTGAGACTTCTGAGAAATTCAACGTAGCGAAAGAAGAACAAGTTCCAGAGATAATATGGTCAAAGACTGCGCCTGGTGCAACTGCTAGATAAGAGGTTAGCTTAAGTCTAAGAGTGTCATTTTTTCTCTCGTCAAGTATAAGATAAATAGTGGTTCTAATCAGAGGTCCTCATGCAATTATTACCAATCCAGTACGTTTTCATGGTTGGTGATTTTTCTGTCGCCGCTATTCTAGTTCTTTATTTTGTTTGGGCATATACGAATGAAAAGATACCAAAGGCATACTTCTATGCCTTCTGGGTTGGTTGTCTGATTGGGGCGGTTTGGGAATTCGCATTTCTCTTCCTTGGTCCAGATTTTCTCCATGCTGCAGTTGAATGGCCTTTCGGTCTTTCTGGGTGGCCGAAGAAGGTTAGTCATTCCATCTGGGATGGTGGAGTCTTTATGGCTGGTGTGTACTTATGCAATCGGTTTCTTGGTTCAGAATCTCGCTTCACGAGTTGGAACTGGAGTGAGTATGGAATTATGGCTCTCTGGGGTATCGGACAGGAGCTATTCGTTGAGTACATCTTTGCAGGAAGGGTCTGGGTATATTCACCATTACCTTGGAATCCCGTGATCATCCCACCTCTCCCTGGGATGGCTTCTGATATTGGGATGACATTAATTCCACAAGCAACATGGATAATCGCACCGATAGTGTTCTACTTCATCTTCTTGAAATTGGTACATAGGTTCAAAGAATCGGGACTCCGCGAATGAGTACTTTTCATAGCTTTAAGACGATCTTCTCTCATTTCCACGCTTGAAATTGCCAGTTGCTTTTGCCATGATTAGTTGAGCCTCTTCATCGCTAGCAACTGATATTCTCTCGAGGAACTTTATTGCACTCTCCTTTCGTAGTACTGTTACAATTTTTCCTTTCCAAGTAATTCTTACTTCTCCTTTCTTCTCTTGCCATGTATAAGGCTTAGAATCAAGAGTACCTTTGAAATCATCAGAACTCACGAAATAATTCCTCGCATAATCTATCAGGATATCTTCAAACTTATTCCTTGGTTTATAATCATTCTCGACAAATTTTTAACCAAGGAAAATCTGGGCAATCTTTAGTTTCTCCGGAGGAGATTTGAAAAAATGCAGTTCTTTGGATTTGCTTTAATGGATATTCTATTGATTATAGGATTGATCATTATAGTCGCGATTCTGGTTCAAGCTGTCTTCCTAGGTATTGGATTAGGGTTTGTAAACGGTGACAATAGAGAAATTGGTTCAACCTTCTTCACTGCGCTGTTGATGTCTCTTGTAATTTGGATTCCATGTCTTGGATGTATCTTAGCTTGGTATTTCATTAAGAGTCGGCACAATGTTGGTTGGGGCGGGGCACTTGTAGCGTGGTTGCTTGGTGCTATAATCATGGCACTTGTGATATTGGCAATCATGTTCATATTCTTTGGTACACTATTCGCAAGTATTTTTGCGTTATTTGGCGGTGGACTCCCCTTCACTCTACCCACATTTACACCATAGAAGGATTGACCTTGAATTGGATACGGGTGACTTGACTCCGAGACCCTGTGAAGAAGTTCTCGATGATGAGAATCGCGGAAAACTTCTTCTCAACATGCGTCGGGTACTTCGTCACCCACTTCTTTTTCTTAGGGTAACTGATCCCTTTGTTTCATCACATCATCCTGCATGCAATCACTTTGATGGTCATATAGTTACAATTCGTGGACGAAAGTGGTGTATTGGTTGTACGTTTAATACACTCTCATTCTTTAGTGCAATGTCAATTCTATTTGCGGTATGGTTGATAGACCAGACATTTTTTGTTAGATTCTATCTATTCTGGGGTGGTGTTGCTATATCATTACTCTATTTTGTTGTGAGTGCATCAGGTGTTACTGATGAGCGAAAACGTGTAAAAATAGGTTCCAAATTCCTTCTTGGCTCAGGATTTGCTTTCATATGTTGGTCGGTACTACTTTATGAAGGTCTCTTCGCAAATTTGGTTCCCAAGATACTTCTTATTATCTTGCTCTATCTTGGATTCGTGACAATCCTCAATATCAAGAGAAGCTATGAAATCTTCAAAGAATGTGGCGAATGTGAATACAAGATGCGTTGGAGTAGGTGTCCTGGATTCAGGGATATGGCATGCAAAGCAATAGATGCAGACTTTCTCTATACGGAAAGTCCGGTTTGATGGTTGCACCTCCATCGATTTCGAGGTACCTTATTTTAGATATCCGTAGTTGAATCATACTAAACTCTGAGTGGGTGCTAAAACTATGCTAACACCAGTAAGTATGGTATGATTGAGTACCCACTTATCAGTTCTCCAGAGATGTTGAGAAATGCATGGATGATACCAATTGGCCACATACTACCAGTTCTTCTGTAGAGGAAGATATAACCTATCGGCATGATGAACTGAATACTGAAGAACAGTTCAGTAAATGGAAAAACATAGTTACTCTCCAAAAGGAATTTTCCCCAGAACACAGCATGAATGATTCCTATTAGTGCTATATAGAGTCCTCCACCAATAAAAACCATGACAGAACGTTTTCTTCCTTCTTTATAGAATTCAGCATAGGAATCAAATGTGTATAACCAAATCAATTGCTCTGCAAAGGCATTGATTGGAGCCCAAATTAGAAGTGTTAGGATCCATCCTATTGGGTCAACATATCCAATTCTGATTAGCGTAAACCAAGAACTGAGAACAATAATTCCCTGGAGCATGAATAGAAGGATGAATAGTGGAGTGAGGTACCTTCTGAATTGCGCTTTTAGGTTCTCTTTTTCAATTTTATAATCGAGACTACCTTTTCGCCATCTAACTATTAAAACAGCAAATAGACCGTAATATATCAAAAGAGGAATTAGAGCTCCTGTTAAATCAAAGAGATATCCTACTGCCAATGGCATCAGAATTGCTGCTATTGCTGCTAGAATAAGGTCTAATGATGTTGGTTTGTAGTTATCAAAGACGTAATCCGAAGTCACTTTTGTCAACCTACAAAACCAAAAAACTATAGTTAATAAATAGCCTTTTCTATAGGTTCAAAGATTGTCTAATTCGATAATTTTGCTATACGATCAACATATGCATTGATATCGAATTTTCTTTTAAGTCCCTTATCATTCATGTATCGCACTTTTCCGAAGATTGCTCTTTCTCCCCAAGCGCGGTCATGCTTTCCAAAACACCAAGCTACACCAGCGTACCCGTTAGGATCTCTGCCATCGAGTTCATAGGTATCATTCAATTTTACACATATCTCGTACGCTTGAGAAGGTGATTCTGTCCATTCAATAATCTTCTTTCCCCAGTACATTCTCATGTACCCATGCATTTTTCCCACGAGTACCATTTCTCTTTGTGCTGCATTCCAATATGGGTCATGAGTATTTCCTTGTTCCAAATCTTTGTAAGAATAAACATACTCTCTGTCATCTAAAGAATGTACTTCTAAACTCTCTTTCGCCCAATTTGGTAGGCATTCAAATTTATCATAATGAGTGTTAAAGAATACAAAGTTCATACCCAGTTCTCTTCGAACAATCAGTTCTTCTAGGTAGGAATTAGTTCCAAGGCTATCTACTTTCTGGACTTCAAGTGCAATGAACAAAGGAGAAATCTGCCCAAAATGAAGATACGGGCTCATTTTCGATAATCTGTCAATTGCGGGATCGTTCCGTAGAGTTTCGAAAACATCAAGATCGTGCGAAATAAATTGATACAACCCTTTCTTAGCTTGACTAGTTCCACCTTTGATGCGAATATCTTGAGAGATTCTATTATCAAACTTAATTTCCTTCAATAATCTATCAACATCAGTAAAGTCGATTCCTTCTTCTCCAATACCTTCGGATTTCACTCTCGTTCTTTGTTTTCTCAATGGTATTAAATAGTCTTCAAGGACTCTATGTAATTTCGGACGCAATGTCCCTGCAGTATACTCCTCTTTTTGAGATACTGTTTGAATTGGTACAACTGCATTTGTTTCCACTTGATGCATTGGACATTCTATGGACTGCGCTATTGAAGTTCGCCAATCTCTTTGAATGCGCTGATAATCCCTATCAACAACAACCATAGACGCCTCTTCTGCAAGTGTTGGAATTAGTCGTTTAGGGTTTTTTCGAAAAACATCGAATGAAATCCCACGCTTCTGTAGTGAAAGTTGAACTTCTTGTAGACCTTCTACCAGAAATCGATACTGTGAACTATTGGCTAAGGGATACCTATCAATCAAACAGAAGACAGTCACTAGCGGTATTTGTAGAGAATTAGCACGACTCAGTGCATATTCTAACGCATGATTATACTCCTCTCGCTGTGCAGCTTGCATCCAATATAGAACGTAGTGTCCCTGTTGGTCATTTTGATTGTTGAGAGATTGGACTCTTTCTTGTTGTATCAATGTGGTTAGCCAATTATATTTAGACCTAATGAAGGCTGGGGAAGGGTGTAAGTTATTTCTATTCACTCATTTTGAAATGTTAGATAACAGAACGACTAAATACTCATCCACTATCATTATTGATGTTAAGCAATGACAAAACTTCTGATTACAGACACTACTCTTCGTGATGCTCATCAGTCTCTGATTGCTACACGTATGCGTACTGAGGATATGTTGCCCATTTGTGATAAGATTGACGAGGTAGGGTATCATTCCTTGGAAATGTGGGGCGGTGCGACATTTGATTCAATGATGCGTTTCCTCGATGAAGATCCTTGGGAACGTGTTGAAACCCTCAAAGAAGCTATGCCCAAGACCCCTTTTCAGATGTTATTACGCTCATCGAATTTAGTAGGCTATCGAGCATACCCCGATGATGTGTTGGAACTATTTGTTGTAGAGGCAGTTAAGGCGGGGATTGATATTTTCCGTATCTTTGATGCTCTCAATGATGTTCGGAACATGGAAGCTTCGATGAAATTCGTTAAGCGGGAAGGCGGACATGTTCAGGCAGCAATTAGTTACACGTTAAGCCCATACCACTCGAACGAAAAATTTGTCGAAATGGCCAAGGAACTCTATGCACTAGAGGCTGACTCAATTTGCATCAAAGACATGGCGGGTCTTATCTCCCCAGAAGCTGCTTATGATCTTGTTAAACGCCTGAAAGACGCAGTTGATATTCCTATTCAACTCCATTCTCACTATACCAGCGGAATGGCTGCTATGGCGTATCTGAAAGCATCTGAAGTTGGTGTAGATGTTGTTGACTGTGCTATTTCAGCACTATCTATGGCAACCTCTCAACCTGCAACAGAATCAATTGTTGAATCACTAAAGGGAACACCTCGTGACACTGGTTTGAAAATAGAACAGCTCTCAGAGATTGCGAATTATTTCAGAAGAGTTCGACGAAAGTATGGACAGTTCGAAGGGAGCCTACAAGGAGTGAACCCACAGGTCTTAGTTTTCCAGATTCCTGGTGGTATGTTATCAAATCTCGACAGCCAACTTAGAGAACAAGGAGCTGAGAACCGATATGATGAGGTATTAGCGGAAGTACCTCGAGTTCGAGCTGAGCTAGGCTTTCCTCCACTAGTAACTCCTTCAAGTCAAATTGTGGGAACTCAAGCAACACTCAATGTGGTAACAGGTGAGAGATATAGCATGATTCCTACTGAGGTTAAACAGTATATTCGAGGATATTACGGTCGACCTCCAGCTGAGATTGACCCAGAGGTCAGGAAAAAGGCAATAGGTGATGAGGAACCACTTCATTGCAGACCTGCTGATATGCTAGAACCAGAACTTCCTGCAGCACGAGATGCACTCAAAGATATTGAACACGTTCAACGAGACCTCGTTTCCTATGCACTTTACCCTCAATACGCACTTGATTTTCTAAAACGAAAAGCGCAACGAAAAAGTCGCGGTGAAATGACCGCGGAGCTTGAAGTTGCACTTGCTGCTGCTGTACTTCACATGAATGGTGCTGGATCTGGTGCTTTGGCCACGTCGGCTGGTAGAGCTCAGACCTGGTCAGATGCAGGCATGGCTGATCTGGTGGAGGGTCGAACATCACAATATGCTCCTACACACTGGGACCAATCAAGTTCTGCATGGTCTTCTGCAGGACGAAAGGATATCATGAAGGGAAGAAGTAGGGGGTAGTGTCATGAGTCCAGAATACAAAGTCACAATGGATGAGAAACCCTTCGAAGTTGAAGTCAAGATGCTTGATGAGGGTGGGGTTCTGGTTGTGAAAGTTGGTGATCAGAGTTTTACAATGAAACCCACAATGCTAGAAGATGGGTCATGGGTAGTCAATACTCTCGCAACCGATTACTCCATCAAGGTTCTGAAACGTACTGGTAAGGCAATAATCCTTGAGATAAACGGGGAAGAACGAGAAATTGAATGGGAACGTCAACGTAAAGTTGAAACTCTGAAAAAAACTGCAGGAACCACTCGTGGTGGACCCCGAATAGCTGGCGGTATCTATCCTCCGATGCCAGGGAAGATCACTGAGATTCGCGTGAGTGTTGGAGATATGGTCAAGAGTGGTGATACAATCTGCATTCTTGAAGCCATGAAGATGTTCAACGAACTCAAAGCTGACTCATCTGGTTCTGTGAAGGAAGTCAACGTAGATGTTGGTACAATGGTTACCACTGCTGACCTCCTTGTTCTTATCGAGTAAGGATGTGTGAATATGGAACCTGTCAATATTATTGGCGTGGGAATGACACGGTTCGGTGTTCTAGAGGAATCAATTGTAGAGATTGCTCAAGCCGCAGCATACGAGGCTCTGGAAGATGCCGCACTGATTGAATCAACTATCGATCATCTATTCGTTGGAACTCAGAATCCTGAAGAATTCACAGGTCAAGGTCATCTCTCCACACTACTCGCTGATTACCTTGGTGTAGTTCCAGCAGGTGCGACACGAGTTGAGACTGGTCCCTCCTCAGGATCAAGCGCATTCGAATCTGCCATTGCACTGGTGGGAGCTGGAATGGCTGACTTGGTCTTAGTAGTCGGAGTAGAGAAGATGTCTCAGGTTGCCAGAGATACTGCTTCAAAGATCCTTTCCAGAATGCTATCACTAGAAAATGAAATAATGTACGGTGCGACACCAACAGCACTTGCTGCTATGATCACACGACGATACATGCACGATTATGGTTTGACTCGAGAAGAACTCTCACTTATTCCAGTGAAAGCTCATAGGAACGGTGCAAAGAATCCTCTTGCACACTTTCAGAAGGAAATCTCTGTCGAGCAAGTAAGTAACTCACCAATAATTGCAGATCCTCTACGATTGTATGATTGTTGTGCAACCAGTGATGGTGCCGCTGCTGCTGTTGTTGCATCAAGCAAAGCTGTTCATGAGTACGGTTTCTCTGATTCTGCAATCAAAGTCTTAGGTGTTGGACATGGTAGTGACTACCTGGCAGTACAACATCGTTCATCATTGACTTCCATGAATGCAACAAGAGTTGCCGCAAAGAATGCATTCAGTATGGCTCGAATCAAGCCTAGCGACATTGACGTTTGCGAACTTCATGATGCCTTTTCAATATTGGAGCTTCTCAACATGGAAGATATCGGACTAGTGGAGAAGGGACAAGCAATCAAAGCTGTCAAGGAAGGAACTACTGAAGTATCCGGGGATATTCCAGTGAATCCTAGTGGAGGATTAAAGGCAAGAGGTCATCCCACTGGCGGAACAGGTGTGGCCCAGATTCGCGATATAGTTCTCCAATTGAGAGGAACTGCTCCAATAGGACTTCAAGTGGACAATCCAAAAATAGGGTTGACACATAATATCGGTGGCTTTGGAAATAACATGGTTGTTTCGATATTATCTACTATTTGAAAGAAATATTCATCCAAGATTGTCTTATTAGAAAACCCGAATTGTTCTCTCTTACAACAGGATTAGTCTAGAGTAGTTCTAGGTCAATTTTAGTCCTACCTTACTCCGAGGGACCGGTGTAAGTGGCTAATTCCTGCAACGGAAATAGTGACGTGGGGAAAAGCTCACACTATGTATGCAGTACCCCGGGTCAGTATTTCTAAAATAACTCGGAGAACTGTCAAAAATGCCTGAAGGCCTCGCTGTATTGAAATGGGATGACGAGCTTGGACCCGTTGTTACATCAAAGACTCCAAAGAAGCTCCAAGTGGGACTAGACCCTACTACTTCAATGAGAGTCTATGGAATAGCAACTCTTGGAGAGACTGAAGAGTCTCAAAAACCCGGTTTTAGCTCACTTGCTTTTAATGACTTCAAACTTGCCGTTTATTATGGCGGATTAAACATGCACTTGAAGGGACTACCATCAATGGTATTTCTTGTTTTGAGTCCTGAAGAGGACCCAGATGTGTACAAGGATGCTCTACCTGAAATCGCCACTCAAATGTTTCTCAATGCTGAGGGTGATGAATACAAGAAGATGGTACCTAAGCTATACAAGCAGATCGCTCGCTACACTCAGATGACCGCTGAGCAACGTCAAGCTTCAATTCTCAATGATCCAGTTCGTCGCACAATCGTGCAGACGTTGATGAGAAATGGTACTGTTCAATCAACCGAACTTGAACAAATGATCTTTGAAGAAGTAGGAAAGAAGATTGATGTTGATCTGGTTCTGAGACCTCTTGTTAAGATGGGAATCATTGCAACAGGATGGGTTGAGGGTCTATCATCTGAAGTAATCTATCTTACAAGAGCATTATTCATCCTTAGAAAAATCAATCATGATACCGTGAGAGCTGTTAGGAAAGGCAGTCTACCGACTGAAGTAGCAGAACAATTCCTTCAAGCCTCCAGACGATATCACAGAGACTATCTAGCAAGACTTCGCAAGGACTTGTTCGATACAATCTGGACCGAAGCAGAAGAGCTGGCTAAGCATATTCTGGACTTCGAAGCATATGATGTCATTCAGATTTTGCGCTCCGGACCCAAGGAAGTAGAGCAGCTTAAAATCGACACAGATATGGATGATGCTAAGTTACGAACGCAGCTAAAGAAACTTGAGACTGCAAATATCGTAATGCGAATTAATGATGAAGAAGGTCGCCAGCACCTGATGCTGAAATGTGACACTGAGGTTTCGACAGTTTATCCTGAGTGGTTGATTCAGCGAACGGTTGACCTATACAATGACGAAGAGCTTGTTAGTCGTCAAGCTATGCATTACTTGGAAGTTCTCAAGAGGTCCCATCCCAGTCAAGCTGCCTCATTGACAATGGAGGTAGAATAAAATGAAGAAGCCAATCAAAATACTCGTATTCATTGCATTTGCTGCCTTATTCCTGATTCCTGTTGCTAATGATGGTTCAATGACCACTAATTCACAATTAGGCATACAAGATGGAGGTCTTGTCTCTGGAGATCAGGACGAAGCATCCTGGTGGAATTCCACATTCCTCTATCGAAGATATTTCAATATTACAGAACCTGATGTATCCGACCGATTGGATACACCGGTTCATTTGTACCTGACATTTGAGAACCTACACTGTTACATGGACTCAATACGGGTCATGTACTACAACTCAACTGGTGGTGACCATTGGGATTCTGTACCTTTCCAGATATGGAATACAAGTTTCTATCCCGGTTCTGAATTCATTCAATCTACCCGCGTATCATTTACCGTCGATCTAGCAAAAGGTGTAACCGAGGGTGACTATTACGTTTACTATGCTCAAGAGAATGTGGGTTCAGTCAGCTATCCTGACTACTATCCATTCATCTACAGAAGCTATACTTTCTCACTCGTCAATCTTGTTTCTTATTATGACAATAATCAGTATTTAGTCGAGATGTGGGATGGTTCATCTTGGGATGACCCACGTAATGTTGACGTGAGATGGTCTGCAGGAACTCTAAGCTCAACTAATGAGCCAAATGGAACCCTCTCCAAGTACGGAAATGTAAGATATGAACCATCATCGTCTGATTACACTAACTTCTGGGGTTACTATTCAGTATATTCAAACTATCCATTGGCTGTTTCAATGGGTCAAGGTGACAAGGGTTCGAATGCTGGAATAAACGATTGGTTCCCGGGTGTCAATGAGATAGGTCATGGTGTGGGTACAAAATTCGTCCTTGGTGGTGTTGAAGGATTTGAAAGCAGGAATGAAGGCAAGTACTGGATTCAAGCTCAAGAAGACAATACAGATATCTACGTCTGGACCACTTCAGAAATATTAGATACTGGTTGGAGCTTCTATAATGGTACAACAGTTACAGTTTGGCCTGCTGTTCTACAAGCAGGTGAATACATTGCAAAACGCGATGTACTTTATACAACCTATATGATGGCTAATTCTACAAAACCAGTTACAGTTCGAGCTGGTGACTCAGACTCCACCTATGCACGAGATATTGGAGGTTATTTCTCATCAATTAATGGCGATCTCGTTGGAGAAGAGTTCTATACAATTGATATGGGTAGCTCAAGTGATAAGACAAGAGTTACCAATATTGGTGATACACCTGTCACCGTAGAATGGTGGCGAAATACTGGCTCCGGTTGGGTAAAAGGAGCAGATCTTGTTGATATTCCAGCAAACGGTTCTGCGAACATCCCTGCAGGTACAGCTAGTTCAACAAATCCCGAGGACTGCCTTAGGATTCTTGGACCCGTAGGTTCGAAACTTTTTGTCGAAGGAATATATAGTCCCCCCACAGTGGTAGACCAAGGTGATTGGGCTCCAACAATGACTGGTGATCGTTTTGGTCTAGATTACCGAATTTGGGCAGGACGCTCTCAGAAAATCATGATTATGGCATGGGCTGATGTTTCAATCGATATTTCAAGCTATAGTGGATCCTCAACTATTGATATTGCTGCAGGCGAAATCGGATTCTTCATGCCAAGTTCCTCAAGTCAATCATTACATGACCTTCATGCAAATGGAACAATCAGCATTGTTGTTGCTGGGAAATTTAATACTGCAAGTCCATATGCTCCTAGTGGTGATCAAGGTTATGGTTGGATGGTTCCCTCCTACTATGGAGATGGCGACCAAGCTGGTTTCATTATTGAATCAAGTGGTGAGATAAAGCTCTTTGAGTTCGATATCACAGTACGAGACCTCGATGGTGATCCAATAACTGATGCGTATGTTGAACTCTTGAACACAGATAACTCACCATGGTTAGATGACAACGGTTTTGGTCGTTCAGGTACAACTGATGCTAATGGTCTAATTGTATTCGAAGGACTTCACAATCAAACTTTTAGAATCTCCACAGAGATCGATGCAGCAAATTGGCTGAGTACCGATATAGCTAACATCTGGGTCACTGACTCTACTGACCGCACAATTGATGGGTCTGTAACATACGTCACTATCATTCTAAACTTAGCTAGCATCGATATCTACTTTGAAGACCTCATGGGCAACGCAATGGTCGACAATGATAATGAGGATACTAACATACGTCTTGATACTGATACTTCTCCTGACTCAACCTATGTAGCACAAGCACAAACTGATGCTACTGGCACAGCTCATTTCTACAGAGTTCCACAGGATGATTACAATGTCTTTGCTCGATATGCAGGTTCTCTTGGTTGGTCCTATGGTTACACTGACATACAAAACTATGCCAGTTGGTCGATTGCCTCCTCTGAGTTTACCGGTGGTAGCTTTAGCCACGACTGGGACCTCCCATTAATCACACTCGATATCCATGCTGAATCTTGGGACGCATTAGACGTGGAAGGAGCAACAATCAATATTGAGAATACGGGAACTTACTCCCATACTAAATTCTCAGATGTAAATGGAGATTATAGTTTCTATAGGATATTGAATGGAACGTGGGATATAGATGTCTTCAAGGCTGACGACTATTCAAACACACCACTAGCTCGTAATAATACTGTAACACTGACCGATCTTCAAGATTACAAATCTCAAGTCATTCAGTTACCTCTCTCACGACTTGTGATTCGAGTGCAGACAGGACCTACAACCTATGTTGAAGGAGCTCAGGTCAATGTCACAATGAGAGGCGATGGTCTGGTCGCTCAAGGAACAACTAACAGCACAGGTCATGTGACATTCTATAATATTCATGCAAACATGAGTACTCCTTACAGTGTTTCATACAATTTGACTGTAGTTTCAGGCTTGCAATCTAATGGAACTATAAATGAGCTACTTGCTAAATGTGACTATGATTACTGGTACATAAACAAGATACTCATCGGAGTCCCAGACTATAGTAGCGCATATACAGAAATGAATTCAACAGCGTATTTTGTCAATCAAAGGTGGGGTAGAAATGCAACATTCACTGTTGGATGGTTTGACAGGACCGGGTCTGCTGGTTCGTATATAACATCTTTAATCTCACTTGATGGCACTTCGTGGTTGAAATTCACAATCTATGATGATACCACTATTGTAGGTTCTGATACTTGGACTCTGGCATCATCAACATGGATTTCCCATACAGGAGGAACAATCAACTTCCCTGTCATAATTGATATTGATTTCTGGAAATTGAATGTTTCATCAACAGCGTACAAGATAGTTATTGAAGCTGACACGAATCTAAAGGATGCACCAGCTCCAATATCGATTTACTTAACCGTATTGGCAGCACAGACTTCAGAAGGTGTTGGAACCTCTGATATAGTCGAAAGTTTTGGGACTCACTACCAGCATCTCTACTGGATGAATGACTTGACAAATGGGGGTTATGCAAACAACCTTGATGTCTATACATTTGCTGTGAAATTTGGCACACTCGTTAAATCTTCGGGGTCTCTTATTGATAATGCAAATGGCACATACAGTCTTCCAGAAACAGCTTTGATTGGGATTAATGTTGGAACTTATGTAATTACAATCACACTTCAGAAAGCCAATTATATCAATCAAACTATCTTGGTAGGAGCAACTATTAATGAATTACCTATGATTGTTGAATTCACATCTGTGAGTAATTATACTTGGTCAACAGGAACTGAATCAATAGAATTCGAATATCAGATAGCATGGAATACTACAGCAACTGATCTGACTGGAGTGAGTGTTCACATAGAATGGGTGAATCTTGATTCTGGTCTCTCCTTCTTGAATACAAGTAAAGTACTAACTGCGAGTAGCGGTACACTGACCTATAGCTTCAATGGAAATCTTCTACCAGTTGGCAATTGGATAATACAAATTACTTGTAGCTACGCTAACTATGAGGATGGTTTCATCAGTTACAATACTATTACTGTATCCGAAGCTATGACAACTCTGACATTGATAGGGTCTGATTCACAGATTGTTGATTGGACTGAACCCTCTACTTTCTTATTTGATTACAAGAGAGGTCCAACTGGACTAGAAGGTGCAACTATCGTAACTGATTGGATTGGTACTGTTACTATTGAATATCTTGGAAATGGCCGATACGCTGTTACTTTTGATACAACAGTCCCTGCAGCCGCATCTTTCATAAACATCAATTTTACACTTGCCAATCACGAAGGTCGGAGTGAGGGAGTCAATCTACAAATCCTCGTTCCAATACTGATTCAGACTGATTACGGTTCTGAGGAGACTCCACTTGTTGCATACTGGACTCGTGATTTCAATGTAACAATTGAGCTCTTTGATATATCCCGTGTAGATACAGCAATAGTTGGAGCTACCGTAGAGTACTGGGACTATCCGAATTTCCTAGATTTCGGTTCTCTAACAGAGATCAGTCCAGGTGTTTATCAAGTCACACTCAATGGTGATGATGCAGATCCTCTCACAAATGAGTATCAAATCAGAATCATAGCTGATGATGGAAGTTCAGTTGTCGAAACAACAATTTTCCTGCTTCTACAAGATGTACCGAACGAGATCTTGATTGAAAATGGAGGATATGTTCCATACTATGGTGATGTTGTTACAATTACTTTCTACTGGAACAATACGCTTGACAATGTAGCAATTACACTCCCAAGTTCAGCTTCATTTGTTGTAGAGCCACTTGATGTCGGAGTTGGTGGTCTAACCAACTATGGCAATGGTACCTACAGCTTTGATGTTGATACAAAGTCACTGGAAATGTTCGTTGATCCATACAATGGATTCTATCGAATCAGAATTTCTATGCAAGCTGATGGTTTTGAACCAGTTGAAGATGTATTCGTGTTCTTCCTCATGAGGGAGAGCCCAACTAGTATGGTTTCGACTGGTGATACTGAAGTCACATGGTCTGAAGATGCCACCATTACAGTGGATTTGATCGACTCACGTCATAGTGTATACATTTGGACTGATGTTGTAGTTGAGCTTGTCTACAATGGTGAAGTTATCGAGATATTGAATCCGCTTGGAGGTGGAAATGGAACCTTCCAAATTGTTTTTGATTCCTCTCTATACTTTGCATCTCAAGAGACTACCGACTCGCCTTACGAACTGTACGTTCGCTATCGGTTACCAAACTATGTTGATGGTCAAATTGAGATTGCTCTAAGAGTCAATGCAATCGCAGGTGAGATTGCAATGATCACAGCTCATCTTCAGGATGCTAACTGGCAAGGTACTTGGACAGATATTGTTGAGATGCAAGTCTGGGCATTCTATGAGGGTGTGACAACGCATCTTCCTCAGGGTGTTGCCACATACTTCTGGCCATCATATCCTGGAGCAGCTGGTGGTACTTTCTCATATGCCTCATTGATTTACACGATGCAAGTTGATACTTCTCAAGTTCCTGCAGGAACAACAACTCTGTGTATTATAGTAACACTGCAGAATCATACCGTTGCACCCTTAAACATTGTAATGGAAATCAACCCACTTGAGGCTGATTTCGAAACTACAACAACTGGACTTGAGGCAATACATGGGTCAACAGAAACATCCCGTGTTGCATTCACTCTGACCTATAATGGTACTACTTTGTTAGGTGCTGAAGTTGCAGTTGTTTGGAATTCGGTTGAATTCGGTCATACTTTGATTGGCAATGAGTATGTTGTATTCATTAGACCTTCCGAAGTGTCTGGATTGAGTGCTCCTGAAACCTACACTCTGACTTTCACAATGACTAGAGAGAATTACACCGCAGATCCGATTTTGTTGGATATGGTTCTATTAGCTCCATCATCAATTACTGTTGAAGACACTCTAGATGCAGAATATGGTGAAACAATAACGGTAATCTACCAATATATCAACGATTTAACAGGGTCTCCAATTTCGAATCCAACACTATCCGCCTACATTCTCACAGATAGTGGTACAATTCCATTAACTGTTGTTCAGTATAATGCAACTCACTACAGTGTGGACATTACCGCAGCTGATGTTGGTGAGATATCTGGTGAACCTTATACCATAGTGTTCGAAGCTGAAGCATATGGATATCAGGCCTATACTGGTGCTGAGACTGGTCTTGCAGTGGACTTCTATGTTAGAGAACCTACTTACAACATACCTCTGCTTGGAAGATTCCCCCAGTCTGATGTCAATCAAACACTCCTCTTGATTGCATTATTTGGTATCATTGCTGGTAGTGTGATCCTTGGTAGAAGAATGAGAATCCCCTATCAGATCAAGCAGATTGATAGAGCATTGAAGCAGATCGAGAAGGGTAAGACTGGCAAGGTCGAGAAGATCAAGACTATTGGAATGGTAATCTCTGAACTACTTGCTCCTGGTCTAGCAGAACTCGATATTGAAGCGCCCATAATAGAATCGGGACCTGAAGAGTCCTATGAGCAGATTCTGGATGATGATACTGAAGACCTCTTAGGTGAGTTAGATGCTCTCGATGATGTTGGTCTTGATACTGAAGAGAGTGACTTTGAAGCTGAGTTAGATGCTGAGTTAGATGCTATCTCTGAAGAAGAGCCAATCCTAAAGCAAGCTAAACCGGAGGTAGAACCAGCGCCTGAAGCTGAAGTTGAGGAAGTAATCGAACCAGAACCTGAAGAGGCTGAAGCTGAATTAGAGTTCGAAGAACCCGAAGCTGCTGAGGGCGAAGCTGAAGTTGAGGAAGTAGTTGAACCCGAACCAGAAGAAATCGAAGCTGAATTAGAGTTCGAAGAACCTGATGCAGAAACGGTTGAAGATGAAATAGAACTTGAACCCGAAGTGGAAGAAGCCGAGTCTGAATCCGAAATCATCGAGATTGAAGAAGAAGCCGAGGAAATCATTGAACCAGAACCTGAGGTTGAATCTGAGAGTGCTGATGAAGTAGGTTCAGAAGAACCAACGAAACGGCTCAGCAAAAAAGAGATGATTGATCTTCTACCTCCTGAAATCAGAGCGAAATATCCTGATGAAGACCTTCGAAAACTGAGTAAAAGCGAGCTACAGGAACTCTTGGACTACATGGAAGAATAGGTGATGCATGTAAGATGATACGTGAGATACACATCTTCAAGGAAGGAAAAACTCTCTTTGAGGATGTTATAGTTCCCAACAGGGATTTGGACACATCCTCAGTGATGATGCTCGTTTCATCATCTGCAAAGAAGTTGCAGGAATGGAAAATCGATAGCATGGAAATCGAACGATATAGATACGTGTACATGAACTCTCACGATACACAATTCATCATGACCATGGACCGTCAAGCTTCCCTTCAAAAGGTAAGTGAGGCAATGATGACCATGGTATCAAAGTTCATGACTGCATTTGAAAGTGTTCTGGAAACTGATGAATGGAAGTCAACAGACTTCTCTCCATTTGGTCCTGGATTCCGTGCAGTAGTGAGTAGAATTCCTGTGAAGGTCTGTCTGGCTGGCCATGGAGGTACAGGAAAGACAACGCTTCTTGAACTTGCAACCCTTCCCTCTAAGGGACCACCTCAGGATTACGTTCCCACATTCTTTGGTGACAAAGCATTACTCAAGGCTGACTTTGATCCTTACATCTTTTCTATGTTTGATTTAGGAGGCCAAGATAGGTTCGTGCAGGAATGGGGTAAAATCATCCGCTCCGGAAGTATGGTTGTGCTTGTTACAGATTCCACTCAGGAAAATATCGATTGGACTAAACGTGTAGCATATCCAGTACTGAAGGCTGAACTTCCATATGCAAGAGCAATAGCTATTGCAAATAAACAAGATATGCCTGGTGCACTCTCACCAGAAGAGGTAGGGAAACGACTAGGCGTGCCTGGTTATGGAATGCAAGCTAATCAAGCAGATTTCAGAGAAAGATGGCTGAGATTACTAAAAGATCTGGCATTCGAAGAAATAGACTCTATCGTCGTTGGGGAGATTGTTGAATAATTGTAAAGGTGTAAGAAATGAGTGAAGATAAAAAACGCATTGTTAATGAAGAAGAACGAAAACGGCTTGTGTCTGAGATTGGTAGGATAAAGGATGTTCTTGATAGCTTCAAATACGGTCTGAACTTTGAAGATTTTGCAGATGAGTTGTTCAAAACAATCGACCGCCAAACTATTGCAATTAAACAGTTGGATGAGAAGATGGTCACCATTCTTCAGAGAATGGATGTCTTAGAACAACGATTCAAAGAAGGAGTCAAAGTTGTCGTTTCTGGCGTAGCTGGTGCAGAACCTTCAGCTTCAGGAACTCATGAAGTCATGTTAGAAGAAGATATCGAAAAACCAGCTCCACCACTATCAGAAGAGGAGATTGCTTCAGCAACTTCACTTGAAGAAATGAAAGTTGAAGCTGATGAACTCAAAGTCAAGATTGCTAGACTATACGAAAAGGAAAACGAATACGCAGAGATGGCAATGACTGATCCTGCAAGTGCTGATGATTATGATGAGAAAGTCAGAGTTGCTCGTGAAAAGAGAATGGAACTTGAGTCGCAACTTTCGACTATTAAAGAAAAGATAGGTGACAATTAATGGGACTTTTTGACGGTTGGAGACGAAAACAGAAATCTATGGCTACAGTTCAACTTAAAGAACCTGCTAAGCCAAAGACGGAAGTAAGCGGTACTTCTAAGGCAGATGATAAAACAGATTCTGAGGATGTAGTAGTTCTTATAGCTGAATATGAACGATTGGTTCAGAGACGAGAAGAACTTCAAGTAGAGCGACGAGAACTTACAGCAACACTCGATAGAGGTGAGATTGATTCTGATGAGTTTCGAAAGGAATTGATGAACCGAATTCAAGAAGCTGCTACAGTATCAGAGAATCTTCGAATCACAGGTTCAAAACTCACTGCAATGGGTTATCGTGGAGTGCTTCATTAGGTGAGTAACAGTGTCGGATGAGCAAAGGGATGCCCCAACAGGTGAACCTGAAGATTCCGATATTGAATCAGAAACAGCTAGGCTTATGGAAGAAGCAATCTCTAAGGGACAAGCTCCCTCTCCAAGGGGTGAAGATATTGAGACTGAACAGAAAACAGCTGTTCAAATTGATGCTACTTTTCAACGCCTCCAGAATAGAATTCTCGATTTGCTCGGGTCAATTGAAGATGCCCTCAAAGCCACTGAACCCAGTATCACGGAACGCGTTAAAGGAATAATGGAATCAGTTTCAACACAAATCGGTAGTGCTGGTTTAGGTGTCTTTGCAACACGTGCCATCAAACTTGTAAATGACGAGATTAAAGGTGGTTTTGCTGTTGAAGAAATTCTTGGACCCGTATATGAAAGCATTGACGAAAGCCGATCAAGTGTAGAAGACATCATGACCAAGGCTGGACGAGGAGCCGTCAAAAATGTTGGTGCATCTGCTGGCAGTCTTCAAACAAGACTTGTTCAGATGTATGCAAATATGAATGAAATGGACAAGCGACTTGAGGCTGCACGTGCTGAGCTTCGGATGTGGCGTGGGAAATCCAATGAATTGGAAGAGCGTCTACGTCAGCGAGAGGACCTGATGGGTAATTCAAGTGAAGAGATGGTAAAACTACACAAACAGATTGCTGATTTGAGTAAAGAGTTGGGAGAACGGGATACTGTCATTTCTACCCTGAAAGGAGAACTTGGCCAAACTCAATCACAGATTGAACAACAAAAACAGCTTATTGAAAGTATAGATTCTATGAAGAATGTATCAGCAGAGTTTGATGCTAAAGTACTGGAGCTCTCACAATTAGCCGGCCAACTCGCTGAAACTCAGGAACGACTGGAACAGAAGGAATCTGAAATAACCTCCCTCAAAGAAGAAGTATTGAAGCTTCATGCTGATAAAATTGAATTTGAAGAAGTATTGGCAAGCTCTGCAGATGAGATGGCTACACTTAGAGGGGCCAAGCAAGAATATGATACACAAATAAACGATCTAAAGATGCAGGTTGTTGAACTCAAAACAAGATGGGACTCTCTTTATTCAATAGCTGAAGACACTCCTGAATTCAAGGCTTACTTCCTAGTAGCTGATAAGACACAGTGGTTCCAGCTAAGCCACCTATCCTCAGCACTTGGAATTCCTACAGTTCTCCTAAAACGACAGATGCAGAAATTCATCGATGCGGGATTAATCGAGATGGAGAATGATCAGATACGAGCACGAAGTCTCTCGGACTTGGCTAAGGAAGCACAGGGCAAAGAAGCTCAAATGATTGAAGAAGCTAAAGCTGAGATTGGCAATGAAGAAATAGATCCCGATAAGCCATTTGACCCCAAGGACCTTGTAATGCCTACTCCAGAATATACAGGTCCTGACGAAGGTGACTACGAACAAGAAGGTAGATGACGGAGGAACTTGATTGACAAAAACACTGGACGAAGTTATGCGTTTCTTAGAGAACTATACCTTAGCATGGCATCACTGGCTCATGCTGCTCTCACTGATGAAACTAGGTGGAAGTGGAACGAAGGCTCAGATAATGCCCGTTTACAAGAAAGAAGGATTTTCTCCTCATGCTATTGACCGTGTATTTGCAACAGATCTTGTTGAACTCGGTGAAGCTGTCGAAGTAGAAGGTGGATTAGAAAATCTTAGCAGCACCTCTACAATCATTCTGACACAAGATCCAAAATTCCAGAAATTTCTCAAGAAGAATCTGAAATCCGTCGTTTCAACTTTTAAGACACGTCGTACAAGTTAGACCGTCATACACAAGTTTTTTCATTGGTAACTCCTGAGGAATGATTGATGTCAAATATTCGGATTAAGGCGTCCAAGTGTCAAGAATGTGACAAAGTCATTGTGCCCCCAAGAGACCTGTGTCCATATTGTAGACATAAATCAACTGGAACTAATCTAATTGAACTCAGAAATGAAGGGGAAGTGCTATCATTTACTGAGTTACACAAACCACCTGAAGGATTTAATTCGCCTTTGAAGATGGCTCTTGTCAAGTTAGAATATGATGCGGTAGTATTATGTTTAGGAGCAGAAGATTTCAATTCTCAAGTTGAGATTGGAAGTCTGGTTAACCTTACATATGACAGTGAAGGACGAGTACGATTTAGCTTAGAATAGTTTCATTGTCTACTAATTTTTACAGTTAGTTAGGAATTTAAGCAGGTGATTTACGGAGGAGTTGGGTTTCAAAGATGGTCGACTATCTATCTAATGTATTATGGACTGAAGATGAAATCAAGTTTCGAAAGGAGCTCCAAGCCTTTTGCAACAAGGAAATTGCTCCTATAGCTGATGAGATCGATAAAGGTCCCTATCCGCGTGAACTCCTCAGAAAAATAGGCAAGGCTGGATATATGGGTGTGCATCATGATAAATCAGTAGGCGGCACCAATCGCGGATTATCGTATGAAATTATCGTAGCAGAGGAAATTTCTGCAGTGAATGGGGGTCTCGACATGGCACGTATGGCTTCCACAACCCTCTATGGCATGCCTATTGCTCGCTTCGGGACGGATGAACAGAAAAAGAAGTATCTCGAACCAGTTGTGATTGGAGATAAGATTGGCTGTATTGGGATTACTGAACCTGATGTTGGATCTGACACAGCTGGTATGAAGACACAAGCTACGAAGGATGGCGATGATTGGATTCTCAATGGTGAGAAACGTTACATTACCAATGGGAGTCAGGCAGATTATATGTGTGCTTTTGCAATAACTGATCCTAATGTGAAATCCAAGGATGGTATGTCTGCCTTTATAGTTGATACAAAGACAGATGGATTTAGCGTTGTGCAAGATCATGATCTTTTAGGAATGAAGTCTGCTCGTGTGTCTTGGTTGAAATTAGATAATGTTCGAGTGCCTTCTGATATGGTACTCGGTGACTTGGGAAAGGGCTTTCACATTCTAATGGATGAATTGGATTCTGAAAGAACTGCTATTGCAGGAGAAGCTATTGGGTATGGTAGAACTCCCTATGAAATTGCGGTTAAGTATTCAACAGAACGGCATCAATTTGGAAGACCCATCAGCGCATTCGAAGGTGTAAGTTTCAAGATTGCTGATATGGCGATGAAACTGGAAGCAGGTCGTGCACTAACTCTTACTGCAGCACGAATGTATGATAAAGGCCAGAAGATTACAAAAGAGGCATCTATCGCTAAACTCTACACTACTGAGGCGGCAATTCAAATTACTAATGATGCGCTTCAAATTCTTGGTGGGGCAGGATACACTACTGATTACCCCATTGAGCGATTTCTCAGAGATGCTCGTCTAATGACCATAGGCGGAGGTACTGCTGAGATCCTGCGGTTCCTTATTCAGCGAGAAGTCTACAAGGAATTCTTCCCAAGGTAATATAAAGAAAAAAAAGAAGTAGAAGGGGAGATTCCCCTTCTCACTTACTTCTCTAATTCTTGACAATAGCCATTATTCTATAGACTCCATCAACCACATGAATAGTAGCTGTAAAGCTATCGGTTGGATTGATATCCAACAGTAGAGTGTACCAATCTGTCAAATTCATCCAAGCACGTGCACCTTCAATGTACTGAATAGTTGAATTGTCAGTTTGAAGGATGATATGCTGGTTTGAATTGACAATATCAGAAGTTTTAGCTACAACCGTGGCGGTCATGTTGAATGTATCCAACGGGCCTGTTTCCACAACTCCGCCCAAAAGCTCAACATAATCACTTCTGACCTCAAAGACGAGTTCTTCTCCTGAGATAGAACCTCCGAGAGGCAACCACACGAATCTATCAACATTTGATGCATCAACCATGCCGAGTGCATGTAGTCTCATATTATCAGAAACATATTCCTCAAGATCTGAATCCCAGTATGCATCTGTCCAATAGATCGGTGTGTACCATGTCCATTTGGTTTCAGTAGGTGAAATTACAACTGGATACAGTAGTGGCATAGCCCCATAGTAAACTCCACTGGCTGGAGCACCAATATCAGCGACAACATTGGATGCAGCTGTTGCTCCACTAACAAAAGCTTCTCCACTTAGGTCGTGGTAGAACACCTCTGTTGGTGTGGCACGAAAGACTCCTGCGAGAGTTGTCCCTGTTCCTGCACTAGGGTGGACTGCAATGAATGCTTCAACATTACCAGAGTCTGGATTGATGATGTATCTCGTATCTTCATGAATCTCCAATCTATCCGTTGAAGGTGGAATAAGCCAGAGGAAACCCCCTGCGAAGAGATCAAAGCTATCACCACGTCTATAACCTCCCCAACGGGATATCTGTCGCTCTAGCCACTCTTCAGCGTATGCTTGAGTTATCCAGTCTGGAGTTTCCGCGATTGTTGCATACTCGGTAATTGTACCATTTTCTGCATAGACGATTGGTCCAATGGCTCGCTCAACAAAGTCAAATCCCAAAGGTGTTCGAGTCTGAACATACACGAGGTCTCCGGTAGGAGTCCAAGTAGGGTAGGCATACTCGTAGGATGAGGTCATATCCCGAAGGTAGTTTCCAAATTGGATGTCCTTATCCCAGAAGAGCCCTTCTCCCACAGGAATTGTGGTTGATTCAATAATATGAGGACTGACTGCTTGTGGGTCATTGGCATTAACAACAATGAATCCTTTAACAAAGTTCTCTGCAAGAACATTCGTAGATATTATCGTACACACCCACACAAGCGTTCCATTATTTGTCGTGATATGCGCTGATGCTACCATAGTGTTTGAACCAAACGGCGCTAGATGCTGTCTAGCTACAAACATTGCATATTCTTCTGTGACCAATCTAACCATGCTATCTGGAATAGGATTCGCAAAGAGCGGGTCATCAGTTTCAGTTATCATCGAATCAAAATACTCAGCATTTGCTACATCCGACGTCCAACTTATTATTCCCGAGAATGCAGGTACAAGAATGATAATCAGTAATCCAATACAGGTGAATGGAACTCGTATTCCCTCTAGCATCTGCTCTAAGTCTCCGCCTGGACGAAAACCACTGGTTATCATCATTATTGCTCCCAAGCTCATAATCAAGCTGAGGATAGCCCAAGGTAGTGTCATCGCGAATAACAAACAGATAATGACCCATGCGACTGTACCCCATACTAGACGCAAGGGTAACCATTTGAGTAGTCGATTGGGTCGCAGATATTCGGATGAGAACGGTATCGGTATTGCATGCGCAATTATCGATATCAGTAGAAATAGTAGGACATTCATCAGTAGACCTCTTTGAGAAATTTTCTACTGCTTGCTACATTTAGTACCTTTTAGTGTTTTCCAACAGTCTGTTTATACCAAGCAACAGCCCCGCCTTCTCTAAGTAAGTTGAGCATTCTATCTGGCAATGGTTTCCCGTGAAGAATATCACTATTACTACGAATTGTTACAGTCCCTTTACTTATGTCTACTGTGACTGTTTCACCATCTTTGACGAGTTTGGCTACATTCGGTATGATAAGCAAAGGTAGTCCAACATTGAATCCATTGCGATAGAAAATTCGTGCAAATGATTCAGCAATTACACACCCCACGCCTGACTGCAATAAGACCTTCGGAGCCTCCTCTCGCGAAGACCCTCCTCCAAAATTTCGACCTGCAATCACAACGTCATTTTTCTTTACTTTTGATGCAAATACGGGTCTTGGAATCTCAAAGGTATGTCTGGCCATCTCTGCATAATCTAAAACTGTGAGATACTGCCCTTGGATTATTTGATCAGTATCGACATTATTACCAAAGACCCAAGCTCTGCCAGTAACTGGTTTCAACTCTTTCGACACGCTCACACACTCCTAGGGTCAGTTATTGCTCCTGCTAACGCACTTGCCGCTACTGTTGCTGGAGATGCAAGATATATCCTAGAATTTTGGTGTCCCATTCTTCCTTTGAAGTTACGATTTGTGCTGGAGATACAAACTTCACCTGCTCCAAGAACTCCCAAGTGTCCTCCAACGCAAGCTCCACAGGTTGAATTTGTTACAATACCTCCTGCATCCATAAAGATCTTGATGAGTCCTCTCTCTAATGCCATCATGTAGGTATGCTTACTAGCTGGCGTGATGATAAGTCGAACACCATTTCGAATCTTTTTGCCTTTCAAAATCTTAGCGGCAATCTCCAGGTCTCCAATCCTTCCATTAGTACAAGATCCGATAAAGGCCTGATCTATTGGTACCCCACTCACCTCTCTTACAGCTTTACCATTTGTTGGATTATCTGGTGTTGCTACCATAGGTCCTAGTGGAGAGCTGTTGATATCATAGGTTCTTGTATCGGAATAATCAGCATCTACATCTGGAAGAGTTGGTTTCCATCTTTTTGAAGGTGCGAGTGTTTCCATCCACTTGTTCACATATCCATTGACGGTCATTGGTGAACATTTTGCACCTGCTTCAACGGACATGTTGCACATGGTCATTCTTTCACCTACTTTCATTTTATCAATGGTTTCTCCATGAAATTCCATCGATTGATAGTTGGCTCCATCTGGCCCTATGTCTGAGATTATCTTTAGAATGAGGTCTTTACTCATCACCATATCTTGAAACTCCCCAGTCACTTCAATCTTAATTGAATCAGGAACCCTGAACCAACAAGACCCGGTGGCTAGAATCAAAGCTGAATCAGTTGCTGCTAATCCTGTGGAAAATGCGTTGAATGCACCATAGGTAGTTGAGTGTGAATCACTCCCAATTATAAGCTCGCCAGGTACAATAAGTCCTTTTTCTGGTAGTACATGGTGAGATATTCCGCAATCCACATCAAAGAAGTTAGTAATTCCCTGGTCCCTCACAAAGTTACGATTTCTTCGATGGATTTCAGCACTATTGATATCTGATGCTGGAGCCCAGTGATCGTTAATTACTACAATACGAGATGAATCCCAGACTTTTTTGAAATCCATTTCATGTAGCACATCTAATATTCTTGAGCCAAGAACTTCGTGAACCATTAGCAAATCTACATTTGCTTCTACTATGTCCCCTGCTGTCGCCCTACCATCATTTGTATGGCTTGCCAGCAATTTTTCAGCTAGAGTATAGCCCATGTACTACCCTCCTATTTCTATTGATTTCATCTTATCGATAATTGTTGATGTTACATCTTGTGTGGAACTTGGTTGAATTGCACTCCACTCCCCAACACATAGGTCTCTTGTTCTGATTTTTCCTTCTTTCAGAACTAAGACCACCGCTTTTTTGACCATGTCCGCAGCAATTTTCATTCCTTTGTCACCATGACTGGATCCTAACCACTCAAGCATCATCCCCATTGCAAGAATCGCTGCCATGGGATTAGCAACATTCTTCCCAGCGTATTTTGGTGCAGAACCATGAACTGGTTCGAATACACCATGTTGATCACCAATACTTCCAGCTGGTGCTACCCCAAGACCTCCCTGTATTGCTGCACCCAGGTCTGTTATTATATCTCCAAATTCATTCGGCGCAACAACAATGTTGTAATGTTCGGGCTTTCTGATGACCCATTGAGTCCACGCATCAACATATGCATAGTCTTTCTCGACTTCAGGAAAGTCAATTCCAACTTTGTCGAATGATGCCCTAAACAATTGACAACCTGCCAGTAAATTACTCTTATCTACACACGTTACACGCCTCTTTCCGTCACTGGGAGCTCCCGAGCTTTTCTTTGCAAGTTCATAAGCATAACGTGCGACTCTCTCTGAACCTTTCCGAGTGATAACTCGTCTATCTATGACAATTTCTGAAGAATCATCTTTCTTTTGATCATCACGACGCGGGGCATAGAGACCCTCTGTATTCTCTCGAACAATTGTCAAATTGATATCTTTTGAAGTCTTATCCTTGATTGGTGACCATACTCCCTCCATAAGATCAACAGGACGAACGTTAGCATATAGTTCGAGTCCAATTCTTAGACCTATGACGACACTATAACCCGCAAGATGACCATCTGGTCGTCTAACAGATTTTCCACTTGCATTATTTGCTCCTACTGCACCCAGAAGTATAGCATCTGCCTCTTTCTTTGTGAAGTCTTCTGCTTCAGTTGACCATTCCTTTCCTTCACGGAGATAGTATTCCCCACCGCATTCAAATTCATGCAATTCTGTTTGGAAACCACCTATTCGATTTTGAACCGAATCAAGAACTCTAACTGCCTGAGGAATGACATCACGTCCGATACCATCACCAGGTAGAACAGAGATTTTGTAGGTCCGAGGCACTGCGAATCACCTAATAGCTTCCTAACCAACCAAGATTCTTACCTGTATCATCTAGTATGTCTACTCTTGTATCTATCCTTTGTCCGTCAGCATATCGAT
>SDNZ01000156.1 GCA_004524565.1 Candidatus Thorarchaeota archaeon
TTCACCATTTTCAGCAGGGTTTTCAGTTCGTGTACTGCCTTCTCTGTAGATACTGGTAAGCTCAATCTCGTAGATCAAGTCCTTACCATAAAGTTCGTGACCTACGGTATTGTATGCTTCCTCAGCAGGGATGACAAAGTAACGGATTTCGCCAATTCGCATTCCAAAAATTGCATCCTTGTACATGGGGAGTGCGTTTAAATCCTGAATTGGATTTGTTAGCATGGTTTCGTCGGGATAATCATCCTCTTGAATCATTGTCCCATTACGTAAGTACAATTTGTAGTGAACTATTGCACCATCTGAACCTATGACTCTCCATAGATCACTGGAAGATTCACCTGGAACATATCCAACAATGACATCACTGTTGTTCAAACCAGCAGATGTGAAATCTGAGCTAGTATTCTGCCAAGCAAATCCAATCCAACCAGAGGTTGCTTTTTCAAGACCGACGAAGAGTAACGAACCATTATGTTCGAAATATGATCTAACCCCAGTAATAGGATCCGTATACCTATACGCGTATTCTGTTGGGTCTATGATACCGTCTGCAGAACCATAGTGGTTATCAACATAGGGTATAGAAATATTAGTTGTAGTCTCGGCTAGAAGAGATTTATCATCTATACCGTGAGCCATGTACTCTGTTTCCATTGTGTCGGAGATGGGGCTGAGAGCCACCAAGCTACTTGACAGGAAAAGAGCAAGTAACATGAGGGTTCCTATCTTTCTATTAAGGCTCAATACAAATCACCGTTAATTTTTGGGGTTAAGTGTAGGGTCCACTGACCCATGGATGATGCGCTCGTGCTATGGTTTGTTATTATAGCTTATGGTTGTTGAATGGCTGCACGAAGGAGGTTATCCGAAAAGGTCAAAACTGAAACAGAAAGCATCGAAGAAGCTAGGTGTGCTTAGATGCTGGAAATTTTGATTGCAATACTTGTTTCATTTATAGTGGTTGTAGTATTCATGCCCAATGCAATCAAGAAGCTTAGGGAAAAAGGGATTACAGGAATTGATGTTCACAAACCAGATAGGCCAGAGATTCCAAAGGGTGGTGGTTTTGTCCTCCTTTTCGCCATCGTCTTCGCACTTTTAGTTGTGGTTGGTCTGACTACATTTCAGAACCTTTCTGTAGAGATGGTAGGATTATTTGCAGCGCTTGTATCGATATTATTGGCAAGTATGATCGGACTATTAGATGATCATCTAGATTTTAGTAATAGAGCGAAAGTCATTCTTCCAATGGTAGCTACTATTCCAATGATTGCGGTCAGCGTCGGAACACCCACGATGAATATTCCCTTCATTGGTACAGTAAACTTTGGTGTCACTTACGCACTTATCATTGTGCCACTAATGATGACCTTCATTATTGATTCATCTAATATGTATGGTGGCATGAATGGACTAGAGGTCGGTCTAAGTACAATCAATGCATCAGGACTTATCATATACGTTCTCCTAATACCAGTGAAGCAAGGATCTGCAATTTCGCCTGAGCAATTACAGGCAGGTATTGTGGCAGCAGCTCTTCTCGGAGCATCTCTTGCATTTTTGATATTCAATAGGTATCCAGCAAAAGTACTCCCGGGTGATGTCGGTAGACTGCCAATTGGTGCTGCAATGGCAGCTGCACTAATCATAGGAAATATGGATAGACTTGCAATATTGATGTATACACCATTTGGAATCAACTTTTTGCTCTATCTACTTTACAGGGTCCATGTAAAACGGAATGGAATTAAATGGGAAAAGTTTGCAAAACCAAGAGATGATGGTACCTTAGAAGTTGTTGGACCATTCACTATCTACTGGGTACTTCCTCATTTCTTCAATAACATTACTGAGAAACGCAATGTTTCACTCTTGATACTATTCCAAGCTCTACTTGTCTATGGAGCATTACTATTGTATTTTCTTGGAATTCCTCTCGTTCTAGGTTTGATTTAGGTCGAGGTATGATAGGATTACAAGTCAGTATCTTCCCAAAGTTCAGATCTCTGACGATTCATATCACGACGCATACGTTCTAACCGGGAATAGACTGCACTATGTGGGGCGCCAGAGATAAGCATATCAACCGCTCTCCGTGCATAGTCCAGACCAGGATTCATTCCAATAATACCAACGGTCCGTCCGTAAACAGTGATTTTGGTTTCTGTAACTTGTTCAATGACCCTTCTTGTCCGACCATTCTCACCGATTATCCGCCCAGCTACGCGCTTCAACTGGCTTGGAGAGGTCCCCACTGTTTCTCGAAGGGATATTATCATGAGCATCATATCTTCGTCAACCAAACTCAATGCATTCTTCGGACTGAATCCTCTTGCAATCGCTCTAACGATATCTCGCGCTTTCCAAGCAAGGACTGGATCCTCGGTAACGTTCGGGTTACTAATGGTAACAGCTCCCTCAGAATCAATGTCAAGTTTGACATTAGTTAGTTGCTCTATTCGTTTCCTGACCTTACCATTTCGTCCAACGATAACACCAATTCTATCAGCAGGTACTCTGATTGTTTCTTGAAAGGCCATGTTATTTCTCACCAGCTGCAATGATGTATCGAGCAATCACTTCCGGTTTCTCAGTTTCTACATCAAGTTTTTTGAAGAAATGGATTATGTTTTGAATGTCACGGAATAGATACTTTTTCGCATTATCATGACCAATTAGAACAGCTTGAGAAACATCAATGAATATGGGACCGTTAGCCCATAGAATGTTGTATTCACTCAGGTCAGCATGCACAAGACCTGCTTTTGTATATCCTTTCTGAATCATACCAATAATTTTATCGAATGTCTTTATTGGATCAGGAATTTCTGCATTCTTTAGCAGAGGAGCAGCAAGCGACAGTTCTTTATCACCAATGAATTCCATTGTCAATACATTTCGTTCTACATCAATAGGTTTTGGTACTTGAATTCCTGCCTCGTGATACCTCTTGAGATTCTTGAACTCTTTCATAGCCCATTGTGGAATTAGAGTACGACTTTGGCGTCGAACTTTCTTAAAACGGGGGTCTCCAATAATATACTCAAGCATGAAATCAGTTTCTGCAGTACTGACTCGGTAAATCTTCACAGCAACAGAATTTCCGTCAGCATCAACCCCTCGATATACATTGGCTTCTTTTCCAGTGCTTATTGCGCCATGCAACTCTGACAAAGTTCCACGACTTAGTAACTTATACAGGACCTTCATTGTAGGAGGGTCTATCACGCCTTCTACTACCTTGAATTCATCCACATCTTTACGACGCTTCATTTTACGTCGGTCTAGTTCAGATTGGTATCTCTTGCGTTGTTCTTCGGCTCGTTTCACCTGATTATGCCTTCTACTATTTCGGATTATCTGCGAATGCGTAAAGGGAGGGATTTCAGAAAAGGCTTAGCCTCTTCAAAATACTTTGAGTAATCCTCTCTTTTCCAACCAATCTAGTTCGTTCCCACGATATCGGTATACTACATCGCACTTCTCATCAGACTGGAAGTCCCAGGGAACAAGTAGGACAGTATCACCAATTCTCATCCAAACTCTCTTCTTCATACGACCTGGAATCCTACCAATTCGAATATTACCGTCTTCGCATCTGACTCTTACACGATCAAAACCTAGCATCTGGATGATGATTCCATACATCTCACCGTCACGCTCTCGTGGAGTCCTTACTCGCACTGGTTCGCTATCGCCTGGAGGGGGACCTCCACCTCGTTTACCTTTTTTATAGGACAAAATATTCCTCCACTAAGCCGCTGGACCTAAATCCTCAAGCAACTAACCAGAAGTCGTTTGTGGAGCATTTAAGCGTATTGAATTGAATGTTATCGTTTGCAGAATCTATCTTTTCTGAGTGTCATCAAGCTCTGTTTGGTCCGGGAGTATGTAAAGATAATCTTCAACAAGAAGGCCATGTATTGTAGCCCCAGAGGTGATTTCTGAATCAAAAGCGGACTCTTCTACCTCAGAAACATCAAAATTTACCGAGTCCATTATCTGAACAGGTTGTCCAAAGACATGAGTAACAACCATGAACTCGCGACGATCTGCAATTGGTGCGAGAAACTGAATAGTTCGCCATTTTGGATTTTTAGGATTAATAGTGAAGCGATCTCTCCGGATAAGATTGTAGCATGTTAGATTTCCACGACCCATGGCTAGTACTTGACAGGGCTGCTCGCTAACCAGAAGAAAGTCACCAATTGAAAAGCGTGGTAATCTAATCAGGATAGTGATCCTATACTTTTTCTTCCCAGTTTTATCTTCACCAACTAGCTTGTAGTTTTCCTTTCTTTCTGCAATATACTGACTCTCAAAATCATCAGCAAGTTCCTTACCTAAATGTTCAGAGCCAATATAATAATCAATTCCAAACTTATTATCATCAATCATTGTAACGAAAGCCTTGTCATCAGACTTGTACCTTGCTACAGTGGTTTCGGTAACTCTCTTAGTGAGTTCTTTCTTTTCATCGTCGGATATTTCTCGACCATCCGCACGCATTTGAAGAATTGCTTCATAGTATCCGCCACTCATCATCCCACATGTATCACAGGTACCGTAGCTGAATCTAATCTCAACAGGATGTTCTTCATCATGAGGGGGTATGCTTTCGTGAGACTGTCCAGTAGCAGTAACTATGATGTGAGTGACCCTATCTAATTTCTTCACCTCTTCAAGAGATAGTGTAATCCCCTTGTGAAATAACTTGATTTCCTGTTCTAGAATTATATCCATCTGCGCGTCTGCTAATTCTTCTGCATTCATTTCTCCAATTGCTATCTTCTTCCACCCACCGGGTACCTTAACAGATCCGCATTTCTTGCATGCAAGTACAGCGAGTGGTGTAGAGACCTCCATGAGAGGATGCTGTTCATCGTAGCAGGTATTGCAGAGACCTTCAACGATTGCGTCTTTTCCACACAGATAACAAGGTGCTGTCAATTAAATCAACATCATTTACGGAGTATGTCCGTTTAAAATGTGGTCTATATCACTATTTCATCAAAAATTGATGCTAACACAACTCTTTTGTTAGTCTATTCTTGTGAAAACATATGCCTCGAAGAAAAAGACATAGACTAGTAACAAAAGAACCACCTGTATCAGTTTACAAGCCAGCAGGAATTCCTGCGATGGAACTAGAAGAAATTCTAATTTCAATTGATGAATTCGAGGCATTAAGACTGGCCGACTTCGAAGGACTGAGTCAACGAGACGCAAGTACTGCGATGCAAATTAGCCAGCCTACCTTCAACAGAGTGCTCTCTTCAGCACGTAGCAAGGTAGCCAGTGGAATAGTACAAGGATATGTTCTCCGTATTGAAGGAGGCCGTTATCGGTTAGCTGATGGAACTGGTATCTTGGAATGTCTTGATTGTGGAGCGTCTGTGGATATGTCCTCTGGGGACAAAAGTTCCTGCCAAGCATGCGGATCTACAAGACTCCGATGGTTACGGTGGGAAAAAGGCATGAGACCTGGTGATAAAAAATGAGCATCGAACGAATTGCAGTAACTGCAGATTATGATAACGGACTTGATAGTCCAGTGAGTGGACATTTTGGACACTGCAAAGCATTCATTGTGTCTACAGTAAAAGACGGGAAAATAGTTGAGGTTGAGAGCGTACTCAATGGAGCACACTCCAGCTGTGCAGAACCAGTAGATAGGCTTGCCAGTTTGGGTGTCAATGTTCTGATTACATTAGGCATGGGAATGAGACCCTATATGCATGCCCAACAGGTTGGGCTGACTGTTGTCAAAGGTAGCGAAGGTACTGCTGGAGAAGCAATTCTAAGTTACATTAAAGGACAACATGAAGTGATGAGTAGAGATGGTCTCTGTGGTGGCGGCGGAGCGCATCAGCACTAATCCGTGAATATGTATATTTCAGATTTTTATAGCTTGACCCACTGTGCGTGAGGATGCCCCTCGATATAGAGAATTGCTTGCTCATGCACAAGTCCAGCATTTATTGCGGTTTGAACTGCTTTCTTGCCAACCATGTTGGCAATCGTTGCTTTTTGAAGATGATTGATACAATCTGTAGAATTCACAAGCGCGCCACCATAGAACTCTTCACTCACCTTGAACTTGATTGGACCTTCGGTGAGAGTCTTACCTAACAGTGGCTTATCACAGATGGCAACAACATAATGATCGTGTGTTTCTTTTACACGCATGTACACTTTTGGCATGCCAATCACTCCTAGGTTAAACGGGTCTAATGGCAGTACGAACACCCTAGCAGGGGTTTCACAGTAAATTCTGTTCCAGCCCTTATGAAGTTCTCTGTTGTGTATCAGTCATTTGATGACTCCAACGACAATCCAGATGATTGTTTAATGACTCTCGATAAGAGCTGTCACTCTAAAGCAGGCACACAAGATGGGAAGTTCAAACTACCTCCAAAAGATGAGTAAATAATCTGGTACTTACAGTGGCCTAATGGCGGTGCTTGCTCCGCAAGCTGGATTTAACTCAATATATGAATCGATTAAAGATTGGACTATCTACATGCATTCTCCTTCTGGGTTAAGGTTACAATTCATACTCACCATCCTCAATCAGCGAATGCTCAGGAGTTGGCAGTATCGATACTTCAAAAACGAATTCCTGAACGACAGCATGCATTCTTATGGAACCGACATTTTAGGTTGAGGATTTTTTCCGTGTCCTACTTCGGCCTTCATTAACCCACCTCTCAATGTTATCGAAAACCTCTTCTCCTAAAGCAGTCATGCGGATAACAACGCCTGAAATACTATCGGTGACCGTTGTGTTGTAATAGTGGTGTATTCCCCTTTTTTGTGCCCATGAAGACTTCAAATATTGGTCAGTTTCAAGGTTCTGAAGATTAGTCTTGGGTATTTGCTTCACTATATCTTTACCGCGCACCTCTAGAAGCCTTTGAGTAGTGATGAAGTATTTGGTTCGCTTCACTTGGAATATCATAAAAATCACATAAATAGAAAGCAGAAGAAAAGCAACTAATGCGGCTCCATTATAGATAACAACAATAAGCAGTAGTCCTGCTGCGGCTCCCGCAGCGAGAGTATTAAGTGCTGCGGCTCCCATTATTAGAAGCAACATTGGACCACAGCCATTTCGCATGAAGCTCATAATATAGATCCCTGCTTCATAGCCTATCTCAATAGTTTCATCGGTATTCAATCCGCGTACAA
>SDNZ01000157.1 GCA_004524565.1 Candidatus Thorarchaeota archaeon
CTATGAATATGCTTGCAATTAATAACGGTGAAGTGATACCTATCAGGTATGTGATGTTAGGAAATAACCCGTATCCTAATTCGTAAAATCTAACAAAAATTAGCAAATATACATGATGATGGTGATAATCAATCGACCATACTGGTGATGAAAATACAAACCTAATCCCAGGGTATGCTTCCCCTATCACCAAAAAAGCTGGCATTAGAAAAGTGGATAGCCAAAGTACTATGCTTGCCTTAGTGGGACTCCAATCAATATTCAATACAAATGTGTCGAATCTTTGCATCAAAGTTTTTACATGACTCCCCATACTAATATACCACCTAATCTGAAATTTTAGTTGTATTTGTCTTTAAATCTTCTTTGAGGTAGAGGTATTTCTTCTCATTGTTTGGATTTCTAAAAAAAGAGCTATTGGTATTGAACAAGAAGTGAAAAAGGAAGAGTACAGGAATGTCGCTAAAATAAGTCAAAATTTCTTCGATGAAAACCTGAAAGAAAATAGAACGAGAGAGGAAGAATCCCTCTCTATTTAGAAATTCAAACCATATCTGTTTCTCTTGCTTGTAGGGCAGGAACCCAGATTCGAATATTTCATCTCCCAACATATCATATTAGATGTAATCCAGATCTCTTTGCTCTTCGTTCAACTACTCGAAGTAACTTAGATGCTACAACGATGTAAAAGATTGCATAAACAATGAGCATTAACCATTCAAATTGAATAGGCATGATTGGAGTCCAAGTTCCCCTGAAACTGTAGTATCTGATTAGATCATAGCCCCAAGTATGTGGTAATGCAAATGCTATTACTTGGAACACAATTGGCATAGAGGTCACTGGAAAATATGCTCCGCAAATGAACTCGAAGAACGTGAAGAGTAATGTGGCAATAGCCGATACCTGTTTCCACATCACTCCCATTAATGCCACCAATACACCGAATGCAATCAGGCCAACTACAACAGTTATGCATACTGTCAGAATTATCAGGCTAGTATAGAAGTTCACCCCACTAAAGAGGATTAGAACAAGTAACATTGGGACAAAGAAGACGCTCTTGGATATGGCCTCAGCAATTGCGGTACCAATAAAGTATGCAAACCGTGAAACTGGTGTTGAGAAGAGATACTCCAATGTACCATTATGAAGGTCTTGAATGACTGCATTCAAGGGGGCGCTTAGTGCAACAGTGCTGAAGACAATCAAAATCAGGCTTGCAAGAAAGAAGATGAATACATCGTTCCCTTCGAGACTGTTTACACCAACTAAGGTCACAGCTCCTGCCATTGCCGCAAAAATAGCTACTTGAAGCATTACACCAAAAGCTTCTCCAACCATATTTGCTTTGTAACGAAAACGAAGAGTCAACTGCTTCCTAATAGTCTCGATTACAACCAGTAAGAATCTAGATTGAAGAATTCCCTTTTTGACATTTGATGTATCCTCTGTTCTCTCAACTTGACGTTGTACTTGATATGTCACTTAAGCAGCCTCCTTTACCGTAAATCGTTCGCCAGGATGGCCAATGAAGTGAATGAATGCGTCTTCCAGTGACACTTGTCGATGTTGGACTTCAGATTTTATACCGGTTGTTTTTAGAACGCTAAGAATGGAGTCCATGCCTTCATAGGTATCATCTATCCCAAATCCTATCCATTGGTCATCTAATTCGATAGAACGAATTATGTGGTCTCTTGTAAGAATGGACTTGATCACTGATGGCGTCAGACAACTACGTCTAAGACATACCATCTCTGGAAATCCAATGGATTCAATCAAGTCCTCTGGATTCCCTGTAATGCCTACTACTCCCTTGTGGAGGAGAGAGACCCTGTCACTTAGGAATTCTACTTCTGATAGAATATGTGAGGTCAAGAATATTGAACGTCCTCTCTTTGAAACATAGTCTTTTAGATACCCACGAATCTTTCTTGCTGCAAAAGGGTCTAAGCCTTTAGTTGGTTCATCAAGGAACAGTAGAAGTGGGTCATGAAGTAGAGCTCGTATAATTACTGCTGATTGTTTCTGTCCACCTGATAGATGACCAAATTGACAGTCTATCTTTTCATTAAGACCAAATTTTTCACTTAGTTCAATGATACGGTCTTCTGCATCAGACTGACTCATACCCCGTATCTTGGCAAAGAACAACAGATTCTCTCGAACAGTTAAGCGCGCATAAGCTGACCTCTCTGTGTCCTGTCCTACATAACCGATAATCTGTCGAACCTCATTTTCAGACCTATCAATCTCAACACCTGCTATCTGGATAGAACCCGAGTCTTTCTTTAGGAGTGTGGCGAGAATCTTGATCAGAGTTGTCTTACCTGCACCATTTGGTCCCAAGAAGGAATGGATCTCAGCTTTCCTTACATCGATTGAAATGTCTGAGAGGGCTACAAAGTCCCCATACGTCTTAGTGACATTTTGAGTGAGCAGTAGTATGTTCTTCATCAATCAACCCATCCTATATTGTCATAGCTGTGACAACATATAAATATTGTCATGAGCGTGACAACATATATATGCGGTCATGAACTATGTAAAACTATCAGGGGATGGATTCATGCAGAAAAAATCTGGAATTGCTGAATGGGAAGAACGGCTCCTTGAACTCAATCGCCAGGCTAGTGTACTCGATGAGGAAGATGCAGCAGTCTACATAGCGCTACTAAAGAGTAAGAACCCTCTTACTGGAAATCAGCTCTCATCACACTTTCCTGACTTGAAACGAACTCACATCTATTCGATTTTAAATCGCTTGCAGCAAGATGAATTGGTGGAGATAAAGAATCCTGGAAAGCGCCCCGCAGAATATGTGGCATTGGACCCATTACGGCCAATTGAGACTGCAATTCGTAATCAGAAAGATCGTCTTCAAGCCTTGGAGAATCTGCATCAGTACGTCAAAAGAGAGATTGTTCCCAGACTATCGGAAACCGGACTCTTCGGAGGCAGAATTTCAAGTACATTTGTAATTCCAGATCGTGATGAGTTCCTTCGAGAAATTCGATATAAAATCTCAAACGCAGAGACACGAGTTATGGGACATCTTACACAGGATTTACTTAAGGAAATTAAGATTCCACTCTACAATACAACAAAACAATTACAGGAGAAGCATCGAAACCAAGGAATCAGAATGACCTGGGAATATGCACGAGACCATCATGCTCTCACCGTTTCTTCAGATAATCCTGACAAGTCTCTTGAAACGGATTACCCCTCCAGTTTTACCTTTCATGATAAACTAATTGAAACAGAGATCCTAATTATTGATAGTACCACATACCTAAGCAACCTTGATACCAAGATGGGCATTGTTCTGAAAATAGAGGATGAATCAGTCACTGAAGTGTACAGGATGATTGTAATCAATACCTATCTGGAAGCCTCATTCGCCACACAGACTTCGAGTAGTGTCACCAAAATTGGAAAACATCTTGACTCCAATCCACAGATACGAGAGATGGTCAAGAGACTCTTGAAGAATGGATGGCGAATCTCAAAGGAGAACACCGATATGTCAGGTCATGAAACAGGCATCCTCGCACCATCCACAGGCTTTGGTTTGTTCCGATTGGGAGGCTTGGTCTACCATCCTGTTGAAAATAATAATGCCGAGGAAGTACTGGACGATATCTTTACTCAATTTGTGAGTCAATCCGATTACTTTGTCCAGAGTCTTCAAAGACAATTCGATGTAGTGAGAACGACAAAGAGAGAGAAAAAGTCAAAATATAACGCTCGCGTTCTAGAGATCACAGTAAAGATTAGAGATGAATGGAAGCCTGTGATTGAAGACTTGCCTAAATCCATGCTCTCATCAGAGGGACTAACAGGTCCTGCTCTAGTTGGATTAAACCTGGATGGCAAAGGAGTGTTTCTCATCTGGGGATTAAATCCAGAGAATGTCAGTCATATTCTTGATACATTCCTTGATATTCTATCGTAGGAACAATCTTACCGGATTTCTTTGGGAACTCAGGTCCGAAGATCTCACGACCCATAACGACCTTCTATGGGAATTTAACTTGCTCTAATATTGCGTAGAAGCTAACTTCTATCCCATCTCAATCAAGTAGAATATTACTGAGATGATGTGTTCATGAGTTCACTGAGGTCTACTGATAGAAAGAGAAGGTATGCTTTGGTAGTAGTCATCTCTATTATTTTCATATCTTCCATCTTCATAACAGGGCTTCTAATATTGCAAGATCCTAAACAACAGGCATTGGCTACACTTGATTCCAACATTGCAAATGTCATGGATGACCAACATATTCCTGGAGTAGCAGCATGCGCTGTCAAGAATGGATCAGTAATATGGATGGAAACCTATGGCCTTGCTGATATTGACCAGAATATCAGCGTTACACCCGACACAATATTCATGCTTGGCTCATTGTCTAAGATTGTTACAGGTATTGCTTTCATGCACCTTTATGAGAATGGCCTCATTGATCTGGATGATGATATCAACGACTATCTGGTCTTTGATGTTGTCCATCCAGACCATCCTGAAACAGCAATCACACCTCGTATGCTTCTCTCACATGTTTCTGGTATTCGTGATAACTGGTTAATTTTAGGGCCACTAGAGGTTTCAGGGATGGATTCTCCTCTCTCACTTGAGGAATTCACCCAGAATTATCTCACATCCAATGGATCCTATTATTCTGCTGCTAACTTCAATGATGGTGAACCTGGGACCGAATATGAATATACCAATGTGGGATCCACCTTGATTGCGTATCTTGTTGAAGTTATTTCTAACGCAACCTTTGAGGATTATTGCCAACAGAATATCTTCCTTCCTCTTAATATGAATGAAACCTCATGGTTCTTGGAGAATCTTGATGAAGACATGATGGCAATGCCATATCTCTACACAAGTTCAGGATTTTCACCCTATGGTCATTACAGTTCTGCAGTCTATCCCTGTGGCTTCATGCGAACAAGTATTCATCAAGAGATTCAACTACTGACTGTACTGATGGAGGGTGGAAGTATCGGTGACACAGAGATTCTAAGTAATAGTACACTCCAACTGATGATGACTCTTCATTATCCCTCCATTTCATCTAACTATGGCTTCTATTTTCAGAAATCTGGAGTATTGTGGGGGCATGGTGGTAGTGGACCGGGAGTGACCACTCGGATGTTCTTCTATCCTGAGGCACATGAGGGAGTCATTATAATGATGAATCTTGAGAATCATGTTGCTATTGACTCAATTCACAATCACATTCTAGTGTGTATGCGGACCGCTTTCGATTGGCTCACATGAACGAAGATCTCACGAGCCATGACGAATTCAGGATATTCTCTTTAGTTCATCAAGTAAGCGCTCTGCTTGTTTAATCCCAAGAGTCCAAAAATCTGACTTCGTAATATCGTAGCCCATTTCTGCAATCTGTTCTCTGGGGCTCATACTACATCCTCTACTTAGAAGACGTTTGAACCGCTCGCTGAAGTTAGATGGATTTTCTTTATAATCCTCATACAAGGCAAAGACAAGAAGCTGAGCAAATACATAACTATAGTTGTAGAAGCGAAAATTAGGCATATACAGCATATGCACCTTTGCCCACTCATAATCATACTGCACAGGCCATTCTATGGTATCACCAAATATTCTTTCTCTGGTAGCTATCCAGATTTCGCAAATCTTTTCAGCATCCAGCATCTGCCCGTCCATAATTGCATCATAGAGACTCATCTCAAAGAGTGCATAGGCAGTCAAATTGAATGTGGTACCATAAAACCGACCAACGACGTTTTCGAGAACTTCAGTCTTCAGTTCATCTGTTTCACACTCTTTCAAGAGGTGTTCTGTTAGGAGAAGCTCGCCAAATATCGATCCAGTTTCAGCAATGCACATTGATGTATCAATATTGAGAAAGGTCTGACCCTTATCTATGAAGTAGTTGTGAATCCCATGACCTAGCTCATGAGCAAGCGTGTATGCATTACTAAGTGAGTTATTGTATGTCAGAAAGATGAATGAAGTTTTCTTCTCTGGAACTCCCCAACACACTCCCGGAATGATGGACCGCCCCGGTCTATCTTCTGAGTCGATACGACGGTCTGTGAACAGACTGCTGACGTACTTTCCTATTTCATCGTCAAAAGTCGCATAGGCTTGAATGACTGTTTTCTTGGCAGTAGTCCAGTCTGCTTCCCAGTATCTCTTTGGATTCCAGGGGGCTGGCATGTCATATCTGAGTAGTTTTTTGTATCCGAAATGTTTTGCCTTCAATTGGATGTAATCCTGAACACTAGATGAGCTATCTTCGACAGTTTTCAGAAGGCTCATGATCGTCTGTTCATCAACATCCTGATCGATGAAGCTCTGAGTCATATATGATGGCCACTGTCTTCTCTTCGTCATGTTCACATGGTCTGAACAGATTGCTCGCAACGCGTTAGTGTGAATTAGCTTGTCTCTGGCAAAGCTACCATAATATGCCTCAGATACAATTCTTCTGGTTTCTCTGTCATCTGATGCTAATAGTCCGCGAGCTTTATTCAATGAAAGCTTCTGTTTATTTCCTTCAATCTCCACATCAAGGATTATAGATGACGTCCACATCTCTTGGAGTTGAGATAATACCGAAATACCATTGCTATCTTTCTCTAAAATCAATTCTTCTTCATTCTGTGAAAGTGTATATGACTGATTCTCACCACTCATCTCTAGTAGGTGCTTGTAATTGCTTAACACAGGGTCTTCAAGAAGCTCCGGTCTTTGCTCCACCTGTTGCCCAAGGATTTTGTACAGTACACGTTTTGTAGAGTAGTATTCATCGATATTCCCTTGGGAGATGGATGCAAAGGTCTGACTCCCTTTTTCAGTGGTATCTGATAAAAATCTGCAGTTAGTATATGCTGCAATTGTAATTAACCTGCTCAAAGTATTCTCTACTTTGTGTATATGTTTCAATAATTCTTCTGCATCTATTTCAAGAGATGCTTCCCGAAGTTCTTTCAATTCATTCCCGAGTTCCGTACGAGTTGAACCATTTGCCTGTTTCAGCCCCTCAATACTCGTATCTTCAACCAGAATTGAGAGGTCCCATGTCCGCTCCTCATCCATCACATTAACCCAATAGCGTTTGGTTTAGCCTGATAATAAGTGGTACGATTTTTGAAAAAAAGAGTGA
>SDNZ01000023.1 GCA_004524565.1 Candidatus Thorarchaeota archaeon
AGATGCTCACTTCTTTCACTAGGACCTAAGGCTGCTAATGACATTGTTACTTCACCAAATAGAAGTGGATGTACTCAAAAACTATTTTCCTCCCTTTCACCACAAATTTTCGTAATTATGAACATAATATATATGTATCCTTGGCATGGAAGAGGTCGCGAGTTCAAATCTCGCTCGGTCCACCATCTCATTCTGAATACTTTTCCTTAATTGCTGATTAACTCAAGTACCTGTAGTCATGCTCATTTTAGCTTAGTTAGGATAATAACTACAACTACTATAATTGCCAATCCTATACCCGCGGAAAATAAAATTGCTTGGGATAGCTGAAATTGGTCTGATGATGTGTTAGTTTGATTACTGGTCGTACTACCTGAGGGTATTGTATTACTATATGGCCATTGTTTTTGCCATATTGATACTTTGACATATTCTTCGGTAAATGAACTAAAATCAAGACTCCAGTATCCAGTTGTTCTATTGACTCCTTGTATGGCTGTCAAGGAATCTTCTGGATTGAACCAATTACCCATATACATCGATGTGTTATCTAGTGAGATTTGCACCTCTTCTATTGTATTGCCATTCCATGTTCTTGCAGTTCCAACGCAATATTCGAATTCAAAGACATCTGTACCTGAACTTACATCAAAATTCGTATTTACTTCTACTATGCTATATTCATATGCTTCAAGACTTATGTTGAATAGTACGAATTCGTTCTCATACAAAAAGTCCCAAGATTCTAGATCCTCATCAAATATTTCATCGAAATCAATACTAATTTCAGATATGTTGAGAATCTGAGTAGGAACTTCAATATCATCCACAAATACATCGAACTCTATGTCACTTAGTTGTATTATATTACCAAAATTCCTCCAGTCTGCTGGATATGCAAATGCTATTGTTGTGTTCTCAGTATAATTACTTCTTACTTGAAATGATGAGTTCATTTTCACTTCGTAGATAAAGATTGGTCCAGAACTCTCAGTTGGAATTACCTCTCGACATATCAGACTAATATTGACACTTGCTTGAGGCATGCTAATATTTGAGGATAAACAGAAGAAGTTACCCGAGTTTGTTGAACTAACTGACAACGGATTAGCTGGCACATGACTAGGAATATTTGTTGTAAGAATGATTACTGCTAGAATAATCATTGCAACTGGTCGCCTCAATTCTTATGCCTCCCGATGAATTATCATCTTTTCACTATAAATCCTATTATGTTCCTAGAAACACCATGGAGGAGGTCGAGAGTGTCAATATTTCTCCGATGTTCTGTTATTGTGGCGCGGGATGGTACAGGCAGTTCTGGGAGGGCGTATTTGAACAGCCCGTCAAGGTGGATGTTGTTGAATCGGTTCTTGATGAGTGTAAAATCTGTAGGTTTGCAGTTCACATACCTCCGGAAATCATGAGTAGTATGTTCACAAATGACCAATTGCGTAAACCTGTAATCTATAAGGCGAAAGGTGGCACTTTAATATCATGAAGATTCTAGTTTTCAATGGGAGTCCTCGAAAATCTAATGGTACCACAGACATCCTTTTAGAAGCCTTCATTGAGGGTGCAAAATCTTCGGGAGCGGATATTGAAAAGCATCACATCGTCGACCTAGGTCTAAATGGCTGTCGTGGATGTTTCAATTGCTGGTGGGTAACTCCTGGTAAGTGTATACAGAGGGATGACATGGATAAACTCCTGCCATCCATCGTAGAGGCTGATGTAATGCTTCTAGGTACACCAATCTACGGTCGTAACATCACTCATTATTTACAGAAACTACTTGAAAGAACATTCGTGTTCTCACTTCCTGAAATGGTAGCCCGTGACGGAGAAACACAACATCCTGGAAGAGTACGCAAGTTTCCAAGTCTGGTCTTAGCTGCGACATGTGGATTTCCTGACTCGAGCAACTTCGATATAGTGAAAGCTCTTTATCCAATGGCACTTCAAATCTTTCTACCCGCCGCCCAATTACTCCTCTATGAAGAGGGAAAGAAACAGCTCTCAGGCTTTCTTGAAACTATCAAGGAAGCAGGACGAAAGATTGCTGCAGGGGAAGAGCTAAGCAAGGAAATGAAAGATGCACTTATTGTCGAATTCTCAGATGAAATGAAGAAGGAAATAATGGAGATGCACAATAGATACAGTCAATCACAAAGCTCGAAGTAATTCTTTCTATCAATAATCCTACGGATAACATAGATTCCAAGTTGGTTGAAATGAGTGAACAAGCTCCATTAACTCAGCATAAGCATCAGGTGAAAAGAAAGGTACAGGACAAGTCGCTTCTCCAACATAGATTCCAAAGTGGATGTGGTCTCCGCCACCTCCCTGCAGGAATTGGCCAATCACGTCACCTTTTGCTACCCAATCTCCTTCTTCTATATCAAGCATGGCAACCTGTTGTGCTCTTACTTCTACATCTTCTGAGAATCCCTCAAATCCATACTCTATCATCAAGCTGCTATTGAATCGGATGAGTACTGCCACCTTGTAGACCGTGCCGTTCACTAGAAAACTAAGCTCGATAGCCTCCACAATTCCTGGAGCAGCAGCTATTACATCTGTATCATTTCTAAACGCAAAATCAAGACCGTTGTGGACTCTTCCCCAAGGGCAATTGGTGCTTTCACTATACCCTCCATTCCAATTTAGAATATCGGATCGGTTTGAATATATCACACCCATGTAGTTGAGATTTGAAGAATCATACCGCCCCTCATTATCAAAGAGATCTTCTTCATTTTCTGGTCCATGAGAATTGCCGCCAAATTGTAAGGATAAAACAACACCAGCAATTACTAGTATTACCATTACTATGGCACAGATTCGTTTCTGCACTTTCTTTATTGGTGAATAATAGCACAAATATCTATCTTTTTTTCCATAGAGAAAGTTCTGAGTTCAGATCTCACTCAATCCTCCAAATCTCATTTTATTTTTCCTATTCTCTTAGTATAATCGTTATTTTTTTGGCTGAATAGGTTTATATTCCTACCATCCTGAATGTACCATACTCTGAGAGAGTTATCATGAAAGAGGGGAAATTTCGTGAAACATAGTATAATAGCGAAAGCTATGCTGATAGTAATAGTACTTGGACTGTCAACATTTTTTGGAAGCTTGCCAACTGCGCAAGCTGGATCAGTACCAAGCGAAACCCATGCCATTAATTCTCAGATGGATCTTTTAACACCAGAAACTCTTGAGAATCAATTGTCTATAGACGAAAATGAAATTATGACGTCCGCGGATATCAAAGCAGAATTGGATAATATATATCGTAAGGATGTATCTAGCTACTCGAATCAACTTATTGTCAAATTTTCATCTTCGGATGCACGGGACACATTTGCTGCATCGATACAGTCTGGGGTATCTTTCACTCGCCTGCAAACACTACCGTATGTTATGGTACCAAATACCGCAATGATTACTGAATTACTGATGGAAACTCGAGGAATTACAAGAGTAACAGATGACAAGCTACTTGCAGCACCTGAGTACAGCATCTATGAGCATGAGGACATTGAAAACCAACTTTGTATATACAGTAGTGAAGGACGAATTGGTGCCTGGGATATGCATTCTCTTGGATACACTGGAAAGGGTGTCCGAATTGCTGTCCTTGATACAGGTATTGACTCCACCCACCCAGATTTGATGTATAATCGTGATGGAAGTACCAAGGTTGTTGCTCAACAATCATTTGTTGATTATGACTTTGATGGTATTCCTGATGAGGGTCCTGAGGATTATAATGGACACGGAACTCACGTTGCAGGAACAACAGCTGGAAATGGATATCAGATTGGAGTCGCTCCTGATGCATTTCTTTTGAATGCAAAGGTCTGTGGCGGCTCTGGTTGTGCAACTAGCTGGATGATTGAAGCTGTAGAATGGGCAATTCTAAATAATGCTGATATCATCACAATGAGCATTGGTGGGTCCACTCTTTGGGGTCTTGACCCACTGGATGACCTTCTTGATTATGCGTGGCAGCAAGGAATTGTAGTAACAATTGCAGCAGGAAATGATGGACCTGCAACTTCATCGGTTCAAAGTCCTGGGACTGGTCCCCGTGTGATTACTGTTGCAGCTTCAGATACCTATGACCTCATAACCGCCTTCTCAGGAAGAGGTCCGAGTGTTTATGGCCACTATGATCCAGATATCGCGGCACCTGGTGATGATATCTTCTCAACACTGCCTGGGGCGACCTATGGTATAGGAGGTGGAACCTCGATGGCTACCCCGCATGTTGCTGGTGCTGTTGCACTGCTGCTTGAAGCTCACCCAGGAGCAAATCCTGACATGATCAAAGCAAATCTCATGGCAAATGCAAAGGATATTGGTCTACCAACCACCGAACAAGGAGCTGGACTAGTTGATCTGGTTGCTACCCATGAAGAGTGGAGTAGGCAAAGGGCTATCCTATTTCCAACTTTCAATGACCAAGACATTCTCTATCTATCGCCTGGAGAAACCTTCAGTGGCTACTTTAGTTATATCAATAGCAGGAGAGATGGAATTCAGCCTTGGTTCAGACTCGACAGGAAGCATAGTTTTGAAATCGTGATTGATAGGGAGAGTATGTTTCCTGATATCTGGAAGGAATTCTTCTGTAGAGACCCAAGTAATGGTCAGCAATTCATACCGTTCTCAGTAACAGCTCCCTCAAATGCAGAACTTGGAACCCAGTTGTCAAGAGACATCACTGCTTACTTCTGGAAAGGAATTCCATGGTCGTGGGGTGGTGAAAGTCTGATAACGACTAAAATGACTCTCACCATTGAGATTGTCCAAATAGAGGATGACGCTCTTACAGGAACAGATGCAGGTGACACCTTCCCTGGTGCTACCGAGATTTCATTTGGTACCTACTCAGGGTATCTCTCTGATATTGACTTCTACAAGGTATGGCTTGAGGCTGATAACACATATACATTCGTTCTAGACGGTTTCGGTGGCAGTTATTGTGACTACGATTTAGCTATCTACAACGAAACTGGACAATTAGTCGGGATTAGTGGATCGCCAGGCTCTAGTCCTGAACAAATAGTTCTGACCACAGAATCTGCTGGATACTATATTCTGCGAGTGGATCCTTGGTCTCTGCTTATTGATCCATGGTATTTCGAAGACACATCTGGTCCATACAACCTCTGGATGATTGAAGGAGGAATTTCTGGTTATAGTGCTGAGGAAGCTGAAGTTCAAGTAGAATCTCTAGTAACCGGGGAAGAACCAAACTCTGTTGATTCAGTTGAATTTTCCACAACAGGAGTTAGCGAGATTATTGGTGTCATAGACTATGGTTTGGACACAGATGGAGATACAAAATTCGATTACTTGGTATTTGATGTGAATGTCTATATCGAATCCGCAGGATACTATTCTGCAGTTATTCACCCGTGGTTCTGGTCAATTGCAGATCAGATGATTGCTACTGAAGGTAGTGGTGGTTCCAATGACATAATATGGCTCGAATCTGGCTATCATACACTCGAGATTCGAATAAGTGGTGAGCTCCTTAATGGAGCTGGTTGTGATGGACCATTCTTGGCTCTATACGTCTGGTTAGAGGCATATGATTTTGGTCCATATGGCATAGAATTTCTTGGTTATGCTGCAGAGCTTCAAAACTATGAAACTAGCTCATACTCTGCCTCCGATTTTGATCTTTGTGGAGTTAGGTTCACTCAAATTCTTGGATCAAATTATTTGGATCTTGATGGGGATGGAGAAGCTGAGAGCATTGAAGTCTTGATGGAGTTCGACGTAGGCTATGCAGGCTACTTCGATTCTATCATCCACTTTAGTGGATACCCTATAGACCAAAGGGTGAATGCTGTTGATTTTCCATTTCTCTACTTTGATACCCCTGGCTCTCATATCGTTCCAGTGATTCTAGATGGTCTTGAAATCTGCAAGTACGAGTACCAAGGCTTGATGGAGTGTCAGATGATCGATATAGCTAGATATGACCCAGAATTCACTTATGTCTTCAATAGTAGACGTAGTGGTTTGATTGAAGTTGATTATACTCAACTACCTGGAGCAAAACCTGCTGCTTTGATTCACTCTATAGCAGACTATGGAGTAGATGTTGATGGTAATGGCTTGTTCGATTACCTTGCCATTAGCATCACAGTCGATGTGGAGAAACCGGGAGAATTCATTCTAGATATGTATGTCTGGGGCGATGCATCTACAATGTATAGCTCCTTAGTTGGAATGTATAACCAATACTTCATGGCATATGAATCTGGTCTGTTATCTATTGAGTTTCTAATACCCGCTTCAGAAATAGCCAGCAATGTATTTGATGACTATACAGACTTTGAGCTATGGATTACTCTGTTTGACGCAACCAATGGAATGGAATTAGATTTCCGTTACTTTGTCTACACCGATTGGTACTTCATATCTGATTTTGACGTACCTTGGATGTACTCACTCAGTTACTATACATATGATGCTGATGGTGATTTCTGTGATGATACAATTGATATCTTTGTAGATTTTGCCTTCCTAAGTCTAAATGATGTGACTGTTGATTTGTACATCGATATCTGGTACTACGATGAAGCATCCAGCGAGTACTTCTACATTGGAACATGGTATGAAGGGTTCTTAGTGGTAGAAAATCCTAGCTATTTTGGAACGTTCCTAACCTTTCAAGCAATATATGATGGGATGTTCGCATTTGTGCCATCAATCTACATTGATGGGGCATTTGCAGTTTCTGAGGTAATCTACTGGTACAATGCGTGTACTTTCAATCCTTGATATAGTTGAAATCCGTACGAGAAACATTTGGGAACAGGAGTATACTCCTGTTCTCAGTATCTTTTTTTGACACTTACTGGTTTTGTGTTTAGGCGTTGGCATAAAATAGAATATTGATGCTATCTATCCTCTATCGATGAATTAAGGGATCTTTCGATTATCTGTTTCAGTATATCGATATCAACATCAGCTAGTTTATTGATATAAAGACATGATTTTCCGAGTGTATGGTGCCCAAGATTTTCAAGCAAATCTCCATATTCTTCGAATCCTGGCATGATATAGATAGTCAGTTTTGTCTTACGAGGTGAGAATCCAGTTCGTGGCATATCTCCTTCACGACCTGTTGCATACTTGTAATGATACGACCCAAAGCCAACAATACTGGGTCCCCACATAACAGGTTTCTCTTTGGTTATTTCCTTCATAATCTTCAGAAGTTCAAGCCCATCCTTCTTTCTCGTAGGATGTTCTACAGCATTCAAGAAATCTTCTACCTTGACATCTGTAGGCTTTGTCTTGTTATCGCTCATTAAAATCATAACAATAGTTAATTTTTTAGTTATATAGATTACTTTCTTTGCATCATTGGTTATCGTGGAGTAAGAATGGTTTACCACAGTTTTGACAATCAACTGTTCCGTCTTCTCTTATTTTCTCTTCGGGATACTTGTATGCCTTTTTGCAATTGGGACACAATGTTCCAGCATTTCTAATTTTGACTTCAGTAATTTCGATCTTCCACAAATTCTCTTTTGCGAGGGTTTCAATACGACTAGTAATTATCTTGATGAAGTCTTCTGACTTGCCAGTTCCAAAAAATGAAAAATTACCACCGACGTAACGTATGTGTACTTCACAAGTTCGCGCTTCAATGAAATAATCCACTACCGTCATTACAGTGAAAGTATACCCTCCAATTAACCCCAACCTCTCATATACCAGAACAGCAATTGTTCTATCTTCTAATGACCATATCCTCCTATAGTCATTAGCAAAATCTTTCTTCAGAAGTTCTAGTAAACTTTCTACTTCTTCCACATTCTGAAGTACTATACGTGTTGGCATATGATACCCCGAATCTAGTATCTCTTGAAAACGTATTAACTTTCTTTCCTCTGAGATGGTATATGAAGAATTCACCGTGGATACGTGAGATATACTTAGAGAGTGCGCATGAAAGAGATTAAATCATATCATATGAATCCAATATCGCAGGTGGAAGTTTCATTGCAAGCTGAAATTATGGAATGGTTCTCGCAGAATTTAGTCCTTACAGTTAGCATTTTCATCATAATATTTATCATGATTTTGGCGATATACATCAAACTCTTTGTTCATCTCATCTATGAAGGAATTACTTTTAGACACTTTCGTAAGGGAAGACTATTGCGAGAAAGTTATAATGGTGGACTAGTAGTTTTAATTCCATTTTTAGATAAACTGGAGCTTATACCTCCATGCGAACCTGCCCTTCTAGATCCCAATGACTTCTCTGTTAAGGATGATTTTGAATAGTAGAATTGCTGGTTACCTAATTCTATCCACGTACTCGAATACCGTGAACCTTCTTGTGTGCCCAGTTGAATTGGCGGAGTCTTTTGGATACACCAAAACCGCAGGCTGCACATCTCTTATGCCTGACGTGATATGACCTCCGACCGCATCTTCTACATCGTATGTGATGTGGATTATTTTTCTTACCTTTTGATGGAGTACCTCTTCCCATTGATTATTGCCCCTGATTATTTTGGCGGAGGTGAGACGATTACAACATTGTCGCCTCGAACTATCACTGTATCAACTTGTTGGATAGTCTGTTCATTTGTTTCTGCATCGGTTGAGATCTCTTCTGCATCCTCAAGTATTAGATTGAGGTGTGTATCAAAACCTCTGAGTTTTCCCCTGATTATCTTTTTACCTTTCAGTTCGACAAGTACTTGTGAACCAATTGAGGTCTGGAGTAGCTCCATAGGTTTGCCTGAGTTCATTGAATCACCAACACAGAAGTGACAACATATGGCCGATGGTCATATGATGTTCGGTCTTCTCTTTGGAGATGGCTTAAAAAGATGACGATGGCGACGCTTGACTACTTCATAAAAATAGAGTATTCGTAGGCTTCAAAAGGAATACCCAGCCATATCTATTTGATATGCCAAAGATAGAACGAATTAAGAAACGACATCTTCTGAAAAAACGTGAGCAACGGGAAGAGATCGAGCGGATTCAGAGCGATTTGGGTTCATCAATTGGACTGGACGCTAAGGCAAAATTGGAAGGCGGAATTCTTGATGATGGTTCTAGAATTTTGCTCCTCAACAATGAGATAATCTTCTTTGAATATGAGGGTAGAAACTACCCTACTCTACGAGCGCTTCTTGATGGTATCATATCAATCCCCACAGTGACTGTGGATATGGGTGCTGTCAAGTTCGTAGTTAATGGCGCAGATATCATGAGACCTGGAGTAACAACGGTTGATGATGCTGTGTCCGCAGATAGTATTGTGGCAATTGTTGATGAAAGACATGGAAAACCGCTAGCAGTAGGAGTATCGAAACTCTCAGCTAGAGACCTTATGACCGCAACGAGCGGCAAAGTTGTGAAATCTATACATCACATCAATGATGATCTCTGGGACTTTGGTAAACTTTAGATCTCATCGTCTTCGTCGTCATCATCCCCCTCAAGTTGTGCTCTGATATGCATCATAGCGGCTTTGTATACCTCTTTAGCCAAATCCACATCCAATCCACAGTTTTGAGAGAATCTATCCCTAGCCAGTCCTTTCTTACTTGCATCGATATCTTTTCGAATTACATCCGAGATTGTTGTGTAACCATTATCATATAGTATTCTAGCAGTGTGTCTTGACAATCGACTTGAAAGACCACTATCACCTTGCAATAGATGCAGTTCAAGTAAATCTGAACGAGCTAGATCGGCATGCACACCAAATTGTAATTGCCTACTAAAGACACTAAAACGTTCAGCAAGGTCTCTCTCCTTCATTTCATAGAAGAAGCGGCTTATGCTCTCTACTACAGTACTGCAGATACCAAGAAGTGAGTCTAGGTCTCCCTCATCAAGACTGATACCTCTTGACTTCTCTCCAGTTTCCTTAATGATTGTCGCCACTTCTTGCTCATCAATCCATCTTTGCAGCACTGATTTCTTGATCTCTTGACGCACAGGAACTAGTTTCATGTACCACTCTGCAGGAGCTTCAAGTTCCAATACCTTCAATTCATCATTCGAAGGTACAAGAGTTCTGGGTCTAATTGCTTGAGGAAGTCTGAATTCTAGAAGGGTATCGATAAGTTGTGACTCCTCAATTTCTTGTTTCAATTTTGCTAGCATCTTTCTAGTGTTTATGTAATCGATAGGGTCGATACCTGCAAGAATGGCAGCTCGTGATTCTTTTGTAATTTTGAATCCTTTTCCGCTTTCTTCAATCATCTTCTCTTTGGAAAGCCATTTGAATACTGAGCCAAAGAATTTACTCATCTGAGAAGTATATGTAGAGTCTTTTGTTCCCCTGAATGTTCCTTTGATATACTCAAAGAATTTCTTCTTCAGGTCCTCGCGACTTGCTATTTTTCCATTGATCATACTTCTTACCAGAACACTTACTGCAAGACTTGGATAGACCGGACCTGGATTGAGTGATGTAAGGGGTTTGTGTAGTAGAGTTTCTTCCATTGTTTGGATATCTGGGAATACCCGGGAAGGTCCTTCATATACAATGTATATTCGACCTCCATATTGGCCAAGGTGATATTCTCCTATTCTACCTGCAATCTGCAGATAGCGAGACCTCGTGGTCAGGAAATACATGTTGGGATCCAAGATAACTACGACACAATCAAAGGGTAGGCTCATCCCTGATGTTATTCCAGTAGTTGATACAACTGTTCGTACAATCCTATCTTTAATAGCCTGTTCTAGTCGCTGTCGTACGCCTGCATCTAGACCAGAATGATGGAATGCAACCCCTCCCTTTAGGGATTGAAACAGTCGATCACTAAGAGGTAGGCTTTCTCCAAGACCAATGATGTGTTCTATGGATTCATCTTTGATTGACCTTGGATGGCTTCTTCCAAGACTTCTTGCCAAGGTCTGTGCTCCATATCTTGAGCCTACAACTATCAGTATTGACTTTTCATTATAATTTTCAAGGTGCTCCATTATTGCATCAAGTGGATCTATATGTTTTGTAACACATCGTTGTGTACCATCACTACTCTCGATAGTAATTGTCTGTTCTTTCTCGGAAACAATGAACTCGTCGGGGGTGAGTCTCACGTCAGGTCGAAATATAGAGGCATTGAGCCAGTCCGTTATTTCCTCAGTTTTCCCAAATCTAGATGAAAGGGTGATTATCTGAGAATTCTCCTTAAGTAAGGATACTATGAGATCCAGTTTGACGCTTCTGTCAGTTCCTATATCCTGTGGTTCAAGATGTTGTTGGAATGAGTCAAGCTCAGTTAGCTCGTCAATCACTGACAATCCAATATTATCAGTCCATTTCTTCTTTTGAAGTAAGGCTGTAGCAAAAGTTTCATACATTACTACGGTAAGATTTGCTTTCTCTAATTCCTCATCTGATGCTCGTGCGATTCCATCATGACGCACAACAGAATAGCCAAGGTCATTTAGCAGGGTTCCGTACTCATCTATGATTTGGCGACTTAGAGAAGTATATGGGCTTAGGTAGAGACAACGCTTCCCCTCTTGCAATTTGAGTAGAATTACAATCATTGCTAAGAAGGTCTTACCAGATCCTGGTGGCATCTGAATCACAAGGTTTTCATCAATGTCGCCAAACTTCTGTACAAACTTCTTCTGTGCAGGAAGTAGACTGACGAAGTTCTTGTGTTTCAATAGTGTCTTTGCAGCTCTTTGAACTTCTGTCCCTACTCCCACAGGTCCTCCAAGTTGCCCAACTGATGCGAGCGCAAGTCTCCCCTCGTGCGTAATCATAAAACCGCGCTGTTTTCTTCCTTTATCTCCCGATGAAATAACAAATCCAACTTTCACCAGTTTGTTCATAGTTTCATAGATGGTTCCCCCAGACATGAGACCTTGGCGTTTTTCTTCGTAGATTGCCTCATCATGGGTTTTCTCTCCATTGGGACCACTTTCGGGTTTCATGATATCTTCAAGAGCTAGCAGTCCTTCCACTAAGTTGTCCCAGCCCAGAGTTGGAACGATCTCCCCAGTCTGAGGATTCAATACCTGCAGTATCTCGATTGCATGACGATTGCTCAGGGCTTTTAGTTGCCCTCGCAATCGAGATTGTACATCTTCCTCCATACTACGCGCCGACATCTTGTTCATTCTCTATAAACTGCTCATTGTGATAAAGATTGGCTCTAACTTCATGTCTTATAATACTCGGTCTTTTCTTTATACATCCACTTGAGTATCTTGGATAACAGAGGCGACTCATGATGAGGTCTATCTTTAGGCGAAAACAAAATGATGACATATCCGAGGAAATCAGTACTACTCGATCAATTCCTAGCCTTGGGCTCTTTTCTCCAGCTACAGAATCCATTCAGGCAGACCCTGTTCGGGAGCTCAAAAGGCTAGGTGAGCTTGAAGAAATATTTGTTCGATCCAAGAAACTTGAATCACTTGCTGATGTACCTTATATCGTAGAAGAAATCAAAGATGGAAATATTGTTCTTCTTGACATCTCTCGTTTGAATGATGGGAACAATCAAACGCACATCGAATTGCGACGCATTATTGAGAGGATTCGTGGTGCAACTAGAGGGTATCAGGCTGATATTGCTCTGGTTAATGATGGGTGTATGATTATCACGCCATCATTTGTCAAATTATGAAGATACTTACCTAAGTTTGACAGTCTCAGTCACCATTGGGGCTTTTGTTTCAATATTCATTGCCTTGTGTATTGTAGATGCTAATCCAATAGTTTTTGATGCCTCACCGTGAGCACAAATGATTCTTTCAGGAACTGGGTTTAACCGTTTAACAAAGTTCAGGATTTGTTTTCTATCCGAGTGACCTGAGAATCCTTCCACAGTAGTTACTTCTAGATTTATTGGAATCACTGTTGTCTGACCATCACGATTTCTCATGTTCACTTCTTTCCATCCCTTTTGGATACGCCTACCGAGAGTATTCTCTCCTTGATAGCTGACGAAAGTAAGCATGTTTTCTTCGCCTGGGGCTAATAATCTGAAGTAGTCTACGCTAGGTCCACCTGCGAGCATTCCAGATGTTGCCATGATGATACAAGGCTCTCCTTCAGTGATTTCCTCACGCTGATCTGGATTATCGACCTGCACAAAGATCTCTGATAGGAATGGATTCACGCCTTGATGGAATATCATCTCTCGTATCTTCTTGCTTAGAGCTTCAGGATGAGTAGTATGAATTGCAGTAGCTTGTGCAATCATTCCTTCGATGTACACAGGAACTTTTGGTATCCTTCCTTTTGATACAAGGTCTTCAATAACAAGCATAATCTCTTGTGCACGACCAACAGCAAGTACAGGAATCAGTACCTTTCCGCCGCGTTCTAATGCTCTCTTGAGATAAGTGGCGAACTTCTTTTCGACCTCTTGCCTTGGTGGCATCTTATCTGTAGGATGTCCATAGGTGCTCTCAATAATCATTGTTTCGAGCCTTGGGAATGTGAACGTTGCAGGTTCTAGTAATCTACTTCTTCCAAACTTGAAATCGCCAGTGTATGCCATATTGTATTGGCCATCTCCGATGTGGAAGTGTACAATGGATGAACCAAGTATGTGACCTGCGTTATGCATAGTAAGACGAACATCAGGTGCGATATCTGTGACCTCTCCGTAGTTCAGAGGTATTGTGTGAAGGATTGACTCCTTTACGTCACGGTCTCGATATGGTCTGAGTTTCCCTTCTCGTTCTGCAACTTCAAGATAATCTAGTTGCAGAAGTGTGGCTAGGTTCAACGTTGGTGCGGTCATGTAGACAGGTCCTCGATAACCGTACTTGAACAGAAATGGGACCATACCACAGTGGTCCAAATGCGCATGTGTGATTACAACTGCATCTAACTTATCGACATTAAATTCGGGCATGTCTAACCTTGGAAATGCTTTGCTGGGCGTTCCTACATTTACGCCGCAATCAATAATGACATTGCTCTCAGCTGTCTGTAGAAGCATACATGATCTACCGACCTCCCGAAATCCTCCCATAGCAAGAAGTCTAATCCAACTATTATTCATCATCATAGGTCGGTGTATTCTCTTTCCAATCTCACGAAATGATTTATTCCGAGTTGCAGCCTCCGACTGGATGATGTACCTTATTTGTTTGATAAGTTTGCTCTCAATTGGCGGAGTTCTCATCACATTGGGTCGCCAAAAGGTCTGGCGTGTGATTTCCCTAAGGGTCGTTCCACTTCTTCCAATGACAAGACCCGGTTTTTGTGCTTCGATAATCACTTCTCCTCTGGAGATATCAAAATCAATTGATGTGATCATAGCCTCTTCAGGAACTAGTTCACGTACAGTTTTCTCAGCATCTTCATGAGTCAGTCTAACTTCTGGAGCCGATCTAACAACAATACGTTTTCGCATCTTGCGTGCTAGAGCTTTAATCCGGTCTCCATCATCAAGTAGTATTTTTGGTGCCTTAGAGTATATGGCTATCTCTGGCCCTTCAAATTCTACTGTACTTATCGCTGCTGAGCGTGGAAGTGCCTTTTTGACTACTTCTCTAATATCAACAAATTCTTCTTCATCGTTGGGCTGCATGGATAGTCACACCACAATTGTAGGCCTAGTAATGCCCTAAATGGCCTGATCTTATTCATCAACACACCAGAATGTGAGCTGACGATGTAGCATTGTTCATGCTGCAAGTGTAAGAAACACTGTCACTATTGCCCTTTCCAAATCTTCATGATGGTGTCCTTTGGGATTTCCTGGTAACCATCTTTGTCAATCACACTAACTAGGATTGAGTTGCCAGATGCGGCATCTCTCTCGATAGCTGCTGCGACTGCACGAACAGCAAGTTCGATTGCCTTCTTTTTGGGAAGGTCATCTTTGTATTCTGCTTCCAGAACACCGAGTGCTACTGGAGATCCAGAACCTGAAGATACAAACTTGTCAGGAATGACGCTGCCCACATAATCTGTATAGAAGACTTGTGCGCCGTCGTCATCAAATCCTCCGACGACACATACCAACATGTAGGCTCCACGACCTTGGAACATGATGTTACTAAGTAGACGGGTCAATGCCTTGACACGAATTGGCCTGCCTCTCTGGATTTCAAAGAGTTTGGCTTCTGCTGCCAAGAGATCCATGATTGCTTGTGCATCTGCAACTGATCCTGCAATTGTCGCACCTATTCGGTCAGTGACTTTGAAGATCTTCTTTGCAGTTTTATTTGCAATCAGAAAACCCATAGTGGCTCTCTGATCACTGGCTAAGACTACACAGTCTTTAGCAATCATACCAACAGTAGTTGTTCCCGTCTTTAGTTCAGCTGGGGGCTGCATCTCTGGTTCCATGGTTAGTGACTCCTTCTAAGAAATGAATCGTAGAGAACAAGTGACAACCACCCGTCTTTGAGGAGTGTTATTAAGGTTTTCTTAGTGAACATAGAATTTACTTATCCAATATTCAGGTTGTATTTTCCTTTGGAGGCTCTGGTCGTTTGAATGTGGTCACAATTTTGACCTCTTTAATATCATCATCCGCCTTGAGTATGTCGGCTGCTATACCAATCTCTCCATACTGAATATTTTCGATGTATCTTGTTTCTTGAGGTAGTTCAACAGTTACAACCTTATTCTTTATTGACACATCGTATCTATCCTCTGGAATTCCTGGGATTCTACGTTGAAGGACTGCCTTGAGTTTCTCGGTCTTATCTGAAACTATCTCTCTGATTATCACATCATAAACAAGGGTCTTTCCAGCAAATGGGCTATTGAAGTCGACTCTAACAGTACGACCAAGGTCTGCAGTAACAACACCTCGCTCATTTCCGAATTTGATTTCTTCCCCTTTGTATCCTCTTGCGCCATGTTTAGCAAGTTTTACTTTGGCAATCTTCTTTATTTTGGTAGGATCTTTGAGCCCTGCTCCTTTCTCAGGAGGAACTTCGACAGTCTTTGAATCTCCAACTTTCATACCAATGAGTTCTTCTTCGACTGCAGATAGAAGCCAGTTCCAACCTACTACGACCAATGCTGGTTCATAACGGTCATTCTCTCTAAACAGGCCTTCTTCCTTTGCAACCTCGAGATGGGTTGTATCAAAGATGATACCTTCATCTTTTGTACTCGCGGTGAAATCGAGATAGACCATGCTCTTCTCCTTAACTACTGTTTCGACCTTTGAAGCAGTCTTTGCAGCTGTGGTCTTCTTGGCAGTAGTTTTCGGTGTTGTCTTTTTCGCGGCAGCCTTCGGTTTAGCCGCTGCTTTTTTTGCAGGCTTCTTTGTAGTTTTCTTTTCTGACATGGCCAGTACCCTCTCGGTCTCTTGGTTGCTTTCAAGGAGCTCATCAGGAGTGTTATAAAACGGTTTCCTTGTGTCCTTTGAAGATACCTTTTAGCACTTGTATCTTTTCAAAGAACAAAGGTGTTTCATTTACCTGCTCAACTTGGAAATTACTCTCATGAAACGTCTTGATTATTGCGTTACTGTTTGAGAGAGACGATACAACAACATAGAGTCTTCCATCAAGTACTAAGTGACATGAAGCATCTTTCACAAATCTCTCTGTGAGTTCTGATCCTTCTTTTCCCCCGATGAGAGCGTGATCCATATCTGTATTCATCTCATCAGCTGGTAGATATGGCGGGTTAAACATAATCATGGTAAATTTAGATTCATCTGAAAGACCTTTGAAAAGGTCCGCTTGAACAACTGAAACATTCTGAACCAATCCATTTTTTCTAAGATTCTCAGATGTATTTCTAACAGCTGGTAATGAGATATCAATGCTAACTACTCGTTGTGCATTTGATGCGGCGACAAGTGATGCCAGTCCTGCTCCACAGCCTACATCAAGTACAAAGTCAGCAGGATGGATTGAGATGGTATCCAAGAGGAGATATGTGTCTGCAGCTGGAGCATATACTCCATCATGAACATCGAAATCAAATGATTTGCTCAAAATGTATTCCCCCTAGGGTCAGGAAGTTTTTCCTCCTCAATTAACAATAAGAGCGCATCTGCCAGCACTATTAGTTTTTCAATCGCTATTGTTCTCAGTCGTTCATTACTCTCTATGTACCCCTGACAATTATCAAGTACAACATCAACTAGGTCTCTATCTACGTTCAAGTTTCGAAACCAGATTCTCAAAGCCTTTCTCAACTGTTTGTTAGGATACGAAAAAATACCCGTAACCATCCAGAAGAATACAGTATCATCCTTTGCACGAGGTTTCTTTGTACTATGTTTCAATCTTACAACAACGGAGTCTACTGCAGGTTCTGGGTAAAACATGTTTGCGGGAACATCCATCAGATGCTCAACTTCTGCTTGATATCCGATGTTAATTGATAGCCTGGAATATTCAGATGTTCCTGGAGTTGCAAGCAATCTCTGAGCATACTCTTTCTGATACATGAGTATGGCTTGCTCAAATTCGAGTTCTCGCAGCAATCGGAAAGTGATCTCTGATGAGATACTATATGGTAGATTAGAAACAACCTTAGTTACTTTTGGAAGTGTTACCTTCAAAGCATCTCCCTCAATGATACTCACATTATCACAATTATCGAATAAATCACGGAGAGCTCTTGCCAGTCCTCGGTCAATCTCTACTACATTAGTAAACTTGGCTTCTTGTACAAGTTGTCTGGTGAGAATACCAAGTCCTCCACCAATCTCTAGGATAATGTCTTCTTTTGTTATTCCTGCTGCACTAACTATGTCCCGCGCGATATTTTGGTTCTTGAGAAAACTTTGACCATGTTTCTTTGTAGGTCTGACCTTGTATTTCTTTAGAAGTGCACGGATTTCATCGTCTGACAGTCAACTCACCTATTTACTGGTAGATTTACCTTCTAGGTGGACGTGACCGGTCTTGTTCTTCTTCGTCACGTTTTGGAGGTCGCACAAACAACCAGCGTTTTACGTCTTCTCGGAGTTCATCGATTATGCGTGCGGTTACAACTTTCTTTGGATTCTGAAGTTTTGTTCTAGATGCTATATCTTCAAAATTCTTGAAGGGATCTCGTTTTCTCTCTTCTAAAATCGCCCACATCAATGTCTGGCCTATTCCGGGGAGCAATTGAAGTGAATGCATTCTTGTTGTTATTGGAGCTGCTTCGTTGAAGAATTGAACAAACTTGTGTTCATGTTTTGTTACAATCATCTCTATCACTAGAGGAAGCTCTGTGACACTTTCAGGAACCAAATCTTCAAAGAATATGCGTCTTCTGACATGGTCAATCTTACTCTTTTCATCCCGATCAATGGACACACGATCTTGAGGATGGAGCTTCATATCTTTGCGTGGTATCATCTCAAGAAGTGTAAAATGTGATTCTCCAACGCCCTGAATTACTGTATCCCCACGGGGTCGGGAATCACGAAAGAACTCTTTCGGAGGAACGACTGACAGAACGTATGCATGTGTCTCAAACTGCCTGTTCTGTTGTCCTTCCATTCGTAATCACATCCAGTTCTACTCGGGCACATTACTGTATTGATTATCGGGTAATGATAAAAAGTAATCGGACTGCGAGCTTCGCAAGCAATGAATTGCGCCTAATGATCTACTAGAACTCAAGATGAATCATTATGATTTCTTATTAACAATAAGATCAATAATTTCGAGGATTTGTTCATCAGTAAGATCTGATGACCGTGCATCAAGTATTGTCTTCAGCTCTTCGGGATTAATTGGGGCGATGTTAACAACTTGAACTGCTTGAGCTCTTGAGAGTTTGTAATCTTTCATCAATTTTTCCACGAGTTTGGCAGATACTGCTGGTGCCATCTTGGAAAAGGTTGAAGCATGTTCAAGAGTTATTGATTGCTGAAATGACAGCTCTCCTTCCTTTGCCCTCTGTGTCAAGACTTTCTTAACTTGAGGAAGGGTAATTTCTTCTTCGCTGATTATCTCCTTAGGCATTCTGAATCCCCTCAGCCTCTGCTTGGTTGGAGATGCTCAGGTCTGATGATAAGAGTCTTTATTGCATTTCCAAGGCTTACCTCGACAACAATCGCTCGGCCTCTCAACGCAGCAACAACACCTGTCCTACCTTGATACCTTCTATGTGGCATTCCCTTGTGGAAACCTGGGTCGATTACAATGTCTACCCTTTGCCCCACATCATAGTCAATAAGCACTTTACTTGGTGAAGTTAGACCTTTCTGACGATTTCTCTTGCTCATCAGGCCACGTGTGCGAGCTCGGAATCCATGACTCTTTTTGACCATAAGACATCACTACAAATTATTGGCACTCGGTATTCTGCCTAGGCTGAACTACATCCGAGTTTCCAGCATGACCTCTTGGGTCACCACTTAAGCATTTCGCAACAGCTATGCTTTCTTGTTGAACATATCTTACTGGGAACCTACACTATAAATTGCTGTGACATTCAATTCTTCGCATTTGCAGCCAGTCCCAAGTTTCTCAGATATTGATGGAGTAGTTCGTCCTTCATCTCCGGAAATTAGTTCTTTGATGTACGTTCCCCCTTGTACTTTGAACGTTGCCCTGAGAAGACCATTGTTATGCTTCTCAAAACGGATCTCATGAATCACCTTCTTTCTAATCAGATCACTTCGTCTGTGAGCGACTCGTTGAGGGGTTCTCTGTTCAATTACTACTCCCTTGAACGCTTTCTCCACTTGCTTCAATTGCTTATTGGTTACAGGGCTATCTGTTGCGATTGCAGCTTCATACTCTTTTACATTAGTTGAGGCATCTTCCTTGAGCTTTTGGAGTTGATGCCTATCTGTAAGAACAAGCTTGTGTACCTCTATTTTCCCTTCTGCTTCCTTATTGATGCTCTTTGTAATCTCGTTAAGGTCTGGTGTTCTCACTCTAGGCTCTGTTATTTCAATCACAAAAGGTCGTCCATCTCCTAGCATGAGGACATCAATATCTTCTCTTCCTGCAGCATGAAACTTGAATCTGGATCCATCAACAATACCCTGTGTAGGGATTCCGACATATTCAGATATCGAATCTTGGTACTTGCGACCGGTTCCATTGCATTCATCGCACCCTCTACCTCTACATTTCTTACAGTCCCATCTACTCTGAGGAATTCCTCTAACCAGTTTTCTGTATCTGCCATAGATGAAGACAGGATTAATCTGTACTTTCAATTCATCTGATTCCATCGAATAGACGAAGACTACATCTGGCTTATCGAAATCAACGTGTTTCTGCAATAGGTCATGAAGTTGGATTCCAAGTTCACGATTGAAATGAGATTTTAATGTTTCAGCATGCATGATTGAATGAATAGCACTCAGTTCATCCTGACGCTCTGCTAGCAAAGGAAGTGGAATAGATCCAACTAAGAATGTTTCAAATTCAATATCCTTGGCTAATCCAATGACCCTTTCTGCTATCAATGGGATTCTTGCAAAAACTGATTCATCATCAATCGTGCAGAGATAGCATGCATCTTGTTTTTCGTAATCGATATTATTCTTCTCTGCAATCATCTTTGCTGGTGAGAACATTCCATTACTCGCAAGCAATTTTATTGCATTACTCGCAAGTTCTTTTTCTCCAGATTTTAATTGTGCATCTGCGGACATACACAATGTAAGTTTTAGAGAATGTCCTCTATCATCGTTTGTTGTATTCGTACCGAGCCAACCAAATTGACGTCCAAGACATTTGTCACAGAGTACATGTTGCTCAATCAGCTTCTGAGCTATTGCCAATACTCCATTCTCTTGTAGCTCGGTCATCTGGATTCCCTCTGGGTATTTCATCACCATTATTTGCTCATAAAAACGGATTGATGTATCGAATTGCTCGGAGTCCGGTTAAAATCATTCGAGGGTCTTTTAGAAGTCTCTTTATCACATTCCCTTGAAGATCCATATCTCCTTCTTTCTTGACTACATCAAGAAGTCCTTTGGCTGATGCATCTTTTACAACGGAATCCAGCCCCTTGTCATCTAAGGAAGTCAATGCTATTTGTGCCAAATGCATCATGCGAAGTTCGTTAAAGACCATGGCTTTGCATTTTTTATTGTAGTGCGAGAGGGATTTTGCAATAGATTCGTCTGCAGACAATGCTTCTGCAACAATCTTTCCTGCGACCCTTGCTGTCATTCCTCCCAGGATCACTCCTCCGCCTGTTGTAGCTTTCACAATTCCAGCTGTATCACCTACAGCTACAACATTTTCTATAGTCATCTTGGATATCGGCATTCCAACGAGAACAATTCCACCAAGTGAGCGGTCTATCCGTGCACCTTTCATTCTCTCGGAGATGATGCTGTGATTATGTATCAGTGCATCAAGACGAATCTTCGATTTGCTTCGAGCAGCTAGACCTATTCTGGCTCTATTTTCCCCAAGCGGAATAATCCATGCAAAGAAACCCGGTGCAATCCGTTTTCCATAGAACATTTCTACCATGTTTTCTTCAATATCCACTCCGGAAACCTCGTATTGAAATGCAGGGTATTTGCTCGCTCTTTGAACAACTGGGAGTTCAATACTCCCTGATAGACGACATCGAGACCCCTCAGCAATCACAAAGGCTCTTGCATATTGTTCTTCGTTATCTACGCTAACGCTCTGGATTCTATCTTGATTTCTAACGAACCCTTTGACCTTGGTCTGTGTTGTTACAATAGCACCGGAATCAATTGCCCGTGATGCTAGCCAAGAATCAAACTTCTTCCTATCTACAACATTCGCCTCTCTTTTTCCCCTCTCTATCAATATAGAATGACCAGCTGGAGAATATATTCTTGCTCCAGCAACAGTATTCTGAATGACATCTTGTGGTAAATGAATTCCTAATCGTTTGAGTCCTGAGGTACTTAGGAGACCTGCACAATGATCTGGCTCACCTACTCGTTCATGCTCTTCTAACACCTTAACAGAATATCCTCTCTTGGCTATCTCATTAGCTGCAAGAAGACCCGCAGGTCCCGCACCAATGACAATAGCATCGTGCTTCATAATAATCCCAATCTAATGGAGCTGCGGGCACGTTTTTAACTATCGCCTCCGAAGAGGCAGTTGAGCTCAAATGATATCTGCAAGACAATTCAAGTATAAGCAGGTCATCGCAGTACGAACTGATCTGGGTATGAGCAAGGGAAAGACTGCTGTGCAGGTTGCTCATGGAGCCATAAGTGCTGCAGAGAGAGCTCGAGTGACCAAGCAGGAAGAATGGCGTGCATGGATGGGAGAGGGCCAGAAGAAAGTTGCAGTTAAAGTAGAATCAGAAGAGGAGATTATGGAACTAAGACGACAAGCTATCACACATGGTCTTCCACACGCTATTATCCGAGATGCAGGCATGACTGAATTACCTCCTGGAACTCTGACAGTAATTGGTATCGGACCTGCAAAGGTTGAAGCAATTGACAAAGTCACTAAAGATTTGAAATTACTGTAGAGGGATTTCTTTGAAAGAAGCGCATCCTCTAGAGAAGACCGTTGGGATGGAGCTTTACGCAACAGATTGTGAAGGTATTGGTGGAAAACTCAAGACGCGATACGAGGACTTTCTTGTTGAAGAGATAACAACCGATAACGAAATTCTAACCTTCAAGGACTGGGTGAATAGACCGCTTGGAGAACCCGACCTCCGCGGAAAGAAGACAAAATACGTTAAATTCACAGTTCAGAAGATGGGCATGTCTACAATGGATGTATCCACAATCATTGCATCCTCACTAAGACTCCCACGAAATCTAGTTAGCTATGCTGGTCTCAAGGACAAACGTGCTGTTACTGTTCAGAGAATGTCCGCTCCCACTCGTGCAGCAAGCGGTTTAGGATCTTTGGAACTATCCAATATAGAGATACGTGACATTGAGTATTCACGACAGCTTGTACAAATTGGAGACCTCAATGGAAATCGATTTACAATCCTGCTACGGGAATTAGATGTACCATTAGAGAAGGCACTAGAAGTAGCTGAAGAAGTCAAGTCAACTCCACTGCTCAACTACTTTGGGTTTCAACGCTTTGGAATTGCTCGTCCAACTACACATATTTCCGGTAAATTTCTAGTCAAGCGTGACTTTGAAGGAATGGTAAGATCTATGCTGTGCACTCCTGGCGAATATGAAAGCCAAGAACTACTTGATGCTAGATCAGAACTTGCAGATGACCTAACACCTACCGAGAAAATCATTAATGTATTTCCAAAGGATTTGCATTATGAACGAACTGTGATGTATGAGCTTTTGAAACAACCTGGCGAGTACCAAAGAGCTGTATCACGAATTCACCCAAGAATCCTAACATTAATGGTTCATGCCTATCAATCATTTCTTTTCAATATTCTACTTAGTACGCGAGTGAAGAGGGGAATGTCCCATGTAATTCCAGAACCGGGAGATTTCCTGATTGCTTTAGATGAAACACACTCCGGTCGCGATTCATGGTTGTATGTTACGGAGTCAACATTGGAAAAACGCAGACAACAAGTATCGGAAATGAAATTCGCATTAGCGCTACCTTCTCCTGGATATGCCACTCATCTCCCTCCAACAAAACAATCTGATATGCTAAAAGAGATCCTGAAATCTGAAGGAATTACGTTCAAGGATTTTAGAGACCCACAGATGAGATCCATTGACGCTCCAGGTGGTTTCCATCACACCTCAATCTCTTTGACTGATTGGGAGGCATCAATACAGGATACGGGTCTCTTAGTGAAGTTCAATCTAAGAAAAGGATCCTATGCTACAGTAGTGCTTCGCGAGTTGATGAAGAATCATCCGATCAATAGGATATAGAAAATCAGAAACGCCTTTCGCCTAATTCTTTCATTTTCTCATCGAATTCATCCGGTTTTTCGATCTCTTCTACTTTATGCCTTCGGTCGTCTTGATACTCAAAGAGGACTGATTCTCCCATAATAGCTGAGATAATCTCTCGTAGTTCATCCTTACTATACTTGATGCGTTCACGATCTTCTTCACGAAGCATGACGATGTTTTCCTTTGTACCATCTGCAGACCAAAGACTATTCACACCAACCTCATTTGCAGGAGCAATGAACTCCCGTACTATCCTACGTAGTTTTGGAGCTCCCTCGATAATGATCGGTTTCCCATATTCTTCAGTCAGTTCTTGCATTAAAGTTTCTTCACCAAGCAGTATTTCCTTGTTATTCTTATTTACAACAAGAATCAAGTTAGTTCCTGTTTTCGCAGCTTTTCGAAGAGTCAACTCATCTAAGCTTGGATATTGTTTTTCTTTCTCAAGTAACCACTTGCTAAATTGAATATCAAATCCAGTAATTTCGCCGCGGTCAAGCTTAGCTTGGCAGTTTGGACACAACATATCAGATTCTATGTCGAAGTTACAGACCGGTAGTCGCATTTGTTCATCCTCGCGATTTTCGAAGTCACAGCGCGGAGCGGACCTCGGGCGAGGAATTTTTGGTGCTGTCTATTTTGCAAGTGTGATGTCAATGGTTGATACGTTAAGTTCGCTACCCTTATCGGTTTGTACAGTGGTAGTATCAATCTCGATGTGTTTTACAACGAGGTCTTCTATGAACCTGTGACGTGTAATCTCTGCGACATCTACAGCACGACTAATTAGTCGGCCTCTTGCTTTAATTATGACTTCACTTGCACCTTTGTTGAACAATGTGACACAGGCCAGGACATAGGACATGACATTCTTATTACCTACTAGTATGCAGTCCATGCCAGTGCTATCCCGCAGTGTTTTTCCCTCGTTTTTCTTACTGCTGGATGGTTTGCCAGTGTTTTCCTCCGTCACCCGACGTCTCTCCGCCTACAACTGTAGCTTTTCACAGGAACGGTACGCTGTTATCTGATATAGATTTCGCTTTATAGCTTATAAATGGTATATTTCTAAAAATTGCACTATTCTGCTAAATATTACGCCATTAGGAAAACCTTTTGTTCTACACACCAAGGCAAGCTAAAGGAAGTAACAATTAATGGCACAATTAACATTCTTAGGCTCCTGTAGAGAAGTAGGTCGTTCAGGATTTTATCTTGAGGAGAAGAAAGAAAGTGTTTTAGTGGACTATGGTGTCAAGTTCACAACTCCTCCCTCCTTTCCTGATATGATTCCTACTGATGATCTTCAAGGCGTTATTCTCACACATGCTCATCTTGATCACTCAGGAGGAATACCGAAAATTCTTCGAGAGTCGGATGCATCATTATTCTGCACTCCCGCAACCCGAGACCTAAGCCAACTACTTCTTCGTGATATGATTAAAATATCTCGAGGAAATGTACCTTATGATTCGAAGGACATTGCATTAGTACGAAGACAATGTCAAGCTGTAGCTTATGAAGAAACCATACCCCTAGGTACTCCCTTTGAACTCACATTATTCAATGCAGGACATATTCCCGGAAGTGCCATGGTATCTATCAGAGTGAACGGAAAGCGGATCTTATTCACAGGGGACTTCAATGCAACAGAGTCCCAGCTAAATCCTGGAGCAAGAAAGAACCTTCCCAAGCATGATGTTGTCGTCACAGAGAGTACATACGCTCAGCGAATCAATCCTCCTCGAGAAAAGACAGAAGAGGGACTTGTGGATACAGTACTGGAAACCCTTGAACGAGGCGGCTCTGCATTGATTCCCGCATTTGGTGTTGGTAGAAGTCAGGAAATCATGTGTATCCTAGAACAAAGCAATATTCCTCGAAAATATCCCATCTATGTTGATGGAATGGCAAGAGCAGTCAATGATATACTGGTACGACATCCACAGTATCTCCAAAGTCCGAAGTCGTTGCAACGAGCAGTAAGCCGCTCAATTACTATTCATGACAGTCGTGACCGTACTCAAGCAGTCAAGAAAGGCGGGATCATCATATCCCCCGCTGGGATGCTTAAGGGTGGCGCATCACATCTGTACTTCAAAATGATGCATGACAATCCCAAGCACTCGATTATCTTTGTGAGTTATCAGATTCCTGGAACCCCTGGAGCAGAGCTTCTTGCAACAGGAAAAGTAGTTGTAAATGATCGAGAGTTCAAAGTGACTGCAGATATCCGCCAACATCATCTATCATCACACTCAGACTCACGTGGGATGCTAGACATGCTGCTGAAAATACCTGGTGAACCTAAATTCTATACAGTTCATGGTGAGTCAGAGTCATGTGAAGCTCTAGTTGAAAGGTTAGAGAAAAAGGGACGGAACGCCCAAGTTGCTGAGCTAAATGAAACAGTTGAGGTTTAATCTTCTTTTGTTCCAGCTCTTGCTTCTACAATCTGGCACTTGACCTGTTGTAGAACCTGTTCAGCTTTCTGAGGTTCAAGAACAATAGTATAGAGGTATCTTGCAGTACGGAGTTTCAGCTTCACATTCTCGCTGCTTCTCTTAACGCGACATTCCTCTGCATCCTCAGTCATTTCGAGGAATTTTTCCACATCGGTAATTTGTTTTGGCATTGTGATACCCCATTGCTGTTGATTTTGGTGGTGGGCCGGACGAGATTCGAACTCGTGGCCTTCGCCGTGTGAAGGCGACGTCATAACCGGGCTAGACCACCGGCCCGTGTATGTCGGTCCTCTCAGAAGATTACTTCTTTGAACGCCTCTTTGGTCTGAGGTCCTTAGTTTTGCATTTTCTGCACTTCTTCGCCTTCAATGGATTAGATGCTCCACAGTATCGGCAAATTGACTTGTACAGCAAGTAGTGCTGTGCTAACCTACGTTTTTCGATGTCAGCTACTGGCAATGTTAAGACCTCATGTTAATGATGGCGTACAGAGTACTCTCTGTTCAGCCCGCTCGGGC
>SDNZ01000158.1 GCA_004524565.1 Candidatus Thorarchaeota archaeon
TAATGGAAACTATAGGCATAGATACCATAATCAGTATTATTAAAAATACGATTTGTGGATATTTCGACTCGCTCAGCAAACTCTAGAGAAATTCCTGAAGGAGTGTTATTCCAAATTGAATTATCAGAAACAAGCCAGTCAAAGCTATTACCAAGATAGATACCACAAAGCGCATTGACCATCACTGGCCACCAACCATTACCATGAATATCATTCTGCAAGATTGTACCGTTATCTGATAAGAGGACATCGATTCCATGTTCAGAGTTATCGTAGATTTCATTATCAAAGATGTAGACCCAATCCGATAGCTCAACATAGATACCATTTCTTGCATTACTATAAATCTGATTTCCCACGACTGCTGCATGTGGAGATGCATAGAGATGAACACCACACATGGGACCAAAGTAGAAGTAATTTTTGTGGATCATATTATCTTCAACTGTAAGATGGGGAGAGCTAACTGACCAGATCCCACTGTTGGCGCATTCGGATATATTATTATGACTAATTGTTACAAAATGAGAATTATAGAGGTATACACCAGAGCCATAGTCTAAGAATGTCATGTTACAATTCGTTATCATTGTATTATTTGCCTCATGGAGACCAATACCAGTACCATAGCTATTATAGACAGTGCAATCGTCTATTATTGACCCATCACAGTGAATAACATAGATACCCTCGTCCTCAATATCCGTAAGTGTACAACCCGTAACTGAGAGAGAGTCGATATCTTCTAGCTCCATGCCCAGATGTTTTGATTCAATTACAGTATCAACAATGGACGCCTGAGGTGCATCGATGATACCAATCCCAAAGGATGTCCAGGCAGTGAAATCAGCTATATAGCATTCCCGTATTTCAAAGCATACAGTGACATGTTGTATCATGATACCAATTACATCAGATGTGATATTGTACCCCTCGATAATATATGGTGAACCTGGTGATCCATCTCCAGCCCAATCCTCATTGGTAGCCATTTGATCAAATGCTGTATCGTTTAATATCCAGATTGGACCATGAGTTTCATAAGAAGGGATACTCACCTTCTTAGGACTATCAATTTGTAGTACCTTTGCCTCATCGTTAAATATTGGATTAACGGTTCCTAAGAGAAGCAAGGGCGTTACAAGTAGAATAAAAAGAATGAATGCTTTTTTGGTAGCCTTCAACAGTTATTCCTCCTAATCAGAGAATATTTTGTATATTGAAAAAGAGGCTTATTAGTTAAGCTTTTTTTTGGATTTTCTCCAAAGGAATAATTCACTTCAATCGTGTTAAGTGGTACTCTTTCTCTTTCTAACAAATCGGCTAATTGCGGTGAAATAAGATAGTAAAAGCATTATCAGAAATAGAACAACAATGAAGGGATTAGTGAAGTTCGCTCCAATTAGGAAACCATGGACAAAGGCAAAGGTCAGAACCACATACATTAAGCTATGGAAATATCTCCAATACTTTGGAAGCTTGACTCGAAGAAGACTTGCCAAAACAGCGATGTATGCGAGATATAATGCAGGTCTGCCAGCTAGGCTCCAGAAAGCATACCACGATGTAAAATCTGGTACAAAGACAAGTAGGCTTGCAGCGTAGATGGAGAATACAACTGGATGAATAGTTATCGAAACCATTCCAATTGCTGCAAAATAGTGATGTATCTTCAAAAAAGGTCTGTTGAAAATCTTTCTAACATCTCGGATATAGTTAGAAAGAATTGTGGAAAAAAACATTGAAATGTACCCATATAATGCTCCAAAACGAACTATTGTGAGGTATGGATTAGGTTCACCAATCGATAATATGATTACTCCAACCACGATATAGACAAGCATTATTGTAAGACCGATCAGATTCCTTACATACTCAGAGCTTTTTATCATTCGTTTCAACACCGACCAGACCAAATGATAGGATGAATATATTTCATATGGCTGGACAGTACTTGATTGCAACCAAGCTTAGAATTCTGTGTTTTAAACATAGTACTCTTTGATAGTCAGTCCTGTGGTTCTAAATCCTTCTGCTATGAGTTATAGTCACTCCATCATTTCTTGATTCTTTTAGTTAATGTAGATACATCCAGGAATACATCATCTATACTTAATTCCTGAACGTTTGTAGTATTTAATGGAGGTCCTTGATCAAGATCAACTCCAGATTTATAGTCAAAGACTTCACTCAGTCGAGAGTTCACCATTGTGAATAGCTTGCTCAATGGAAATTCCATTGGACAGGCATCCTGACACTGACCACAATTGACACACGAATCTCCAACATGAGCCAATCTAGTTAATGAGCTCTGCAGGTGGGGGACAATCAACAGTCTATGACCTACTCAAACTCGATAGAGCCATTGCGAATGAAGTTCTATTAGACAAAGAACATAGCGGAAGAGTGTATATTCCTCTAGAAGCAGGACCTAATACAAATCCAAGGATTGTAGGACTAGCAGGCGGATCTCCAGGACTCAATGCATTGTACTTCAAGTTCGGAGTTTCAGGACACACAGTATTCGTGCTCTCCAATTATGACCCTGAAGATATTGAACCTGTTGCTAAGTCAATCATAGACATGTTCATTCCTGAGAGTGAAAGAGGAAAAAGACTCGTAATGAAGACAAAAGAGGGTGAGTGAAAGGAGGGTCAATTAATCATTGATCAACTTTCATCAGAGTGACTAAGGCGTCTCCATCCAGAACGACTTTCCCTTTCTGATTTGTACAGGTGGTCTTCAAAGTTACTCGTTGCTTCTCATCATTCAGACTCACAACTTCAACTCGTGCAGTAATTGTATCTCCAATCTTGACTGGTCCGAGGAAACGCATACTCTGACTCATGTAAATAGTCCCAGGTCCCGGAAGATGCATTCCAATTGCTGTACTTATGAAGGACGCGGATAGAATTCCATGAGCAATTCTACCTTCAAACATAGTTGTTTTTGCCCAATCTTCATTAAAGTGGAGTGGATTGTAATCTCCACTGAGGTCTCCAAAAACCTGAATGTCTTTCTCTGTTACGGTATGGGTTACTTCTGCAGTTTGTCCCATCTTGATATCTGAATATTTTGTTACTATTACATCGTTCATTTTATCGTTCCCCATTTGATCGTCATTGCATTCCAGGACCATCCTATTCCCGCAGCTGTTAGAACTACAAGATCGCCGTCTTTAATCTTTCCGCTCTTGAGCCCCTCTTCAAGTGAAACAATGGAATCATTCTGACCCATATGCCCCCATTCTTCGAAATATGTAGATTGTTCGTAAGGATGAACACCAAGTGTATTTGCAACATACTCAAAGGCACTTCGTTTCATCCGAATTAGCCCTAGGTAATCTATGTCTTCACGAGTGAATCCACTCTTCTCTAGTGATTGATCAACGCATGCAACAAAATTCTTCATAGATAATTTATCCAGTCGTTGCTTCAGACCTTCGGGATCAGTCACATCGAGATAAGTTAGTCTCTTTTCGATTGCTTCGCATGTTATAGGCATCACAGTTCCACCTGCAGGAACGTACACATCTTCAGAGAACTGACCGTCGGAAATGACGCTGCCTTCTAAAACAATATTTTGATCATAGTCATTCCGTAGTATCATAGCGACTCCGCTGGCTGCCAAGTCATGCATAAACCGAGTTCGAATATTGCTATAGTCGATAAGATCTGAATTTCGATATCCACTTCCTATTATGACACGTCTGTATCCCTGCGTTTGCATCATGGATTTTGCAAGCATCATTGCGACAACAATTGTACCACATCTTTGATTTACATCGAAAGCCCAAGCTTTGGTTGCACCAATTTCTCCTTGAAACTTGATGGCATAAGTCTGCATTGGACGTTCAGCATATACTTCGCCAGCCCAAATGACTAAGTCAATATCTTTTGCAGGATCAATTCCAGCTCGTTCGATTGCAATCTTTGCTGCTTTAACACCCATAGCTACTGTATGGTCGTCTGGCCCTGGTACTGATTTACTAAGTAATCCCATCTTCGTTTTGAGGATTTCAATAGGGGTTCCAGACTGACTTGAAATGTACTCTGCTGTATGTCGTTCTTTTGGAATATATGTACCAATAGATTCGATTCCTATAGAATTCTTTACCAATTTCTCAACTCCATTTAGTTTCATAATTCACGTTTCAAAATCTTTCCAGCTGCACTCTTAGGCAATGTTTCTCTAAATTCATATTGCTTCGGAATTTTGTATCTAGCTAGCTTTCCGTCAAGGTATTCCAAAATCTGTTCTTGACTTAGGTCTGAACCAGCTTTTAGTACAATGACAGCTTTTCCTACTTCACCCCATTTATCATTTGGGACTCCTACTACTGCGGCTTCCAATATCGATGGATGTTTGTACAGAAGCTCCTCTATTTCAGTAGGATAAACATTCTCACCTCCAGAGATGTACATGTCTTTCTTCCGCCCGGTGATGAAAAAGAAACCTTCATCATCCTCGGTGACAATATCGCCGGTGTGAACCCAACCATCAGGTTCAATTGTCTTAGCTGTCTCTTCGGGTTCATCCCAATACTTTGAGAAGATGTGAGGTCCCCGAAGCATTAACTCGCCATGACCTCCTCGTGGCACATCATTGCCCTGGTCATCAACCACTCTCATATCACAATGAAAAACCGGAAAACCAACAGATGATGGTTTCCGCTTTACTTCACTCTCAGGAAGATAGAAATTATTTGGACCGACCTCGGTGAGTCCATATCCCATCTTGAGGATCTTACCCCGAGCCCAATACTTCTCCATTATCGCTACGGGACAGGGTGCACCACCACTAATGAAAACACGAACACTATCAAAGTTGGACTTTGCAAAACGAGGTGATTCAGACATCATATTAAACATCGTTGGAACACCTATAACAATGGAGCAGTGTTCATCTTCGATAACCTTGAATGTTGCATCCACATCGAAATCCCCCATAATGATAGATTTAGCACCAAGATGGTAAAATGGAACAAGAAGAACATTGATTCCTCCTGTATGAAATAGAGGGAATAGTAGTGGTTGAATATCATCAGGTCTTAGGCCCCATGAAACAATCGTATTTACAGAATTCCAGAATACTAAACCATGCGAAAGAACAGCACCTTTTGGAAGTCCTGTTGTACCCCCGGTAAATACAATTAGGTAAGGATCATCCAGTGTTAGTTCTGGTCGTTCTACCGCGCTCGAGGATTGTTTGGTCATAAGTGAATAAATGTCAGAGTCAGCATCATACTTCTTTTCACCTAAAACAACTATAGTCTGTTTTTTTAGGAATGGGCGAATTTCTCCGAACTGAGTTCCTAAGTCGGGATCATAAAAGAAAACTGTAGGATCTGTTTTTTTAATTAGATATTCCATCTCAGGAGTGGTAAGTCGAATATTAAATGGAGTCAGAATTGCGCCGATCTTACCACAGGCGAAAAGAGTGTCGAGAAAGTCAAACCTATTCTTAGAAAAAACACCAACGCGATCTCCTTTTTGCACACCTGAATCAAGTAATACCCTAGCTACTTGATTCGCTCTCCGATCCATCATCTCGAATGTGTATTTCTTCTTCTGAATATTGTCAATTATTGCTTCTCTCTTTGGCGTGAGGAGTGCTCTTCTTCCCGTCCAATCCCCAACCCAAGACCAGGCAGTCATATCCATGTGCATGTCTCCTATTGATTCAGATTGAAGTCATTCTCAAGTAAGTACCGTCTTAAAGGAAAATTTTCTTACTCACTTGGGATTTCCATTACAGAATCACTAGTATTTTTCTAATGAAATCCAAAAGATATATTATTCGCATAAACTTCAATGCATAGAGATAACCGATATAATAGTGAGAATATCGGAGGAACTTGATTTGTCCTCAGAGAATGAGATTATCCTTAGTACTAGTGGGTTAACCAAGAATTTTGGGGGACTAGTCGCTGTAAGTGATATCAGTATTGATATAGAAAGAGGTTCAGTAAAAGCAATCATAGGCCCAAATGGTTCAGGAAAAACTACCTTCTTCAATCTCATTACAGGAACGTTCCCGCCTACAACTGGAAAGATATTTTTTGAGGGTCGCGATATAACACGATATTCAATGTATCAACGCACACGAGCAGGAATATCCCGATCATATCAGATAACCAATATTTTTCCATATCAGACAACATTTGAGAATATCAGGTTGGCGGTTCAGGGATGCAGTGGGGCTAAAGTGAACTTCTTTGGAATATTAAAAAAGGCAAGCACATTCGATAATTTTCATGAGAAGGTCATCGATATTGCTACAATTGTTGGTCTCGACCCTGCAAGACTGTATGTTCCAGCGGCATTAATTCCGCACGCAGAACAAAGAAAACTTGAGATTGCTATGGCTCTTGCTACAGAACCAAAACTTCTCTTGCTTGACGAACCTGCTGCAGGTATGTCAATCGAAGAGATACCGGAGGTTATTGACTCAATCCTAAGAGTCAAAGAATCATACGGAGATCAATTAACCTTACTAGTTGTAGAACACAAGATGGATATTGTTATGAAACTTAGTGAGGAAATTATTGTTCTTTCAGAGGGAAAAATAATCGCTAAAGGACCTCCAAAGGAAATTCAACAAAACGAACAGGTATTGACAGCTTATCTTGGTGGTACAGATGAAGAACTTGCTTGAAATTCAAGATGCACACGTGTACATTGGTTCCTTCTATATATTACAAGGAATCTCGTTAGTTGTACCAAAAGGAGAGGTGACTTTATTGTTGGGAAGGAATGGATCTGGTAAAACAACCACAATGAAGACAATACTTGGTATCTACCCACCTCAAGAAGGAAAAATTATTTGGAGAGGTGGAGTAGAAGGTGAAGCTTTGGATGAGGAGGGTGAAGATATCTCAAAGCTTGCCACTCACAAAATTGTAGCAAAAGGTATCGGATATGTTCCGGACACCCGAAGAATATTTGGTTCACTGACGGTTGAACAGAATCTAATTGTTTCGCAACGCAAGGGCGGCTTGAAGGGAGATGTGCAAGACCGCTTAAATTTCATTTTTGATCTATTTCCGGATATGAGGAGATTCTTCAAACAGAAAGCAAAATCACTATCAGGCGGCCAACAGCAGATGTTAGCTGTAGCTCGAGCATTGATGAATGA
>SDNZ01000024.1 GCA_004524565.1 Candidatus Thorarchaeota archaeon
ATCCCACCAATCAGGTCGCTTTGGTGTCCACCAATAGCGATCAACTAAATCTCCACGCCAAGGGGAAGTCATCTCAGGTCCAGGAATTTTGTACATGAAGAAAAGTCCTACAATGAATTGAATCGGAATTGGACCGATAATGAGTAATCCTCCTTCAGGACTCAGCCAACCAGTTGTAAGAAGTGCAAAGACCGTAGGTACAGTTAGGCTGAGCATACCAACCCAGATTGCACTATACCTTGTACAATCACCTCGGTAGTAACGAATTATCTTCCAGATATAGGCGATATTGAACATTGTTAGAGGAAGCGTGAACCAAATATTGAATATGATAAAGAAAGGGACTATGGCTATGGTTAATGGAAATCCTGGTGAATATGCCCAGAGTAGAGAATATATCAACAAATCTGAATTCATCCCAAAGTATCCACCCAGAACTATGAATGCATTCATGGGAAGAACTCCAAGTGGCACAATCAATGAAATCAGTATCATAAAGAACGCTATGACTCCTGGGCTTGTCCCGTAGATTTCTAGATCTGAATCTTCTTCTCCAGACATTCAAATCTACCTCCTATACATGATTCGCGATACTTATCATTAAAAAGAAATCGAATGTCAGAATTTCGTACAAGTTTTCACTCAGAAGAGACAGTTGGTAAGTTTTAAAAGCGAAGAGCTAGCACAGTTTTATTAGCAGTACAAGCCGAAGTGCTTGTACAGTTTTAGCAAATGAATAGCAGACTAGTTTGAGATAGATATCTCAGGAGTTTGCGAAAAATAAACCGTTAGGGGAACAAAAATGGCACAGTTGTCTGGAACACCCGTCCTCATTCTTAAGGAGGGTACATCAAGAACACGTGGAAAGTCCGCTCAACAGAACAACATCATGGCAGGGATAGTTATCTCTGACGCTGTCAAGTCAACTCTAGGACCACGAGGTATGGATAAGATGCTCGTAGATAGTCTCGGAGATGTGACAATTACAAATGATGGCGCATCAATTTTGAAAGAGATTGACGTTCAGCATCCAGCTGCAAAAATGCTTGTTGAAGTTGCAAAGAGTCAGGACCAAGAAACAGGTGATGGAACTACAACCTCGGTTGTTTTAGCTGGTGAGCTTTTGAAGAGAGCACAAGAATTGCTCGATAAAAAGATCCATCCTACAATTCTCGTCGGTGGTTATCAAAAAGCCGCTGAGGAAGCAACAAAGATACTCAACTCAATTTCAGTATCCATGGAAGGAATGGACAAGAAGATACTCACTGGAATTGCTTCAACCTCAATGAATAGCAAGTCAGTATCAGCTTCAAAGGATCACTTTGCAAAGATTGCAGTCGATGCAGTTCTTCAGGTTGCAACCAAGACTGATGGTGTAACTAAAGCTGACATTGATATGATCGAAATCATCAAGAAGCAAGGTAAAAGCCTCACTGAAACTGAACTAGTTACTGGAATGGTAATTGACAAGGAAATCGTACATGCATCAATGCCAAGGAGGATAGAAGGTGCAAGGATTGCACTGGTTAATTCTGCCATTGAAATCGAGAAGACCGAGTTCGATGCAGAAATCAAGATCGACAGTCCCGACCAGATACAAGCATTCCTCAATGAGGAAGAGCGCATGCTAAAGAGCATGGTCGATAAGATCATTGCTTCAGGTGCTAATGTACTCGTTAGCCAGAAAGGTGTGGACGATGTTGCTCAACATTATTTGGCTAAAGCAGGTATTATGACAATCCGAAGGGCAAAGAAGAGCACTCTAGAAAAGCTAGCTAAAGCTACTGGCGCAAACGCAGCCACAAGCTTAGACGAACTAGATGCAAGCTCCCTCGGTGTAGCTGGCATTGTTGAAGAAGTCAGGATTGGCGACGATAAGCTAGTCTACGTCAGAAACTGCAAAGATCCTAAAGCAGTATCCATCGTTATTCGCGGTGGTACTGAGCACGTTGTTGATGAAGCAGAGAGAGCACTACATGATGCACTCTGTGTTGTCAGAAACGTTGTCGAAGATGGGACATATGTTGCAGGTGGCGGTTCAACAGAGACAGAAATTGCAAGGCGCTTAGAGACCTACGCCAACAAGATTGGAGGTCGTGAGCAGCTAGCAATCGAAGCTTTTGCTGAATCACTCCTCATTATTCCTAAGACTCTTGCTGAGAATGGTGGTCATGATCCCATTGACATAATTGCGGATCTGAACAAGGATCACTCAGCAACCACTGGACTCTGGTTCGGTGTTGATGTAGAAAAGGGCAAGAGCAGTGATATGATGAAGGCTGGAGTAATCGAACCAGCTCGTGTCAAGAGCCAAGCAATCCGTGCAGCAGCAGAAGCAGCACAGATGATCCTTCGTATCGACGATGTCATCGCTGCCAGAGCAACCTCAGGTCCACCACCAGGTGCCGGTGGCATGGGTGGCGGAATGGGTGGCATGGGCGGAATGCCCGGAATGATGTAATATCAAACGACATAGATGAAATGGAGCCTTGTGGCTCCATTCACTCTCTTTTTCATTGAGGTATTCGAGATGTCCAGAATATTGATAGTAGGAGCAAATCCTTTTGATTCCGGTAAGACTCATCTTGCTATCGAGATTGGTAAGACCTTGAAAAATGCTGGGCAATCTGTTAGCTATTTCAAACCAATCAGTGGTCATAATTACTGGTATAATCATGAGCACACGAAACAATGTCTTGAGATGAGTCGACTAGTATCAAAGGACGCAAAACGTGTTAAGGCTGAGTTGGACCTCGAGATCGATCTTTATCTGATAAATCCTATTCACAGTCTTTTTGTTCCAGCTAGGATTGAGAGACCATTGCAAAACTTACACTCAAGTCTTGGGTTGGCTGGGGCTAACGCGGTTCTTGTAATGCAAAGATTCAGTCGACCAGTAGACAATGGATTTGATACTACGATGCTCATTGCAGATTATCTAGTGGAAGAAGAGAGAGTGATCATAGGTCTTGATGAAGTGGGTAAACTCTCCCATAATTCAAGTATTTTCACAGCTGAGAATCTTGAAGCATTTCAAGAGTTTGAGAACCAGTACTTCGAAAACTATGTTTCAAAATCATATGCAGAGATCGAAAAAACTGCAGAACATATCATCATAGAGTCATTCAACGATTCAGCATGGCCATGGGAAAATCTTGCAGAGGTTGATCATGTACTTGTAGTAAGCCCAGGTCATATATTTAGTTATGACCCTGAGCGATTTCGTAAAGCCGCGTTTCTCTATCACAGAGGGAGGCTACCAATCCGAGAGGTCTCTTTCAGCAGGATGTCGGATTTACTCAAACCAGTTAATCAGATTGAAATTAGACCAAACTCACAACTTGATTGCGATAAACTTGCAATGATTGGGATTGAGTGCCACACAGGAAAGAATGATTAAGCACTAATGATGGGTTTTTACTGCACTAACAGGTCGAAAACAACGGAGAAATCAAAGTGACAGAGGACTTAGACTGGGAACTGATTGTCATTGGTGGGGGACCAGCTGGGATGACTGCAGCTATCTATGGAGCAAGATACGGACTCAAAACCCTTCTAATTGAAGGAAAAGTCCTAGGTGGTGCGCAAGCCACGAGTCCTGGGATAGAGAACTATCCTGGTTACGCATACATTGTTGGGATTGAACTTGCAACCAAAATGAAAGAACAGGTCAAAAAGTGTGGAGCATTTATCAAAGAAATCACTGATGTTCGTGCTATAGAACGTGAGGGTGAAGATGGAGACTTCTTACTTGATACTCGTAGAGGTGTTTATCGAGCAAAAGCTATCATAATAGCTACAGGAGGAGGACACAAACATCTAGATGTTCCCGGTGAGGAGATGCTGACTGGGCGAGGAGTTTCATTTTGTGCCACTTGTGATGGGCCTCTATTTAGAGATAAGACTGTTGCAGTTGTTGGTGGAGGAAACACGGCAGTCACTGAAGCACTCTATCTAGCTGAGATAACTAAGAAGGTCTATCTCATTCATCGAAGAGATGAACTCAGAGCGGAGAAGATCGTTCAAGATTATGTCTTCAAGTCAGATGTGGAAATTATCTGGGATACTGTTGTCAAAGAAATCAAAGGTAACGATCTTGTAAATGCGCTTGTTCTTGAAAATGTAAAGTCTGGTGAACAAACGATTCTAGAAATAGAAGGTGCATTCATTGCGCTAGGGTCGAAACCGGAGAGTACTCTAGCAAAGAGTATTGGTGTAGAAACTAATGAGAGAGGCGAGATTCTCGTTAACGCAAAACAAGCAACCAATATTCTAGGTGTTTACGCAGCTGGAGATGTCGTCGAATCTATGAAACAGATTGCAGTTGCAGTGGGGCATGGCGCAATTGCTGCGGACTCAGCATATGCCTACATCAGACGAATTCAACGAGGACCATTAGGGTACGCATAAAAAGAGTGGTGGCAAGTCTCAGCTGCTCACCGTTTCTTCATCGCGTTAAGCTCCGATAATAATAATGGCCTCATCGACTGCCAGTAATATTATTACGAGAGGCACTTATCAGTTTGTGGAATTGTCACCACAAACTGGAAGTATCAGAAGGATCACGTACCCATTCTATATTCAACCTTAATATTCCCATAAACATCACCAATAGTAACTCAACAAAACTGGAATAGAAGGGGATAGTTAGAATGTCTAAATAAAAAGGGAAAATCAATCTGAATATGTTAGGTAAAAAGATGAAAGTTGCATAAATTGTTGAAAATGTTATTGCTGTCGCACTTCCATCTAAAATGTAAAATCCAATCAGAAAATCAAGAATAACAATAGGAATGAAGATTAGTACAGGAACAATATCAGAGATAGTAAAAGTACGGTTGAACGAGAGAATAATTATCATCATAATTGTCTGGAGGAAAATTAGTCTAATGAAGTGCATACCCGCAATTAATCGAATTGTCCATTCGTGAGTTCGTGAATGAGAATCATCTAGACTAGTCATATTAGCACTTCCCTCCAAACCTATCAAGCAACCGCAAAATTCACTCATAAGTTTGATTATACAAGTAACACAGGATAGTTGTTAGTACGACTCCTCACGATGGGAAACGTTAATAACATCCTCCAAGTCCGATGCTCAACACGCTGAGGTCACCTTCTCAGCTGCATTAAAATTTGACCGGGATGTCGACATGAAAAGGGTCAAGGTAATTACAATTGCATTCGCATTTATGCTCGTGTTAGTAGCAGCAACAGCACAACCTGTAGCTGCAGCAAGTAGATCTGATTCCCTAAGATCCTATATCAGCGGGAGATTTGATGTTGAGAGAGGTGGATACAGTCCTCCAATTGATGATGTCGTTCGAGTTGACGCGACCTATGGAGCAATTCTAGCTCTAAATGAACTAGGAAGTCTTGTCGCCAGACCGCCGCCGGTCAATCTCACTCAAGTATTGGATTCGCTGATAATCCGACAATGGGATATAGATGAAGACACTAATGATACAGATAGTGTTGACTACAAGAGATATGGTGGGTTCAGTGAATACCTCGTTGGTCCTGTCACAATGAACATGAACATGATGGGAATAACACTACTTGCCATGCTGAAGACTCAAGCGGACTATCCTGGAATTGTATCTATTGATATTGATACGGAAGCTCTGTTAACTCATATCAATCGAACTCAAACAAGTTTCGGTGCGTTTGGTGCTGTTCCTGGATATAACCCAGATATCGTATCAACATATCAAGCATTGTACATCATTAATTTCCTCAGTCAGTACGACCAGTCTCTAAATGCGTGGGATATTGTAACCAATGAAACAGCTACTCGTGAATGGATAGATAACTGCCGTAATGGTGATGGTTTCAAACTAAGTCCAGAAGCAGATACAATCGGAGTAACTGCAACAGCAGCAGGTATCATGGCTCTTGATTTATTGCCAAGTGTAAGTTCAGTTCCTGGACTTCAAGACGCTGTTGATTGGATTCTTGCCAGACAGATTGAAGACGCAGTCGATGAGGATTTCATAGGTGGATTTGAAGAGGGACTAGCTACCGAAGATCCTAACTTCAAGACGACATATTATGCTCTCAAACTACTCAATTTTACAGGTGGTCTTGCATCTGTAAATGAATCAATAGTCATAGATTTCATTTTGAACTGTCAGGTTGAAGATGGCTCATGGGGTTACATTCCTGGGGCAGATAATGGCAATTTGATGTACGCAGGAGAAGCTTGTGAACTGTTGAACCTACTAGGAGGAGCAAGTAGTATTCTAGCAAGTTCAGAAGATCCCTATAGTCCAGGAGGATTCGCCCTCGACTGGAGATACGTTGTAGTGGTTGGTATAGTCTTGGTGGCTCTCGTGCTTGCTGTTGTCAGTGTTCGTACAGATTGATAGACAAAGCTTTATCACTTCTCTACCACAAACAAGCCCACGAGGCCACTATGGCCTCATACAAGGTGTAGTACATGGCATACTCAGAAATAGACGAAGAGTCAATCCCTAGATACAAACGTGGGTATGAGTGGTTCTCCCAACTAGCAAATACACGTCTATCGAAGAAGGATTGGAGACGATTCGGGTTATTTTCATTTTATGACGCACCATATGCGGAGAGTGATCTTCTATACCTCTCGCCAAAACAAGTCATGTTGACTATGGCAAAGATGGCTAAAAAGAAAGAATCCAGCCTCATCCTGGTTGTGGATGCTATGGAAAAGGGCGAGATGGGGCTTAGTACCAAACAGGGATTTGATCAGTTTATAGAACTCTTTAATGGTCTATTTCCAGATGCAACGAAATTCTACTTTGGCCCTAAAGATACTGAAAGAAAATGGCTTCATGAATATCCATCGTTGAAAATCCCATTGAGTTGGCTTGCAAAAAGACCCAATGTATTTTCAGAAGTTCTCTCAGATGCATCACCTGTAGGTGAAATAATCGGACCTGCAGATGCAACCTTTGAGGACTTTCCTGGAATGATAGAAGTTCTTGTGGAAAAATTGGGGCCACCTTCACTTACCGAAGAAGTAATGGGAAAGATTCGTAGTACAGAAGCAAGTGAGTACGCAGGGGAAGCGGTAGGGTTAATGACCGTCTTCATCAGCCCAACGACAGCTGTTACACGAGGCGTAAAATACCTGGGTAAATTCATGAGTCTGGTCAAGGATCGAAGAAAACAGGAAATGAAAGAAGTCTATCTTGAATGGACGGAGAGAGTTCAGAAGGGATATTCAGAAGAAAATCTCAGGAAATTCTTTGATGATTCTCCAGAGTTTTCATCGGGACTGATAGAGGCAACAAGTTCTTTCAAACCAATACTTCTAGTAATTGAAACAAGGAGTACTCTCTATGATCTATTTCTTCCATTGGTACTCCAGCATTTAGTTGAGGAGATTGGATATATTCCACCACACCGACGTCCAAAGACAATTGATGATCAAAAATCAAAGAAGGATAAACACAAGAAAGACATTGATGATGAAGAAATGACTTACGAATCTCTAGATGATATCTCTGAAGAAGATCTTCCACCAGTAACTGACCAGCTTATTCAAACCATGATGGAGAAGGATGGTGACCTTGCTCGTTCTGATATTGATATTTCCGAGGACGAGTTTGAAGGAAAACCTGAAACAGTACTTTTCTTAGATGCAGCCACTCATCTATCCAAATTCAACAAATCATTCAAATTTGCCTTGAATATTCCTGAGAAGTTTCCGAATATGTCAGTCGCTGCATCCTTCTTTACAGACCGAGAGAAAATCAGCAGCGCACTGCAAGAAGGTGTCCTTGAATACATGAAAGAAAGGGCGTTAATATTTGATCTTCATCCATCGCTATTTGATTTGGCTACAGCAAGAATGCCCGTATCAAGAAAAGCCTGGCTTATTGGTAAACTCCAGGAGATGGAACGGATTCGGTCAGAAGGAGAGGTCGCATTTCTTGAATATACAAGTCAAGAGTTCTATAAATGGAATCTTCGTGTCGTTGAAAAACCTGAAATTGAAGCATTAACAAGAATTCGCAGATGGTTTGGTGGAACTAAGTAAAATTTCGTTCATCCCACAAGAGATATAATAAAGACTGACAAGGTGACTATTGACTGTCCGGAGGCAGAAACATTTGACCAAGGGCGATATGACTCAGGCAAGAGTTCTTAAAATTGAGAAGGGTGACACTATCACCCTCCCAGCAGAGTTCATCGAGAAAATAGGTCATCAATATGGTTTGACCATCCTAATCATGAAGGATGGAAACGTAAAGATGTACCCTGTAGATAGCTCACGTGTTATGTATCTAAAACTCGTAATTGACAAACTCAGTAAGAGCTTCCTAGAAGAACTCACAATGGTCTTTATGGAAGTCGGACTTGAGGACATTCTCTTTACAAGTGGAATTTGTCAAGCAGCAGATCAATGTTTTTACGAATGTTATTTCACACCACAACAATTGAGTGTTGAAGTCAATGCCCTCAATGATCGATTGAATAAAATAACTGGTGTTAAACAGGTTTTACTTCAAGACGTACCCACATGACCTCTCAGCTCTTCCTTCGGATCAGACGGGCATTCTAATACTCAGAGGATATTTGGTCTAAATGGCAGGTCTTGCAGTACGTCCAGAAGTCAAGCGTGATGCGAATCCTGAAGAAATTTTACAATTATTGAAGCTCCACATAGAGAATTCTTTTGAATATCTACGTGGAAGAGAAAAATGTGCAGTGCTATTCTCAGGAGGAGTAGATAGCGCTCTTGCAGCTCTGATGACAAGTAGAATGTGCGAGGATACTCTACTCATCACTGCACGATGTGAGGGGTCTCATGATGAACAAGTAGCTGCCAAAGCAGCAGAGGCTTTGTCACTGGACATTACTGAGGTGCGCATCGACTCAGAATTGTTATGGAATGTGCTTCCGCAAGTAGTAGACTCTATCAAAACAAGAAGACGGATGGATATCGAGATTTCAATCCCTTTCTTCTTTGCAGCTCGAGAAGCTCAACAACGTGGATATCCCTTGATTGTGTCAGGACAAGGACCCGATGAACTTTTTGCAGGTTATGCAAGATATGAAAAATTAATGATTGCGGAGGGTACAGAAAAAGTTGAGGAAGCACTCTGGGAGGATGTTTCCATCACTGATAGAGTGAATATCTTACGAGATACTCGTATTATCCAATTTCATGGTCTTGAAGCATTCTTTCCGTTTCTAGACCAGGATTTTGTCAAAGTAGCTCTCACAATACCCGCTACATTGAACATCGCTCCAAATAAAACTCCAGCAAGGAAATTGATTTTCAGAGAGCTAGCAATGAGATTAGGTGTACCTAGAAAAGTTGCAGACACACCAAAGCGAGCAACTCAATATAGCTCGGGTACATCAAGAATGCTAGCGGAATCACTCCAAGAACACGTGAAGACATTGGGTTCACTAAGTAAGAAAGAACTGCAACCAGTCATACAGGATTTTCTAGACAGAATGTAATCGGACTTGTTCTTAGCCACCTGCGATGAGAGGTAGAATAACGACGCTCTCATTTTCATTGATATGAAAATCAAGCGGAACTCGCTTACCATCAACAAGGACTACATGATCCTTAGATAGCTCTAATTCAAAAAGCAACTGTGCAACGGTCTTTGATTCTTCAACATTAATCGTCAGGATTTGCTTGACTTTGAGTACATCGGACATTAGAACCACAACTAGATTATTCGCGGCGAGCCTTAAGAGGTTAATTCACATAGCATTCTTCGACGAAGCCATAAGAGGAAGTCAACAATCATCGACGTTCATTCGTTAGTCATAAATAGTAGGACCCAGCTCAATTATTCGTCGGCATAATACAAGGTGATGTAGAACAATCGGTAATAGTCGTTACAAAATAAGCGGTGAGAGCACAACGTTCAAAAGGACCTTGCAGCCAGACCCGTAAAATAATGACGTAACGCAATTCGACGTTCACCGATTTGTTGTTTAAGGAGAGAATTGCAAATGGTTGGTATTGTAGGATATGGTGTATACGTCCCACGTTATAGGATTAAAACTACAGACATTGCAGAGGTCTGGGGCGATTTTAGTGGGACAATTGGGAAGGGACTGGGAGTCTTTGAGAAATCGGTTCCAGGACCTGATGAGGATGTTGCCACGATTTCAGTAGAAGCAGCACGTAATGCGGTCAAGAGAGCTCAAATAGATCCCAGAGATATTGAAGCAGTATATGTAGGATCAGAATCACACCCATATGCAGTAAAACCCACAGGCACAATTGTTGCTGAAGCGATTGGATGCACGCACGATATGACATGTGCAGATCTGGAATTCGCTTGTAAGGCTGGGACAGCTGGTATTCAGATGGCAATGGGACTTGTCAAATCAAAGATGATTAAAATCGGTCTAGCTATTGGTGCTGACACTGCACAGGGAAGACCTGGTGATGCATTAGAATATTCAGCAGCAGCAGGTGGCGCAGCATATCTAATTGGCACAAAGAATCCACTGGCTACGATTAATGAAACAGTATCTTTCACCACAGACACTCCAGACTTCTGGAGGAGAGAGGGTGAAGATTATCCAAGTCATGGTGCAAGATTCACAGGAGAACCAGCATACTTCCGGCACGTTGAAGCAGGAGCAAAATCCTTGCTCAAGAAAACAAAGACAACTATCGATGATTACGATTACTTTGTGTTTCACATGCCAAATGGTAAATTCCCTGTAGCAATGGGTGCACAACTTGGAGTTCCTAAAGAGAAGCTTGAGGACAGTCTTGTTGTTCGTCAGATTGGAAACACCTACTCTGGATCTGCTATGATGGGCTTAGCACGAGTTTTAGATATCGCTAAAGCGGGGTCTACGATATTCATGGTTGCTTATGGTTCAGGTGCAGGAAGTGATGCGTTCTCAATAACTGTTGAAGAGGCTATTGAGGAACGTCGTGGAGAAGTTCCAACAGTTGATGATTATATTGGACGTAAAACGTACGTGAACTATGCGACATATGCTAAGTTCAGGCGGAAGATCAAGGCACTTGGTTAAGGAGGTCAAAGTATGAGTAACAGAGTAGCAATTGCCGGAGTTGGAATGGCAAAATTTGGAGAACTTTGGGACAAGAATCTCAGAGACCTTTCTCTTGAAGCTGGGATGTACGCAATCTTTGATGCAGGTGTCCCGGGTTCAGATATTGATGGAATGGTCATAGGAAATATGAGCGCGGGTAGATTCACTGGTCAAGAACACCTGGGAGCCCTTGCTGTGGACCAAGGTGGTCTTGGTGATATTCCCGCATATAGTGTTGAAGCAGCATGCGCTAGTGGTGGAGCAGCTATTCGCCAAGCCTACATGGCAATCAAGTCAGGAGAACATGATGTCATGCTCGTTCTCGGTGCTGAGAAAATGAGCGACGTAAATCAAACAGAAGCAATGAACACAATCTCAGTCGCAAGCGATTGGGAGTGGGAGGGCATGTTCGGAGCCACGTTTCCTGCACTCTATGCATTTATGGCACGGAGACACATGCATGAATACGGAACAACTGAGGAACATCTCGCATTACCTACTGTCAAGAACCATGCAAATGCAGTACACAATGAATTCGCTCAGTTTCAACGTGCAGTACCAATTGAAGTAGTAATGAACTCAGGATTGCTTGCAGATCCACTGCGAGTCCTGCATTCTTCACCAATAACAGATGGTGCAGCAGGACTGGTGATGTGTCGAGAGGATATAGTAAAGAAATATACAGATACCCCAGTCTACATTGAATCATCAGAACAACGCAGTGATACCCTAGCATTGCATGATAGAAAATCAATCACAACTATGAATGCAGTCGTGACCTCAACCAAGAACGCACTCAAGGATGCAAATCTTGAACTCAAGGATATTGATGTTCTGGAATTACATGATAGCTTCTCAATTGGAGAGATCATTCTGACAGAGGATGTCGGAATTGTTGAAAAAGGAAAGGGTGGCAAAGCTCTCGAAGAAGGTATAACAGAGATTGGTGGCAAATTCCCAGTCAATACATCCGGAGGACTCAAAGCACGAGGTCATCCGGTTGGCGCAACTGGAGTCGCTCAAATAGTAGAACTAGTTTTACAGCTTCGTGGTGATGCAGACAAACGACAAGTCGATGGAGCAGAGAAAGGACTTGCAGTGAATATAGGTGGTACAGGGGCTACTAGTATAGTTCACATTATTGGGAGATGATATGATATGGCAGAACAAGGTGTTGCTCAAGTCTGGAGACGAATCAAATCAATGTACAAGGGAGTTGGAAACAGGTGTGAAACATGCAAAACATACTACTTCCCTCCACGACCTGTTTGTCCAGAATGCAGAAGAAAAGGAAAACTTGTCGATTACACATTCAAGGGATTAGGAAAGATTTACTCATTCTCAATCGTTCGTCAAGCCCCAGAAGATTTCAAGCGTCAGATACCGTATATTGTTGCTCAAGTTGAGCTCGATGAGGGTACCCGACTAACAGCTCAGATAGTGAATGTTGATCCTGAAGATGTTAAGATTGGAATGAGAGTTCGTGCGTGTTTCCGAAAGATCAAGGAATTTGGTCAGGGAGGAATCATTATGTACGGATACAAATTCGAACCAACAATGAAAGTTACTGGGCATGAGTAAAAAATCATTCCATGAGACTCAGTTCAGTGATAGAACCTACTGCAGGTAGAGCCACGTTATACACAGGCGTGGACTCTACCATCACTCTGTTTTTAGTAGAATTATGAACATGGCCATGGACAATCAGGGAGGGTTTAGTGACTTTCACTATTTCCCCAAACCACCAAGAGAATGCTGATTGTCCAGATAGGGTGTCTTCTACAGGGCGGAAATGAGACAAAATAATCGTATTATCTGAGACAGCGGCCAGTTCCTGCAGAAGCTCAGACAACATTCTAGCACGTTCTTCAAAGACTACTCGGATTGAAGGTATGTCTTTTACTTTCTCATTGATTATAGATATACCAATCACTCCAAGTGTAGAACCTCTAATTGAAAATAACTGGGTTGAGTTATCGAGGAATACCACTCTATTCCCAACTAGGTCACGGACTCGAGACTCGGGATAGAGTTCATTATAATCCTCATTACCAAAACAGGCTGCAATTGGAATCTTCCCATGAGTAGAGTCTATAGTATCGATGACAACGGGGTATTCATCTATTTTCCCACGGTTGACAATATCACCTGCTAGAAGGAAAATATCTGGGGTCTCTATCTCTCTGAGAGACCGTTCAAATATAGGAAGAAATCGGGGACTATGGATATCTCCGACTGCGGCAATTCTCATGGAACTCATTCCCACAATTTCAGTTCAGTGATAGAACCTACTGCAGGTAGAGCCACGTTGTGAACAAGAGTTGGTCCAATCATTGCGTCATGCGTTATTGCATTATGAACGTGTCCGTGGATGACAAGGTCGGGTGACAGGTCACGAACAACTCGATAAAATTTCCTACTACCCAACCATGAAAAGGCTCTTTCATCTTCACCTTCGCAGGTCTCCAAACAAGGGCTATAGTGCATCAAAAGAACACGTTTGTCAACTATCTTTTCAAACTTCTTTAATAGAGAGGCTGCTCGTTTTGCGCGTCGTTCAAAAACACCTTTGACGCTCGGAACATTCCTACGCTGCCAATTTGTAGCTTTGTCAAGAGACCCCTGTGTACCGACAATTCCAGTCTTGTAAGACCCTGAATTTAATATCATTGATTTCTCATCAAGAAAGATCATCCTATCACCAACAATAGAGATAATTTCTTTCCGAACTTCATTGTATTCTTCATTCCCAAAACATGCAATGATAGGAAATCCCGTACCAATTGCATCTTCGATTGCATCAAGCACAGTTACATACTCGGATGTATTGCCGCGATTAATCATGTCTCCAGCAAAAAAGAAGACATCAGGTGCACTACACAGTGCCAAAGATTTTTTGAACTCGTCAAGGTATCTCGGGCAGTGTACATCTGCTACAGCAAGTATCTCCACCGGTAATTACATCCCTTGTAGTTGAAAGTTGTGTTGAAACCAAGGATATTAAGTGTTCTAATGGTCGGTACAAAAGGAGTGAATTAAATGGAAACTTGGGCACTAAATCTCTTCGACCGTCTTCATCTTGGACATCATGTGATGATTGATAGATTAGTGGAGATGCCCAATCCAGTAGCGGCTGTTACTGACGGTGAACTCGTAGGTCAAGGACTGGAGTTCCAAAATCTTATTCAACCTCTAAAAGTCCGGCTTGAACGACTGAAGGAATATCTAATCAAATGTAAATTGGATGATATCGTTGAGGTAAAAGGAATCACGAAGAATGAAGACCTACTTCCTATAGAAAAAGATGCAACATTTTTGATGTACGAAGGACCTTGCTGCACTGAGATTCAGTCGGGGGCATTAGATATCAGGAAAAAGAAGCTTGGTGTAGAGGATACTATCGAATTCTTGAAACCTGTTCGTGCTAATGACGGAGAAAAAATTGCATCTGCAAGAATCAGGAAAGGTCAGATCGATAGACTAGGTAGAAAATTGAGAGGGACCATAGAACCACCCCGGATTCTCCAGTTTGAAGGACGCTCAGGATTAAAAACGCCAAAGGGAGATGTCTATGATGTTAAAGAGGGGTCTCCTGAGAAACGCGTTGTGAGAAGGATAGAGGAGGAGTCACCTAAACAAGTGATTGCAGTCGGAGATGTCACATCAGCAACTATTCTCAGTGAAGGATACACACCACAAGTAATGATAATCGACGGGATCACAAAGAGGGGACCGTACCTGAAAGAATTCAATGCACCTGAGGAGTATCTCATTTTCAATCCAGCAGCAGTAATTTACCCCGAGGCTTGGTCAACCATAGATACTGCGATTCATCATAGGACAACAACATTGGTATCTGTTGATGGAGAGGAAGACCTCTTGGGATTTCCTGCGGTACTTCTCGCACCTGATGATTCGGTGGTACTATACGGGCAACCAGATGTCGGAATAGTTTGGATTCCTGTAACACCAGAGAATAAGATTCTTGCACGGAATCTCTTAGAGCAAATGCCAATAATTGAACAACTGTAGGATAGGTTGCCCTAGAATTTACTAAATGCGGCAGGTATCATTTCTATGCAATCAGTAGCAACGATATGATCTCCCAGCTCATGTGCAGCTAATTCACCTGCTAGTCCTGATAAGAATGCTCCTGCAGTTGCAGCTTGAAATGCAGTTCCGCCACGAGAGAGGAGTGATGCAATAATTCCTGTTAAGACATCTCCAGTGCCCCCAACAGTCATGGCGGGTGCACCAGTTCTATTCAACATATAATTACCTTCGGGATGAGCGATGATATCAACAGGACCTTTCAATAGAATTACACAATTGTATTGCACTGCAGCATCAGTAGCTCTTTTAATTCGATTCTCCATATTCTTAGAATCTCCAATATCTGCGTAAAGCAGGATTTTCAATTCGCCCCAATGTGGAGTTAGCACTACTGTATCAGGGTTCAGATTTACACTAGAAAATGCAATTGCTTTGAGACCATCTGCATCCAGAACCAGTGGCTTTCCAGATTCAACTATTTTCGCTACTAGTGATTTCACAGCTACCTCTGTTTCAGGGTGCGTTCCTAGTCCTGGACCAAATGCTACAACATCATTTTTAGTCACCATCTCTAATGCGATTTCTACAACCTCTGGTTGCAAGATTTGAGTTCCCATACTTGCTACCATTAGATTAGGACTGTATTCACGAATTGCTGGTACTACAGGTTCAGGAGCAAATATGCTAACTAAATCTGAACCTGTTCGGAGTGCAGCCATTCCAGTAAGAGCAGGGGCTCCAGAATAAACATCGCTTCCCCCAATAACAAGAATTCGACCTGAGTCTCCTTTCTTTGCGGAGGAACTGCGAGGGCGATTGAAGGGGATAAGGTTTCCAGGGCCACAGGTGTATGAAGCTTCTCGAGGTATTCCAATTGTGACAACATGATTTTTTCCTGCAAATTTCTGAGCCTTTGTCAATCCAATCTTTGTGGCATGAAGAGAAATTGTGTGGTTAGCGATTATTGCATCTCCATGAATATCACCTGTATCAGAATCAATACCTGTGGGCATATCAATCGAAAATTTGATTGCTTTGGATTTGTTGACCATCTTCACTGCAGTCAATAGTGGTTCTCTAAGTTTCGAATGCAGTCCGAATCCCATGAGCCCGTCGACTATAAGATCTGCAGATTCTATTGCTTTGCAGGATTTTACTTCGGACTCGGTCTTTAGAGAAGATATGGATATTCTTTGCAGATTCTTCAGGATGTTCCAGTTTGCTAATGTATCCTCATTTGTGATTGTTTTTTCATGACCCAGAAGAAAGACACTAACCATAGCCCCCGCTTCATCAAGATACCGAGCTGCAACAATACCATCACCACCATTTCCACCCAGGCCTGATAAGATTGTAATGGATTTGCCTTCTACTTCCTCAATATCAGTAATTACTCGAGCTACCTCACGGCCAGCTATTTGCATGAGAAGGCTATGAGAAATCCCAAGATACTTCGCATTGAGTTCAAGCGAACGCATCTCGTCTGTGGTGATTGGTTCCCGGTCCATATTGAATCACTTTCTTTCTGGAAATAATATGTCTAAGTTGGGGCTGATATATCAATGCATTTCTTTTTTGTATTGACGCAGAACAAAATCCATTTATCTACTAGGAGGGATAGTTCAATGAACAATTGTGGCGTATGAAGAGGATTTTGGTGATATAGGGGCTACGAGTAATTCTATCCTTAGATTCGCCAATTATTCTAGAATTGTATTTTATGGGATTGCTGTATGGATTCAGTTGTCCCTATTCATAGCTTGTAGAATGAGCTTGGGTAATTGTGACATAATGGCAGTTCTTGTCCCACTATTTCTGGTTTTCACAGACATGGGGTTGATCAGATGGAGCAGAAACCCAACCAAAGACTTCATGGGAGCAACTCTGATTGTGTCTATAGTTTCAATTTATCTTGCTATAAGAACAGTATCTCCGTACAGCTTGATCAATCCATCTTTCACCGTTGATCAGACGATTATGGCTTTGTTAAGCATCGGAGTTTTTCTGGTTTCACTCATCGAGTTATTTATGTTGATTTTTCTTACTCGCCCCCAAGAACGAAAGAATGAAACAACATATAGTGATACTATACGGACATATGAAGCTCAATAACAATCGCAAATGAAGAAACAATCGTGAGATCATGTATATGAGTGAATACTACTCTAAAAAACTATCATCGAACAATCTGAAGAGATGTTATGATATTGCCCCGCCAAGAGTGCAGAAATATTTGAAGTTCGAGATAGATTTTGTTCTGGAGCAGATTAACAGATCGGATTGTGTGCTCGAACTAGGTTGTGGTTATGGTCGAGTATTGAAGAAGCTCATACCCAATTCTAATGAAGTGATTGGAGTTGATATCTCTCGCGAAAGTCTTGAGCTTGCTGTCGAATACACTAAAAATAATCGTAGATGTCACCTGTTACATGCTAGTGCTGAGAAATTACCATTTCAAAATAGTTCAATTGACAAAGTATTGTGTATTCAAAATGGAATTTCTGCATTCAAAATAAATCCAGAAAAGCTAATTCAGGAATGTTTGCGTATCACAAAGTCGGGAGGAGTATGCTTGTTTTCAAGTTATTCACCCAAATTTTGGGACCATCGTCTGAATTGGTTTCAATTGCAAGCAGACGCAGGATTAATTGGTGAGATTGATTGGAATTGTACAAAGGATGGTATCATTTCTTGTAAGGATGGATTCAAAGCAACAACTTTCACCATAGATGATTTCATAGAGTTAATGTCAAAATTAGAAACAGATGCCACAATTGTTGAAGTGGACTCATCAAGTGTGTTTTGTAAAATAGATGTGCAAAGATGAGATAGGGGATCATTAAGATCCCCAATTTTTCTATGCAGGATTTAAAAATTCGTGGATACCTCTTGCTGCACGCTTACCTGCACCCATAGCTGATATCACTGTTGCAGCACCTGTAACGATGTCACCACCAGCAAACACACCGGGTACATCAGTCATTCCAGTTTCTTCATTGATCTCAATTGTTCCCCATCTGGAAATCTTGAGACCTGGTGTTGATTCGGGAATGATTGGGTTTGGTGAGTTACCAATAGCTACAATGACCATATCCACATCTAGATCAAACTCAGAACCCTCAATTGCTACGGGTCGTTGACGACCAGATTCATCAGGTTCACCAAGTTCCATTCTGATGCATCTCATTCCTGAAACACTACCCTTCTCGTTACCAAGAACCTCTATAGGGTTCACTAGGAAATGGAAATTAACTCCCTCTTCCTCAGCATGGTGAACTTCTTCAAGTCGAGCTGGTAGTTGTTCTCTTGCTCTCCGATAGACAATCATGACCTCATCTGCACCAAGACGGAGTGATGTTCGAGCAGCATCCATTGCCACATTTCCACCACCGATAACTGCAACCCTTTTGCCAATATTTACGGGAGTATCGTACTTGGGGAATTCGTAGGCCTTCATCAAATTGACCCGTGTGAGGAACTCATTAGCTGAGAAGACGTTGATGAGATTCATTCCATCAATACGCATGAAGTTAGGTGCTCCAGCCCCACTACCGATGAAGACAGCATCATATCCATCATCTTCCATGAGCTCAGTGATACTTCGAATCTTACCAATCACATGATTGTATCTAATCTGAACCCCAAGTTTCTCAAGAAATTCGACCTCTGCCATTACAATGTCTTTTGGTAGTCGGAATTCAGGAATTCCATAAACAAGGACCCCACCAGGTTTGTGAAATGCCTCAAAAATTGTTACATCATAGCCCATGTTTGTGAGATCTCCAGCACATGTTAGTCCAGCTGGACCTGCTCCAATAATAGCTATCTTCTTTCCATTCTTGGGAGGTAAATCGGGCAAAGGTTCACCATGAAGACGAGCATAATCAGAAACAAACCGCTCAAGCCTACCTATAGCTATTGGTTCATTACGAATACCGTAGATACAGGACGCTTCACATTGGGTTTCTTGAGGACATACTCGTCCACAGATTGCAGGAAGGCTATTTGTCTCCTTGATCTTTGCAGCAGCTTCCATGAATTTACCTTCAACAACAAGAGCAACAAATTCTTTGATAGGAACTTCGACGGGACAACCACTGATACATTTAGGATTCCGACATTGCATACACTTCTTAGCTTCTTCAATAGCCTGTTCTGCAGTGTAACCAAGTGCAACTTCATCGAAATTATGACTTCTTACCTTGGGATTCTGCTCAGGCATTGGTATCTTTTTTGTGGGGGGTTTCCTCTCTTTCTTTGGAGCTGCTTGCTTCTCGCTATCTGTCATTATTCAGCACCTCCATGAGCTTGTTCCCATTCCTTGTTCGAAATTGCTTCTTTGTCAACATAGGCATTCAATCGTGCCATCAGCTCCTTGAAGTCGACTTTATGTCCATCAAATTCTGGACCGTCCACGCAGGCAAATTTCATCTGACCATCAACTGTCACCCTACATGCTCCGCACATTCCCGTTCCATCCACCATAATACTGTTCAAACTCACCATAGTGTGGATTTTTGCTTCTTGAGTGGTCTTGGCAACGAACATCATCATTGGTACAGGACCGACTGCAAATACGAGGTCAATCTTTCTACCTTGCTTAATCAAATCACCAAGGACAGTTGTAACAAATCCATGAGTTCCACAAGTACCATCATCAGTGGTTTCATAGAACTCATCACTAATCTTCTCTAGCTCCTCTCTGTAAAGGAGAAGGTCCATAGTTCGCGCTCCATTGATCACAATGAGCTTATTCCCAGCTTCTTTGAACGCTCGTGCAACAGGATAGACGATTGCACTTCCGCATCCTCCCCCAACAGCAACCACGGTACCGTACACCTTATCGGTTGGAGAAGGTTTTCCAAGAGGACCAACAAAATCTAAAATCGTGTCACCAACATTGAGGCTACCAAGTAACCTAGTAGACTTACCTACTTCCTGAAAGGTGATTGTTATTGTTCCTTTGTCACGATCAAAATCAGCTATTGTTAGAGGGAATCTTTCACCGGTTTCATTTACACGAATCATAACAAATTGTCCGGGTTTGCAAACTCGAGAGATTTCAGGTGCTTGCACTACCAGCATTTTTGGAACTTCATTGAGAATTTTCTTGTCGACGACCTCGTACATTTGAATAAGCCTCAAAGATACCCCCAGTAGACTGAGGGAACGAATCGATTGCCACTTCACCCACGAGATAAAAGTTTGGGTGAGGAATTTTGGCACTACTTTCTATAAACAGATTTGACTTCACGGACTACAAGGCCTGGTAAATCCTTAATGGAGTTGATTGGATACACAGTTGCTCCTGCTTTAGATAATGCTTCATGAATCTTAATTGTTCGAGAACTTTTCCCTGCGCCTATGTGAAACATGAAGACTTTATGTCCACGGTCTGCTAGTGTTTCTACACTCGTGACCAATTGTTTCCAGTTGGCTACTTCCGCATCAGTGATGAGAAGTGTAATCACTTCCGAATCAACTTTCTCACATGCTTCTGTCATTTTCTTAACAGGAGCTACGGTTCCTCCACCCTGATATGATAGTAAGACTCGCTCTACAGGTGCTCGTTCAGTGGACCAATCGCATATTTGTGTGCCATCACTGAAATTGATTGCAGAAACTCTGCAACCTCGACGAAATGCAAAATCCATAGCAGCAAATGCTGCAACAAGTGCGGTGTGGTAACTTCCAGATATTGTAGTAGATCTCATAGACCAAGTCATTGAGCCCGACGAATCTATCACTATTAACATGTCTGGGAAAAAATTTGAGTGTTCAGATCCTGAAGTTTCAAATCGTTGCCACTTTCTTGTAGTTCGATTAGGAATAAGAACTGGAAACGTTTGAAGGGATTGCACAATATCAAGTTCTTCTAGTGGGTCACCAAGTCTCCAGACTTCAGGAGTCAGAGGTACAGAACCAGTCAATCGTTCTGCATCCACTTCAAATCTGATTTCTCCCCGAGCTTTTGCGCGATACCAGAATCGTGTCCATGCAGCTCGTTCTGAACCAATACCAGCTGTGAGATACACACCTTGGAGCTCTTCGATATCACCTCCAAGCTGTTCGACATCCATTGCAAGTTGTTCCATTTCTTCTTCTGAATCCATTCGGGAAGATTGATCCGTGCATTTCCGTGCACGGTTTCCATTTCGTGCTTCAACAGGATTTCCCATTATCGCATCAACATCTAGTGGAACATCAATCGTTTCCTCAGTACCATCAATGTTCTCTTGAGTGACGTTCTTTGACCCTCCTGAATCAGTACCAGGCAATCTATCTTCATCATCAGGGGTCCATTCATCAATAATCTTAGCTATCTTCTCACATGCTTTTGGCCAACGGTGTTCATGGTCTATGGAGCTGCGAGCAACAGTAACTATCTCAGCAGCAGCCTCGAAGATATCTTGGTCAATTTGTACTGTGGGAGGAATCGGAAACCCCCACATCACTCTGTAACATGTCACAATCAGCTTCCAGAGATCACTATGATCATGAATTCGCACTGCGGAATCATGGATGGATGAGTTGATTCGTCTGTGTGTAAGAGAAGGAAATCTTCGAAGTAAATTAGAGTCTACTACAAGGTCTGCAAACAAATTACAGACAAACATAGCTGTGGCATCATTGACATGCTTACGAGCAGCAGTAAACATCCGCCCATTCATCACACCATCAAATGGACAAAGAAGATAGTGTTGTATCTCATGGTGACATACTGACTTGAGGTACTGTTCTGCCTCAAACACTTGCATATGAATAGGAACTCCAGCAGTGTTTAGGTGAACAGTCCACCTATCAGAATCGATGTAGAAGAAACTGGATACCTCATGATTGTGTTCAATTTCTGGTTCTGATAGAGGAGGGTGATAAAAGTCTTGTACAGCTTGAAACCATGCATTCTCAGCAACTACTCTGAGGGCGTCACGTCCTACAGGTTCGTTGCTGGTTGTTTCCATCAGAATAATCTCCTAGGTTTTCAATTGAATCTCTAATTCTTCCTTCAACTTCAAAGCTTCAGAACCTCCTGATATCTCAAGAAATACAGAGGATTCAGGAGAGTCACCAGTGACATAGATGACCAGTGTAAGTCCATCTATTCTAAGGACTTTCCGTTTTGGCGGTGATAAGGTTTCTTTGAGTGTCGGTGTCAGTTTGGGGTAGCTAACGCCAATGGTTGTCCAAATGTCTTGCCATTGCTCAAACGTTAGCTCAAATTGAGTTAGTGTAAGTTTGTGAAGAGCATCAGTTGTTTGTTTTAGAAGCATACTTCGATTTGGAAAGTCGGTATCACGAAGTAACTCATCGTGTAGTTCTGATAGTTTAGCTACATCCTTGCTCTTGATACCGCGTTGAATGTCCTGAACGGTTTTCGCATACTTTGATTTCTTGAGTTCTTTTGCAAACTGAGTATAATCAAGTCTTACGAGCAGATCACTCTTAGCCATTTCTTTCAACTGATCAAGTGATTCTTTTGATTGCTGCCCCTGCTTCAAAGCCTCAATGATTTCTATTGCAGCACCTCTCTGAGCAAACCGAGCAGTGGCTAGCTCCACAAGGTGCTGTGTGAAAGCATAGATGTCACCATAGTAAGGAGAACGCTCCAACTCATCCCTAACGAATCGTGTTCGATGCCAGAATACGAGGGGGGCTAGTGACTTCACAATCTCGATGCTTACTTCCTGAGCTCCTACTAGCCATGCGGCCGCTTTTGCATACCTGTTCAAATCCTTTGCAGCTCTAACGCTAAGAGGAATTATCACCTTGTTGCAAACGCTCTTTGCAGTATTGAAGTGACAACCATCACATAGACCAGTTTCTACAGTAAGTCCAGAGGATTGACTTTTATCACCACGGACACATGCGCCAAACTCACGAACTATAGATCTCATGTATTCAGATGCATCAGAAGATACTGTCACCTTATCAGCCAGATTCCAGATTGTCAAGAGTTTCTCTTCAGTCAGAAGAGCAGGAACCTGCCACAATTCATCGTAACCAAACAAGCGGTCGTCGCGCGATGCAAGAATCAATTCGAGATCACTAACGGTAGGCATTGTAATTGGGACAGCCATTCCGAATCTATCAAGGAACGGAGGACCCATTTCAAAGGTACCTGCATCTGCAGGATTGACAGTAGCATAAAGACAGAACTCTTCACACCTTTTCACATCATCATAATATTTGACTTCTCCTTCTGCAAGAAGAGAGAGCAGGATATTCTGGGAGTGGGGAGTAAGTCGGTTTACTTCGTCAATAATTTTCCAGAAACCTGTAACAAATGACCGCCAGACTACAACCTCTACACCCTCTTTCATTAAAGGTCCAGGCCGAAGGGTGGCAACCATTTTTTCTTCAGTGAGTTGTGGGTGTCCACGTAGAATTCCATCATCTATTTCTTCCAGACTTAACCCAGTCATCATGCGACCCAGAATTTTCGCTAGTGTAGTCTTTCCACCACCATGCCCTCCTACAAGTAACATCGCTGAACGTGGCACTAACGCATTCAAGACACAAGACCCAACGATAAGAGGGAGCCTCGTGGTCTTGACACTTTTGCTGTTGTCAGTGTACTTGATTTCAAGATCAGTAGAGTGAACAAAGAGACCTCTACTCTCCACTGTAGTTATCACGTTGTTAACTAATTCTCTTAGTTTGTTGGATGGAATGCTCATTGTAACACTGCCTACAATATTGTGTTGCTATAACGCTTATGAACATCGCATATGACGCGCGAATTATCGTTAAAGTGCATCGATACCAACTGGGTTTGATGCAGATTTAGAAAATCGGTTACTCAACATCCTCTGGATTTAAATGCGAGCTAATGTTCTGAGTAATCGATTATGAAAGAATAGCGTCCAATCAGTTTCCAAGCAGGAGTAACCAAAATAATGCAAGAAGTATTATTCGAGTTCATTCTTGTTATTTCACTATCTTTCATAATTGGACTCGGATCCTCAATGGTTGGAGTAAGTGGAGGTGCGTTCAAGACCCCGTTGCTCATCATTGTGATTGGCTTAAGTGCTCAATTTTCAACAGCAATTTCCCTTTTTTCAGCTCTCTTCGTTGCTGTTCCCAGTACGATAAAATATTACAAAAACGAAAAGAAACCAATTAGAATCAACATAGGTCTTCTGATTGTACTGTTATCAGTACCAGGATTGTATCTTGGAGTCATTCTAAAATCAATGATTACTGAGGATTACGTCCTACGGTTGATCTTTGGCGTTAGTCTATTCCCAGTTGCTTTGATGATGCTTCTCACAAAGCGAGTACCCGATCGAACAGATAATCTCTGTGAATTAGGTGAGTATGATATAAAGAAAAATAGTTCTTTTAGACTATTATTAGCAGGATTAGGATTCTTTGTTACAGGTATTGCATCCAGTATGTTAGGTTTAGGAGGAGGTGTCCTCTACGTTCCAACAATGTGTTTGATTCTAGGAATGCCGATGCTTGCTGCTGCATCTACATCAGTCTTTGTGATGCTCTTCACTTCAATTTTAGGGACAATCATGAATCTTGCAATAATCCCTCAAACAGCGAGCTTTTTCTTATTCCTCTTCTATAGTACTGCGCTTGGTATTGGATTGGTAATTGGAGCAATAATTGGCACAGATTATGCCTGCAAGGTAGACGGAGTATTGCTCAAGAGGTTCTTTGGAGTGATTCTTGTATTCCCACTCATCCATCTTATGAATCTTGGTCAATTATGGTTGGATCCTCTGGGAACGAATCTATTGAATTGCACAATTGGTGATATTCTCATCTGGATGTTTGTCGTTCTACCCTTTGTTGCTGTATGGATATATTGGCGTAGAAACAGAAGTCCATTGGAATAATCTAACAACGTGATTTTTTACATATGATGCAAAGAATATTGTTGTCTGATGTCAGTAATGTTGATTCACTGAGGTAAAAGAAAGACACGCTACCCTTTCATTTAAATGAGGCCCATTTTCCGTTCTATTACGGTTATCGTACGAGAGGAATAGAGAATATGCGAAACAAGGAGTAAACAAAAATAATGCAAGTAATTGTTTTCGAGTTTGGGCTTCTTGTCATATTGTCTTTCTTGATTGGGCTTGGTTCCTCAATGGTTGGAATCAGCGGAGGAGTATTTAGAACACCATTGCTCATTCTTGTATTCGGACTCACTGCACAATTTTCAACTGCAGTATCTTTGTTTACTGTTCTTTTCCTAGCAATACCTGGTTCTATTGAATACAATAGAAATGAGAAGAAACCCATTCAGTTTAAACTCGGACTTCTAATTACATTACTCGCAATTCCAGGTTTGTATATTGGAGTTATTCTGAAGTCCATGATCGTGGACGATTACATCTTGCGAATTATCTTTGGAGTAAGTCTTTCACCGATTGCACTAATGATGCTCCTGACAAAACGCAAATCAAATGGAACAGATAGCGAATGTGATGCCACAGAGTATGATATTGCAAGCAATAGTCTGCCTAGAATAATAATCGCAGGGTTTGGGTTTTTTATTGCGGGAATAGCAGGAGCGATGCTCGGTTTAGGCGGAGGTGCGATAATAGTACCAGTACTGTGTATCATTCTAGGAATGCCAATGCTTGTTGCTGCTGCAACCTCTGTATTTTCAATGATTTTCATTTCAATTGCTGGAACATTGCTAAATCTAGCAATTATCCCTCAGATTGGTGATCTTTCAGTGTTCCTTTTCTACACCAGTGCTCTTGCCATTGGTAAGATATTTGGTGGGAAAATTGGTGCAGGCTATGCATGTAAAGTGGATGGCGTTCTGCTTAGGAGGCTGTTTGGTGCAATCCTAGTGTTTCCTTTAGTTCATCTGATGGATATAGGTCGATTATGGCTTAATCCACCAGGTACAAATCTTTTACTCTGCACAATTGGTGATATTATCCTGTGGATACTGATTGTACTGCCTTGTGCTATTGTGTGGATATACTGGAGTAAGACAAAACAACTCACTAAACAATCTCATGACATCGTTATTG
>SDNZ01000025.1 GCA_004524565.1 Candidatus Thorarchaeota archaeon
AAAAGAAGGGGAAGGGGACATATGTCCCCTAAAACTGTGTTAGACTACTTCTGCCTGAGTAGCACAAAGCCACCGACTAGAATTACAACAGCTGCACCGACTGCACCAGCTACGATTGCTAGAGTAGCATCGAAGGTTGGTACTTCACCAGTTCCGGTACCAGTTCCAGTACCAGTATCTGTGGTTGTTGTAGTACCAGTTGGTCTCTCTGGAGCATAGTGGAACAGTGGGTTGTAGGTTACTTCGTAGAACTCACCAGCCTCATAATCCGAGAAGATGTAAGGACCACAGTTCACGTTAGGCTCTGCGGGATCAAATACTGGGTTCCAGGTGTTCCAGCCCTGATAACCAATTCCAGTCTCATCGTTGAAGATGTGTTCTGGGATAATTGTGTTATATGCAAAGGTACTGAAGTGCCAGTATGACTCTGTGTTGAACTCAATGACCGCTCTGTATGGAGTTGGTGCATATGCTGCTGCAAAATCTCCAATGCGCGCACCTGCAGGATTACCATAAGGTGTGCTTTCAAAAACATAGGTGATGCTGAAAGCAACATCCTCTGCTGTTAGTTGTACACCATCACTCCACGTCGCATTCTGGATGATGTCAATTGTGAAACGAGTGTGACCATCAGGAACTGCGGGATTATCAGAATGTGTTTCAACTAACATACTCTCAGCTAGATCAGGCCAGGGGTTAAGGTCTGGTGCAAAGTTGTAGAGTGCAGGCCAAGTTTGTGCTAAGATTGCTGCAGAGTAAGCTGAGTTAGTAACGTAGATGTTGAAGCTATCAGGTTCCTCGCCGATAGCAATGGGGACTGTGCCACCAAAGGTACCATCGATTTTCTGAATCTTCCTCATGGTCCAGGGACCAGCAATATATCTACCAAGGTCCTCAACGTGACCAGTGAACTGGTCGTTTCGGTATCCCTGCATGTAGGTGTTCTCATAGACCACAAGCCTGGGTACGTTGTACTGGAGGATCTTCTGCATCTCAGAAGCTGCCTCATAGACCTCCTCGTAGGTTGTACCATAGAGGAGTTGGTCTCTCCAGCTGTCGTAGGTAGCGTTAGCAAAGTTAGTTGGATTTTGGTAGGGTTCATCTGCCAGTTCAGACCAATATTGTCGGGCAAGCCAGTCAACATCGTTGCTGTAGAAGTTTGTAGCAAAGAAAACCATATCATAATCTCCATGGCTGTCCAACCTTGAGATATACTCATTGAAGTCTGCTGCTCGAGTCTCAGCGTTAATTCCGAGACGACGAAGTGCATCAACACCGATCTGAGCTGTACCACCTGCAATTTCTGGGGAATTTGATGAATACTCAATAACGATATCGAAGGGTTCTCCCTTGTATGTTCTGTATTCAGCTCCCATTGGGAAATCTCCACTTTCATCTAGTATTTGGTTCCCAATAGAAGATTGATCTGTATAGTAGTGAAATGTGAACTGATCTTCAACACACCAACCATTTGGGAAAGGCACGAGAGAGTCGTGTTCTTGTGAGAAGCCGTCCATAACATCTACTGTGACTGCTGTTTTATCAAACGCAAATGCGAATGCTCTCCTTAGCACGCTCTCATTCAATGGGGCGTCACGACAGTTTATAGTGATGTGACCATATCCATTTCTTAGAGCACTAAAGATGTCTATATCGGGATCTGCTGCCAATTGAGGGAGATAAACTGGATCAAAAAAGCTATTGTCCATTTCAATCTCACCGGCTTGGAGAGCAAGAATCCTCTGATCCTGGTTGTTAATGACTTTGTACACAATAGCATCCACATAGGGACCCACATTGAGATCACTAGGCACGTCAATAGCAACTGACAATGCCGGTGATACCGCCATGAAAACAAATGCTGCGGCAAAGGCAAAAGCTACCAGTCGTTTATTACGATCAGTAAGCATAATTTTTCTCTATCTCCTATATTCCAGTCCGAGTCGAGTCGAACAAGATTGAGGTACTGACTAGTATTAAGGAGATATAGAACACCGCTTGCTGCTTCCTATCAATGCGTATCGATTGCGTTGTTAATTAGGCAAGCGATTAGAAAAAAGGACAAGCGGATACAAGCAAATTGAATAATCGGATTTCCACTATCGTATAAATCTCAAAGCGATGTTTATTTCTTATAGAAGACACTCTACACTTTTGATTTAGAATTTAAAAATAAAGATAGATGAGTGGGCTATGAAAAAAGAAGCCCATCTCAAATATTCGACTACCCGTACTTGATTCGTGGATCGAGTACTCCATAAAGTAGGTCCGCAACGAAATTCGCTAATATCGCTGTTATGGCAATGATCATGAAAATGGTCTGGATAACTGGGTAGTCCATCCGTAACAAAGTATCGAATATGAATCGCCCCAGACCTCGCCACGTGAACACCGTTTCTGTAAGCGTTGCTCCGTTGATGAGGAACCCAAAGTTCATTGCAATGATTGTAACCATTGGCAGCATAGCGTTCTTCAGACCATGCTTGTAGAGCACCTGATTCTCATCTAGACCCTTTGCTCGTGCCGTCAAAATGTAATCTTCCGTCATAACATCAATTAAGTTGTTACGCATATACAGGAAGTATCCACCATAGCCTCCCACACCAAGTGTGATCATTGGTAGAAATAGATGGTGTAAGACGTCACCAGCAACCATCAACGCCCCGAACGGATCTGTTCGTGCAACCTCCCAAACTTCGTAGCTGATTGTTCCGAACTGTGGGAAGCCAAGTCGAATTCCCCACATTGCGTCGGTCCATTCTGGAAGCATGTAGCCGAAGACGAGCAAAAGCATCATCCCCAGCCAGAACACAGGCAGGGCGTATATGAAGAGAGCCACAGTGACTGCACTGACGTCCTTTCGGGAACCAGGGTCTGCAGCTACTTTGACACCAGTCCATATACCTAGGAGTATTGACACCATTGAAGAGGTTCCCATCAATAGCAATGTGTTGGGAAGTCGCTCAACAATTTCACCAATAACTGGTCGCTGGGTTAAGAATGAGACTCCAAAGTTACCTGTGAACATACTGACGATATATCTCCAGAACATGTAGATCCAGTCAAAGATATCTGGGTCTGGTACGAGACCGAAGTTTGCGTACATCTGTTCAAGTAGATCCTGTGTCAGGTTACGACGAAGTTCGTCGCTGAGCATCAGGCTAACTGGGCTTGCCCCAAACAAGAAAGTAGGTAGTCGGAATAGGAAGAAGTTGAAGCACACAACTGCTACTACTAAGAGTACCATGTAGATGCTTCGTCGAATGATATATTCTCGAAGTCCCATTTCCAGACTATCTCCATTTTTTAGTACCTAGTGACACTAAGTACCACGTATAAATTCACGATTATCTGCCTAATAAGCGTAGTGCTCATGACTTTTGGTAGAGAATAATAACATTCATCATCCATATTTGATTCGCGGATCGAGTACGCCATACAACAAATCTGCTACAAAGTTAGCAAGTACTGCAGTTATTGCAATTATCAGAAAAATGGCTTGTATGACAGGATAATCCATTCGTAGCAAACTATCAAATATGAATCGCCCCATACCTCGCCATGTGAACACTGTTTCCGTTAGTGTCGCTCCATCTATCAGAAAGCCGAATGTCATTGCTATAATTGTAACCATTGGTAGCATAGCGTTCTTCAGACCATGCTTGTAGAGCACCTGATTCTCATCTAGACCTTTTGCTCGTGCAGTTAGAATATAGTCCTCTGTCATAACATCAATCAAGTTGTTACGCATATACAGAAAGTAGCCACCATATCCACCTATTCCAAGTGTTATCATTGGTAAGATTAAGTGGCGCAACACATCTGCTGCCACCATCAAAGCACCCCAAGGATCATTCCGAGCTATTTCCCAGACTTCGTAACTTATTGTTCCGAACTGCGGGAATCCTATTCGAATTCCCCACATTACTTCAGTCCACTCAGGGAGCATAAAGCCAAATACGAGTAAAAGCATCATCCCCAGCCAGAACACTGGCAAGGCGTATATGAAGAGAGCCACAGTAACTGCACTGACGTCTTTTCTTGAGCCGGGGTCGCCTGCTACTTTGACACCAGTCCATATGCCAAGCAGTATTGCTACCATTGACGATGTCCCCATCAACAGGAGAGTGTTAGGTAGACGTTCGACAATTTCACCGATAACTGGTCGCTGGGTTAAGAATGAGACTCCAAAATTACCTGTGAACATACTGACGAGGTACCGCCAGAACATGTAGATCCAGTCAAAGATATCTGGGTCTGGTACGAGACCGAAGTTTGCATACATCTGTTCGAGCAAGTCTTGAGTAAGATTACGACGAAGTTCGTCGCTGAGCATCAGGCTCACTGGGCTTGCCCCAAACAAGAAAGTAGGTAGTCGGAATAGGAAGAAGTTGAAACATACTACAACTACAATTAGCAGTATCATGTAGATACTGCGTCGAATTACGTATTCTCGAAGTGCCATTTCCAGACCATCTCAATCTTTTTTGATGCAGTACATAGTACCTCTAAGTACTGCAAAAAAAAACCCAAATATCCGCTTAATAAGATTAGTGCTCCTGACAGACGAATAGAAAAAATAGGAAAAAAAAGAAGGGAGGGGGAAAGGAAGCCAAAAGGCCTCCTTACCCGGGTTCCGTTTCTTACCTCTCTCTCAATCTCGGATTCAACACTTGGTCCAGTGTATGGCCCACGAATGTGAATGCGAGTGATAGTAAAGTAATCATTAGACCTGGGAATAATACTACCCACCATGCTCCTGTACTAAATGCTCCACCACTCCGAGCGTCTGCGAGCATTCGACCCCAGCTCGGATCTTCAGGGTCAGTGAGACCTAAGAAGGAAAGTCCTGCTTCTGAGAGAATCGCTCCGACCACACCAAGTGTGATGTTAGCAAATAGAATTGGTGTTACATTTGGTAAAATGTGCCTGAACATAATATAGGTGTCTGAAGCCCCTATGGCTCTTGCTGACTCAACATAGGCCTTGTTCTTTTCTGCTAAGACCTGAGACCGAATCAGCCGTGATGTTCCTGTCCAACCTAATATCGCGATTACTATGATGATATTCTGAATCGACGCTCCTAGGAACGCCGCGAGTACCATCATTAGTGGTAATCCAGGTATGACAAGTAGAAAGTCGACAACTCTCATTAGTACTTCGTCAACCTTTCCACCAAAGTATCCTGCTACCATTCCGACGATTACACCCACCGCAGTAGATAGAGCTGTAGCTAGAATACCGATAATGATTGAAATTCTACTTCCATAGATAAGTTGGGAATATGCATCAGCACCCCAGTTGGTAGTACCCATGAGTCCAAAGTATTCACCATAAGCAACCATTTTGAGCTGTGTGAACTTGAAAATTACAGATCCATTGAATGTATCAGAAACGCTCTGAAAAGTAAATCTTGGAGCGAGCCCAACACGAACCGTAATCTGATCAAGTGGATCAATCTGTGGGGTTCCATTTAATGAAACCATTCCATTGAAGATATCTTCAATGCTGAAATAGTTCAAGCTGACTCGTTTCTCTTGTACTTGGGCAGTGTAAGTTGCTTCTCTTGACTCATAGAGTCTTGTCCAATCCCCGCTCGAATCAATAATCCAAACATAGACTCGGAACATTAGGTTTCCTGCTAATGATTCGTTTGCAAAATCACCAGTGAGCTCAGTTGCATATGATACGGACATGTTCACGTCACTTGGTTTATTATTCCAAGGCCATTCAACAATCTGATCAAAGTATACAAAATCATTGTAATCAGGAAGAGTGAATTCAGGATCTTGACCTCTATAATCTAGATCTGTACCAGGTGTGTGCGACCATGTTAGGTTCACATAACTCTGGTTATTCAGATCATCTATAGGCTGATGTAAGAAACTAAATTCCTCACTAGTCCCATTGACTGCCATAAAAGGGGATTCAGTGAGAAAAGGATCATCAAGATAATCATCAGTAACAACACCATTTGGATCAAACACAGATAGCCACGCAGGAGCAAGGTAAGTAGGAGCTACCTTGACTTGTGGAGTGGGATCATGTGTTGCCAAGGCTGGAGCAAAAATAGCCATTCCAAAGAAGATAGCCATAATAAAAATACCAATCAAACCGATTCTATGTTTGCGGTATTCACCCCAGAAACTGGTGATGCTAACGTACCAATTGCTGTCTTTCCAGTTTTTTTCGGACCCGGACAAATGTCATCCTCCGTAATTTGGACATATATATTCCAATTGAACAGGAGTCAATCATAATCTAATTGGTTTGGACTGTCCTCTTGTTTCACTTGGATATTGACGTCGGCCAATTTTCTCCTAAAAAAGGAATTGGTTCGGGTAGCAAAAATAGTTCGGGTGGACATTTTAGCAATTTTCTCGGTAGTTATTCATCTTCATACGTTTCTTCAAAAGGATCTTCAGAAACAGGATCTTCGATGTCAGGGAGTTCTTCTTCCGCAAACCGTTCGTCCCGGTCCTTAATCATTTGCTGAGTCCGACGATGTGCTGCCCAAAGATCAGCATAGACAGTTCCAACTAGAAAAATCACAAGTGCTCCTGTCAATGAGATTATAGCACCCCAGAACATGAGCAGCGGAACGAAGGTCATCAGATAACCGACGAACATGAGAAGTATTGGAACCAATAACCAACGCTTCTTTGGTTTGTTCTTAGTTCGCGGGAAAGATCTTACAGTTCTACTTGACATTGAAAACACACACGTGTACGGAAAATGGGAATGCCTTTTACCTTTTCTAATCAAGCCAAACCTCCTCTCGAGGTTCTTCACTATTGTGATACGGGACAGTAGCCGCTATCTAGGGACGAATGTCTTTGAAAGCAACATATTTAAGCCAAACCAAAGGGACCGTACGTCAACAAAGGGTCAGGTAGCTGCCGGACCCGATGGGCCGCTTTTGGCTCAATGGAGTGTACAATTATGCCCCTGCTAGACATCAGAAACCTGCGCATGTACTATCAAACGCAGAAGGGTCTTGTGAAGGCAGTCGACAATGTTTCCCTAACATTGGAACCTGGTGAGTCGATAGGGCTTGCAGGTGAATCAGGTTGTGGAAAATCAAGCCTTGCATATTCAATTATGCAGCTTCTCCCACCTGCCGCAAATATCGTTGGTGGAAACGTGTATTTCAAGGGTGACGACTTAATTCGTAAGACTGCAAAGGAGATGCGGGACATCAGATGGAAGAACGTTGCTATCGTCTTTCAAGGTGCTATGAACGCACTGAATCCCGTCTTCGAGATAGGAGAACAAATTGCTGAAGCTATTCTCATGCACGAAAACGTGACTGAAGAAGAAGCACTAGACCGATGCGCCAAGCTCTTTGAGATGGTCGGTCTGGATCCAGGTCGGATTCATAACTATCCACATGAATTCTCTGGTGGAATGCGTCAGAGAGCTATGATTGCCATGGCTCTAGCATGTAACCCAGATCTTGTGATAGCTGACGAACCCACCACAGCATTGGACGTTACAATTCAGGCACAGATTCTGAAGCTTATGCAAAAGTTACAGAAGGACCTCGGCCTGTCACTCATCTTGATCACACACGACTTGAGTGTCATTGCTGAGACCTGTGATAAAACTGCAATCATGTATGCTGGAAAAATTGTCGAGTTGGCTGATGTGGTATCAGTCTTCAAGGATCCAATACACCCGTATGCTACAGGTTTAGTAGGTGCTATCCCAAGCATGGTAAAAGCAGAGCAAAAGAAATTGACATCAATCCCAGGTTCACCACCAGATCTGATTTCACCTCCACCAGGTTGCAGATTCCATCCCAGGTGTCCTTATGCACAGGATATTTGTTCTAAGGAAGATCCTATAGCTCAGGAGATTGAACCAGGTAGATTTGTGTCATGTCACTTCGCGGAACAATTGCGAGGAGAAATTAAAGTAGACTTGGAGTGATCAAGAATGACTATTGACGAATCAAGAATTCTACAAGGTTCCGATGACATTAGAGATGGTGAAACTCTAATTTCAATCAAAAACATGAGAAAGTGGTTTGCTGTCAATACAGGATTCCTCTCATCAATGCTGTACAGACAAGAGCTATTCGTAAAGGCTGTCGATGGTGTAACCTTTGACATCAAGAAAGGCGAAGTACTCGTACTTGCAGGTGAGTCGGGATGTGGTAAGACAACAACTGGTCGATGCATTCTGCACTTAGAGATTCCCACAGATGGTGAAGTACTCTATGCGGGACAGAATTTGGCCACACTTGATAGAAACGAGATCAAGGAACTACGAAAGCGAATGCAGATCACATTCCAAGATCCTTACGAGTCCCTTAATCCAAAACAGAGTATCTTCAGTATCGTACAAGAACCCCTAATGGTCCACAAGATACCCCTCTCACCAAGCCAGAGAAGAACGAGAGTCCTTGAAGCTTTGGAGAGTGTTGCTCTGACTCCAGCAAGTGATTATATCGACAGATATCCTCACGAACTTTCAGGAGGTCAGCGGCAGAGAATTTCAGTTGCACGTGCATTAATCTTGCACCCAGAGTTCATGGTTGCAGATGAGCCCGTGTCAATGCTGGATGTATCAATCCGTGCGGAGATTCTGAACCTACTATTGAACCTGCGAGAGGAACTCGGACTCACTTATCTATTCATTACACACGACCTGGCCGTTGCTACATATATTGCTGACAGAATCGGTATCATGTATCTTGGAAAGGTAGTTGAAATTGGTCCAGCTCATGATGTGGCTTTCACTCCACTTCATCCGTACACTCGAGCTTTAATCTCAGCAGTACCATCAGGAGACCCAACCGTCAAACGACGTATTGAGTCACTGAAAGGTGAGCCACCAAGTCCAATCAATGTGCCTTCAGGTTGCAGATTCCACCCCAGATGTCCATATGCGCAGGAGATCTGTGTGCGAGAAATACCTGAAGACAGAGATTTGGGCGATGGACACTTTGTAGCCTGCCACTTTGCTGGCGAGCTTCCTGATGCACAACTCTAATATCGAAAAATCACGGGTGTATCCCTTGACACCCGTGATCGCTTCCTTTTTCTGCGTCTACTTAATGTGGTGATAGAATGACTGAAGAAACTGATAGACCACGCATCCTTCGAGCAATAAGAAAATGTCTAAATGATGGTGATGAGTATTTCGCGAAAGCAATGGATGCCCTTGATGAAATTGGAAAGGGGTCTATGGGCGTAGGTATGACTCCTCTTATTGGTGGGTACGGAATGAAAGACCCAAAATCACATTACCGAGGAGCATTGTTTGAAATTGATGCAGCAGAACGTGCAATGAAACCTCTGACAACACGATACAAGGATGGAAGAGTGAACTCATCTCATTTCAAGTCTGAAAAAGCCATGACCCTGCTTCAAGATTTAGCCGGCATGGACTATTCATTTTTAATTAGAAAATTAACGGAACAGAGTGGTAGAGAATCAACCTGGTATCGCTTGAAAGAACTAAGAGCGAAAATCGAGGAACTATTAACACTCATTGAAGAGATATAGCTGCAGAAAGTTCTACTAAACTAGCAAAGATAATAACGCTAGAACCAGATTCTCGAATGTAGAGAACGGAATCCAAGAGTGGTTTAGGTCTATGAGTAGCTTGAAAGACCAACGTGGTATTCTCCAAGAACTTGAGAAATTAGAGTCAGTTCTATCTGGCACATTCAAAAAACTATCAGTCATTAACGATCATCTAAGACCACTGGAACACTCTCTAAGAGCTCAAGAGTTCTCGTCGAGTGGCTCATATGTTCGCGGGATGTCTAATGGGATTGTCTGCATACTCTCTGCTTTGATAAAAGGAGATCCTCTTGCTATCTCAATTGAGTCGATTAAAGGAACTGGACGAAAATTTCCTGCAATAATCAAAGGTTCAGATAGAAGTGAAACAAACAGCACCTGTGAATCAATTCTGAAGATAGTTGAAGGAAAACCGGGGGGAATACCTATTAACTATGTGATAAATTTACGATGGGCAAATTTACCGCCAGTTATAGATGGTAGAAATGTATTGATAGTTGGAACTCGGTATTATCACGGGAGAAAAGATGCGTTGAAAAAACTCTACAATCAGCTCCAAGAAATTGGCTGTCAAATTCTTGAGGATAGGGGAGAATTTGGGGGAGGACTTCTAACGTTCAAAATGACTGAACTGGCTAAAAAAATTGGTAATATCACAGTATTAGAAATCACACTTTCTCGACATTTAGCTCAAGATCATGAAAGGGTTGCGGATATTCTCGAATCTCTAACTATCCTTTAGGTGTTTAAAAATGAGCTCAATAAAAGATACAACGGAGATGGAATTGCCATTTCCTCATGGTATCGAAGTAGAGCTTCAGGTAATCAGGAAAGATGGAACTTGGATTCGGGGAGAGAATATTCTGGATGTATTTGATAAGATTGTAGCTAGTGCAAAAGGACTTCTCGATAAGAAAATTCGATCCTCGACAGTTGCATCAGTAAGAGAGAAATATGGTCAAAGCGCTCAGACAGAAGAGGGTGAGAGAGGTTCCAGAATTGTTGCAACATATCAAGATCCTTCAGGCAAATCAAGGGAGTACACTCTGTTAGGGCACGACCCGAATGTTACAAGTCTCACTTGGATATTGGAAGTCGCCACACCACCTTGTACGACACTAGAAGAGCTAGCGTGGTGGGTTCAAACATTAATTGCGATTTCATATGAATCGCTACCAAAAGATTCCCAAGCAATACTTGTTTCCACGGGTTTGAATCCAACTCAGGAATATCTTCGGAATCTTTCCTTTGGCGAACATCATCACATTCTTAGTCCTTCAATTGATGAAAAAACAAAGATTGCTGTTTACAATATGATACGTAATTACATTCCACACTTAATTGCACTATCTGTAAATTCGCCATTTGAGAACAAGTCGCCTAGTGATGAGATTACTATTGACAATGATGGCAAGGTAAAAGCACCAAGATGTAAGAGATCAATCAGACTCTTCAGAAATACAACTCAAATGGGACCGACCAATGAGTTTGAATTGATACCGTACATTCAGAATTCTGATAAAGAATCATTCGCAAAACATGTGAATAGAAGTTATGCACGAATGGTCGATATGTACCCCTTTACTGACTATGGTACAATTGAACTTCGCATATTCGATACTCAACTTAGCATTCCTAGAAGAATGGGACTAGCTCTTATTCTACAAGCTTTAGCATTGAAAGCAAAAAAAATGGCTCAGAGAGGAGTAACTATTCCAGATGTAGGAGCGAAAGCTCTTGCAGCGAATAGAGCATCAGCAGTTTCTGCAGGTCTCTGGGGACCATTTCGTCCAAGTGAAGGAACAGATGAATATCATAGTATCTACAATCAACAAATCACAGATAATGGTGAAATTAACAGTTCACATCAAAATAGATACCTTGGCGATGCAATCGTGTCAATGCTATTTATGATCCAAGACGAGCTGGAAGAACTGAATATTGTCGAGAATCCATTTATGCAGGCTTTGCTTGCATCAGTGTTTGGTAGTGACTTCTCATTACCAAGAACGACAGGAGCTGATTTTCAACTTGAGGTCTACGCAAAATCTGACTTTAATATGGTAGTTCTCTTGAAACAACTAGCAGAAGTTACAAGAGAGTGCAGCACAAACTGGCTTTATGATCCAATAGAAGGTATACCACATCTTCCCACATGGTTGTGTTGGTGGAAAGGTCTCGAGCCAGAGATAGTTACTGATACAGAGAGAACCTTCGCAGGGCAAGACGTTCAATTTTCAATACTTATTCGAAACTCCACAGGCAGAAACATGGAGAATATGAGTATCACCTATTCTGTTGAAGATTCTGAAAGAAATGTTGTGGACAATAATATTCTAACATTGCCCAATATAGTGGCAGGAGAAATCCATGTTTCAACCATGACTTTTACTACAAGAAAGGACACATCAGCATACAATATCATTGCCGAAGTAGGATTTGCAGGACGGCAGATCAACCTAGCTAGCACTATCAATATGTTCTGGATGAAAGCATCTATCAAACCAGGGACAACCACTCAATTTGCTGATGGAAAAACACCAGTTCTATTCAGAAGTGAGGTTGAAACAAATTACCCCATGAAATCTCTTGTAACTTGTGAAGTCAATCTCCTTGCCCCAAGTCTTGAGAAAGTAGTGGCACAGCTTTCAGATAGTTTTGAAATAGAGGGTGGTGAAACTACAATCATAGATAGTTCCCAATTTCCTCCTCTTCTGATTCCACCCGATGCTGCTGAAGGTGTGGAAAGGTGCATTCTACAATTGAAACTATTGAATGAAGATGGTCTTGAAATTGCAGAGGGTACATCCAAACCATTCTATGTGGGATTTGTCCGAAGAGGCCCGCAGTTAATCCTAGAAGCTGATTTGAAGAGCAGCTACACACCAGGAGAGTATCTTTCGGGTAGTGTTGTTGTCAGCGATAAGAACAAGGATATTGAACGTGCATCGAGATTAATTATTGAATACTATGCAGACTCCGGAGAGAGCATCGAAATTATAGATCTACCCTCACACGAGTTTCTAGACAACGACGTCAGTTTTCAGTGGCGAATACCACAAATTGAAGCAGGAGGGCAATCTGATCGTGTGGGAAGGATTCGAGCGCGTGTGATGATGCGAGGGAAAGAAATCACAACTTCAGAATCAGATAGATTCAACATTGAGCACATGACGACCAGAGTGAATTTAGATTCATTGAGAGTTCCAAATCGGTCACATATTGGGGGTAAGATTTCGGGTTGGTTAAGGATACGAAGGAACACTGAACAGGGTGACCCTGCATTCCTAACGATGACCCTTTCGTTTCCTGATGGAGAAGAGCATATTGTACTTAGACAGGCAGTGAAACAGAGTAAGAACCTGTCATTGGCATTCGGACCAATAACTATACCTGCTCCGAAGAGTGCAGTAATTCCAAAATCTATCACACTCACTGCAACTCTCAGTTATGCTGGATTAGAGATGGACAAGAGATCTACTGAAATCCATCTTGTAGGAGGCCCTTCAGCAGATATAGCAAAGATTGACTTCATTGGCTTACCTGGTTTTGTTCTTCCAGATCAAATAGTTCAGGTCACTACTAAACTCGAGAGTAATTTGGCTAAATCAGCAGCCTGTGAACTCACTGTTGAATTAGAATCAATAGGAGGAAACACTGTATTACTTGAAAGAGAGATTGATCTTATTATCGGAAAACCAAGGATGATTCCAGTTCCACTAAGAATACCATTAGGAGCGGAGATGAGTACCGCTCATCTAAAAGCAATACTGAGATGCGGAAATCAATCATGTGGACACAGCCAGAGATTCAAGGTGAAAGCAATCGAGGATCCTTTCTTCAAGATCAGCTTCTCTGTTCTCAATGAAACTGGTGAAGAAATCCCAGGTCTGGTTGCAAGATTAAGTCCCGTTGAAATTGCAGCACGAATCCAAAGTATCAGAGAAGGAATGGAGAACCTGAAGTTACATCTGAGGATAATGTCGCGACGAGATATTGTTAAGGAGTTCGAAATACCAATTAGTTCAGGGCGCAACAATATCTTGAAAGCTAAGTGGCTAACCCCACCAATCGATGTTGTTACAGGCTATTACGTTGACGCGAGTATTTCACAGGATGGCCACCATTTACCAAAACGAGCTCTTGATATAACAAGGAAGCAATTCACAGTGTACTGAAGAGGAGTATTCTATAACTATAAAATACTTAAAATGGCCTATATTTCAAATAAAGGCCTCATAGAGCCGTTTGTTACAGGAGAAGAATAATCGACCAATGTCGATTAAAACATCGCGGGATTACTATTCGACAATTGCCGATTCCACTATGAATATTCTTATATTGGCTATGAAAACATGAAGAATTGTTAGAGATAAGGCAAAGCTATAAATGCGAAATTTGAGCCGCCATGTGTTAATCGGGCATCCAACAGGATATATTATATGCTCATAGAACATTCGGCAAGGTTTACAATGATATGACCAAAATTTGATACTATAGTAAATAGGGATGTGAAGTGAATGTTTGAGATGCTTACTCATCCGGCGGTTTCCGGATTATTGGTGATGAGCCTTATCGGAGCGTTAGCTTACAAGGCACACTTTGTTGATATTTCAGGTCTAGTCGCAGCCTTTGTTGTTGGCTTTACAATCTGGTACACTGGAGGAGTGGCATCATTCGTCATCATCCTCTTCTTCTTCATGAGTGCAGGACTTGCTACCAAATACAAGTACAAAGCAAAGATGAAGAAGAATGTCGCTCAAGAAGGAAAAGGTAAGAGATCTTGGGTGAATGTATTTGGCAGCGGAATTATCCCAATGATGTTCTCTATGGCAATGTACATTGCAGCTATGGTCCCCGAGCTTACAATGGCGGGTTGGCCATTCTTTCTCTTCGGTGGATACGTTGGATCAGTAGCAACCACAAGCGCAGACACTCTTGCAAGTGAGATAGGTGTCTTCAGTAAAAGCAAACCAAGGTTGATTACAAATCTTCGCCGAAAAGTCCCGAGTGGTACAATTGGTGCAGTATCACTTCTTGGTCAAGGTGTAGCAATTTTTGCAGGACTATTCATTGGAGTTATAGCCCTTGTTTTCGCATTAATCGCTCCGACAACAATTCCTGGCCTGGTCGTTGCAAATGGTATTATTGTGTGGGATTATGTAATATTTCTTATACCCCTTTCAATTCTAACAGCATTCATCGGATGTAATATTGATAGTTTACTCGGAGCAGTTCTACAGAATAGATTTGTCTGCGAAATCTGTGGAGCGATTACCGACAAAGAATTTCATTGTGATTATGAAACTAAATATGTAGGCGGTTTCAAGAGATTCACGAACATGCATGTGAACTTGGGATCTTCTGCTTTAGGATCAACACTTGGGATTGTACTAGGTGCAGGTCTCTTTGTCTGGATTCTTGGTGGTCTCTTCTTCTGGATTGCCGCATCATCCAGCAACTAGTGACTCATTCTCTAGTTTGATAGCATGTTCAACGGATTTTGTTATATCTAGACCATCAGCAATTTTTGTTACTAATCCCACCATAAAGGATTCTGTGATTTCAGCAGTTTTGAATTCACTCTGAAAAGTCATATCCCTCTCATTCTTAATGCTAAGCAAATACTTGGTTTTCGATTGCTTGGCTATTATTCTGGCATCAGTCAATTTGCGTAACTTTGACAAAGGCTGAGGGCTAAGATTCTGCTGGAGATATTGCCATCCACGATTTGATACCACAAGTGTATCAACTTGGGATAAGACTGGTTTTATCCGATTCAATCCAAGCTCCCAATAGGGTACAGAGCACCGATAGATTGTTGGAATTCCTTGAACCTTAGCATGAGCTGCGATTGTGGCAGCCACTTCAACAAACACCTCGCCAATATAGACAACTTTCGAGGTCTCCACTACACTCCAAGGCACCTGAGCTGGTGATGTTATTGACAATGATGTTGCTGAACTCACACCTACAAGGGTACGTGATCCCTTTTTCCCCTCGTCGATGATTATGGATTCGTTTGTATGTTTATCGTTTTCAACAATAATATGACTGACATCTACATTTCCTTGAACAAGATCGGTGATGATATTCCAACCATCCATATCATTTCCAACTGAAGAAACTAAAGAGACCTCGTAGCCTTCTTGAGCGAGAGATAAAGCCAATTCTACAGTAGGTCCCCCCGATCTTCTAATTGGAGAACTACAGCTTTCGAGACCTCCGAGTACAGGCAATACCGCACACTCAATTTGCGTATTGAACGCTGAAGCCCCGAAAAGAACAAATGATGGTCTGGTATATACTCTCGACCCCCCTAATATTGCCTTGCTTCTCATTCGAGCAAAAATATCGAAGAGTGCGGATACGGGAATTCCCTGAGTTCTATAGAGTGTAGCTAACCTAGTCAAATAGTCTTCAAGCAGATAGGCTGTGAGTTCTTCCACATCAGATGGAAGTCCCTTAAAATAAAACCGGGCTAAACCCCACCCATTCTTAGTCAATTCATGAACGACTACTCGTTTTCCATTATGAATATCGGAAATAGTAGTGATGAGACCAAACCTATGTAATATCTTCAGATAATTTAGTACGCTTTTATTTGAATGCGGAAGAGTTTCTACCAAGTCTCTTTGAAGGACTCGCCCGTCCCCACCAAAACTTGAGAGAACACTTCTAGCGATTCGCGACGCAAGAACAGATCTAACAAACTCATCTCGTTCTTCCTGTTCCGCCGGCATAAATAGCAAATATGGCCATAATGGTCCTTTAGAATTAGATTTTGTCATTCCCAACATCTTCAAATAGTCGATATTCTAATGTGATCTGTGTAACAATATACTATGTAGTGTAGTTGATTACATTATATAAAGTTTAGGAGAGGAAATCTAAAAATGGGATATACAAGGTCCTTAGCTTATCCATGGGCTTTGACCGGAATTTTTGCAGCAGTTCATCTAGTGATAACACTGATTCCATTTACCATTGCAATAGGTGGAAGTGGAGAGATATCGTTTGGTTTGGTGTCAGCTCCAATGGTAGGGTTTTTGGTTGGGCCGTTTTTCGGAGTTCTAGCAGTTATTATTGGATCATTGATTGCAATGTTCATTAATCCTTCAATTGCGATCTTGGGGCTATTCACAGTGATTGCTACTGCAGCTGGAGCATTTGCAGCTGGAGCCATGAGGACAAAAATACGAGTGGCAATACCATTGCTTTTCCTTGTATCGATGGGTATGTTTCTCATAAGTCCAATTGGCCCTATTATTCCAGAGTTCATCTTGTTCCACTTCATAATATTTTTACTTTCTTTACTATTCATTGTACCTGGAATAGGAACAAAATTAATAGAACCATTAAGATTGGACCGGAATTTCAACAGAGCATCAGGATTGGTATCGCTTTGGCTATTGAGTATTGTAGCAGTTGCACTTGATAATGTAGTAGGCTCAGCCATTGGGGTTTATTATTTCAGTATAGCTTTTGGAATGGACCCGACAACGCTTGCAGGTCTTTTTGCTCTCGGGATTCCTGTTATTCCGTTGGAACGATTGTTTGGTTCAATTGTAGTAGGAGCCATTCTAGTTGGTTTAGCTGAGGCTCTCGCGAGGACCAATTTTGGTCTTCCATTATCGCGTATTGGTAAGTATGAGTTATTTGAATTAGGTGAGGATGAAATATAGATTTTAACCAATCGGAGGGATAGAACAGGGATTCCTCCGACACTATTTCTTTCTCTGAAGACTATTCGCACTGAGACGAAGCTTCATAAACTCTCACACCAATAATAGTCTTGGCGCAGAGTCCTGGGAGGGATTCTGTTCTGTATTTACACAGGGTAATGTGTGTACAGGAGTAAACAGATATTGCAAGTATTTGACACTGGAACTTTAATGTTAGCACTCGTTGTAGTCATAGGTATATTTGTCCTCATGTTCGTCGCAAGTGGGATAAAAATACTCAAGGAATGGGAGCGTGTTGCAATCCTTAGACTTGGTAAGTATAAAGCTGTTAAGGGACCCGGAATCATTTGGGTCACACCAATGCTTGATAAGATTGCGATGAAGGTCTCACTACGGCTTTTAACGTATGCTTTCAAAACAGAGAGGTCTCTGACAAAAGACAACGTACCGGTTGTAGTAGACGCGGTTATGTACTTCAGAGTCATTGATGTGGAGAAGGCAATTCTTAGCGTGGAGAGATATACCGTAGCTGTAGAACTTGGAGCTCAGACAACACTGAGAGAAACTACTGGTAAAGTAACACTTGACCAGCTTCTATCAGAGCGAGATACTATCGCACAGCATCTTCAGGAACTGATCGACGAAAAGACCGAGCACTGGGGTGTCAAGGTCACAAGCGTTGAAATTCGTGATGTTGTTATTCCTTCAGCTCTTCAAGATGCAATGAGCAGAGAAGCACAAGCTGATCGAGAAGGTAGAGCAAGAATCATCTTGGCTCAGGCAGAACTCGAAGCAGCTGAGAATATGCTCAAAGCAGCTAAGAGGTATGAAGAATCACAGGTTGGTTTTGTACTCAGAACGTGGAACATCATGCAAGAGATTTCAAAGAACGCGAATCTGATCATTATGGTACCCACAAATATTCCTGAGGTTGGAACAACAACAGGAGTAGCTGCTGCATTGACTGCAGGTAGTGGTGGAGGTATCAAAGTTCCTAAGAACAAAGGAATGGATGAGTAGAGAAGTGAGAAACTGAGGTAATAAGAATGGATGCATGGATCAAGATTTTCGTTGTAATGATCATGTTCTCAATGCTGAGTATGGTCATGACATATCTCTTAGTGGACCCCTTAATCGGGTTAATCCTTCTTGGAGTCATCTTGACCCTCTTAGTTATCACTTTCGAACCAGCTACTGGTAAAGCTATGGCTCAAGTAACAGTTCCTCTGGTCGTGATACTCTTCGTCATGGAGATATATCTAACCAGTCTTCAAACAACAATTGTATTTGACTACTGGATGTTACTAGTCATCGGCTTCATATTATACATGATGTTCACAATGTTCACAGGGGGAAGCAGCTTTGTAGAAGGAGGATTCATTGATGCTAAGGTATCTTTGAAACTCTTCCCATTCTATGGAGCAGCAATATTCCTATCGATTCTCATTGATTCCACAAGGCAACTGACCGTATACATTATGGCTGGTACTGTGATTGGTATGATGGCGCTCTATTTCGTCTTCCTTCGGGATTACGATGAGTGGCCTGCATATTCGCAGTTCAAGTACTCTGATATTCATGCTATTAGTGATATCAATCCTAAAGGCAAGGTGAAGACCGGAGCTGAGATTTGGTGGGCAAAGACCTCAGGGCCCCCCATCAAATCAGGTGAGAAGGTAGTGATTATTGGCATCACTGGTATGACCATGGTTGTGGCTAGACCTGATGATGTAGTAATTGGGCAGGATCATTAGAACGAGAGGGGCAGAGATTACACACTGCCCAACTCTATTATTTTTTCTTATTTTGCAATAGGCTGTAGATGAGGGATAGTCCAAATAGGAATCCAACGATTGTTGTGAGCCCCCATTCAAATTGAAATATCTCTGGCATAACAACTGACTCTCGAGGGTATGTTGGAAACATGATATATCCAATCATATTCCAAGCAAAATGAAAAGCTATTGGAACCCAAAGATTTCGGTTAGACCAGTAGTAGCTCAGAGAGAGAACTACGCCACCCAGAAATATATTGAAGATGAATATCAAAATCAAATGGAGAGGAACTCCAGGAGTTATCCACCACGTAAAATGAAGACATGAGAAGAAGAATGAACTAATCAATATAGCCTGATTTTTACCCGCAAGACGTTCCATTTTTGGCAAGATGTATCCTCTATGTGCAAGTTCCTCAAATAGAGCAGTGGGAGCGGTGATTATAATTTCAGACATCAGGAGATCTCCAGATATCTCTTCAACAGGACGTAATTGTCCACCAAAGATGTAAGCTATTGCAGTAATCAGAACTGTTGCTGCAACACCAGCGATTCCCCCTATGATAATCCGACGAATGGTATGATTATCGAATTCAATACCTAATTTCTCAATTGTCGTACCATCCCATGCGGCAAATCGATCTATGAAAATGAACATGAAAATAAATGTTGCAAAGAAGGTAAGAGTTCCAACTAATCCTCGCATTTCACCAGAAAATAAATTTGGTAGAATATAAGACATCTCAACTATAAGTAGCATCAATGCCATGAATAGGATAAGTTTCAAGATATTGGATTCTCTTTCCTCGCTCACATCAATTACCTGTAATTTTTTCATTATAACGTGCCTAAAACTCATGCGGTTTTTAACAGTAAAGGTTCATCCGAGAATATTGTATATGTAGTGATAAGGGATATAAGCAGGCACCTGTATTCGACATTCCTAGGTCGAATAATAGCTGGCTCCATATCCAGCTACTTGATGGATTGCACGTAAAGTCCATGGAGGAGTAGTATTGTCCCAAACCAGGAAATTATTACTGGAATATGATACAGAAGAAGTTGGACGCTTGGCTAGAGAAAAGCCCGTTGAAAAGAAAGCTCTGATAAAAGCATTCACTGATTCATCAGATGTAGTGCGCGAGAGAGCTCTAATTGCAGCAATCGATGTCGCAGACCCAACCATTGTTACAGATATCGTTAAGGTTCTAGAAGATGATACTACAAATGTAAGAATAGCTGCAGCACAAGCATTAACTTTCTATCATCAACCAAGGACTATTCCTGACATGATACGTGGATTGAAGGATTCCAGTCCTTGGGTGAGATCTCATTGTGCAGCAGGGCTTTCCAAAATATTGACAGGACCGATTTGGGCTCGAATACCAGAGGAATCTGTTGAAAAGATACTTGACGATTTCCCAGATATGGATGATCAAGAAATCAACAAATTTCTGAGCTCCATAGATATGAAGCCAGGTGCAATAAACAGGTTCATGGATTGGCGTGCTAAAAAGTTTGATATCGAGATTGACGTTACTTCCTTAGTTGAAGAACTCGAAGGAACCCCCATTCTTCTTAGTGGCGAAATTCGAGATTCATCTGCTGTAGCTGATTCTACCAGTGTTAGTGGACTTTCAGAGGACGTTGAAACAATTCTCAGTGAACTTCCTGATGAAATTTTATCGACCCTTCCTCCAGAAGATCTGAGACGACTCACTCCTAAGTCAGCAAGAGAACTTGTTCAGAAATTGAAAGTATCACTTCCAACAACAGAGAAAAAGAAAAAGAAGAAAGCTGTCAAAGTGCGGAAAGTGACTAAGGTCAAGAAGAAGACTGCAGAACCTACGACAAAATCACTCATTAAACAACTCCCCCCAGAAGTCCGAGAGTCAGTGTCAGATGAAACACTATCAACTCTGAGTACTGAAGAATTACAGGCACTTCTAGCTTCATCTGCGCCAGAATCTGTAGAAACGGAAGAAGCTGATTTGCCAGAATCAGTCATTGAATATGATGATCCAAGGATGACCGAGTTTGTTGAGAAATATGGAGAAGAGAAAGCCAATCTCCTAATAACAATTCCAGAGGCTATGCTAGAAGGAATCCCTGAGGAACAAATCAAAGAGATGGATATGGAAACCTTGGAAGGCCTCAAGCAAGCTTTAGAACCAAGGTAAAGGTAACTACTCAGATCCACGGATTACAACCGCAAATTCTCCGGCTAACTTCCCATACCATTCTAATAGATCCCTAATATTATCGACATGGCGGTAACTACCATTTCCATAGTGAGCTATTGCGAGCATTAATTCTTCATCGATTTCACTTCGTTCACCAAGACCGATACTGTAAATCACGAGTCTCGAGCGATCTGGAAATCGTTCTTTGAGAATCTTTAGAGGTGGAGGACCAGAAGTGGTCATTCCGTCTGTCAGCATGATAAGCATCGTTGGTTTCTCAGGGTCTCCGAATTCTTCCATGATGTCACTCGCTTTAGCAAGAGCTGATCCCATATCAGTAAGGGTGCCTCCTTCCTCAACCTTGTCAACTACATGAGTGCTTATTATTTGCAGACCTAATGCTTTTTCACGACCAGTGCATTCAACAAATGGTTGAACTTCGCCAGTTTCCGAGTTGAGAAATGTCATCTCACTAACTTCTTTTTCGAAGGTAATTACTCCTACTTTTTCTCCATAACCACGACCTACTTTTTCAGCAAGATAGAGGAGGACTGCCATTGCAGCTGCCTCAGCTCGACTGACATTCTTACCTTCTTCAAAACGATTCAGGAATGTTTGGACCTCAGGGCTATCACCTGCCAAGTCCTTCAATCCCTCACGGGCATGTGCAATATCCTGAACTGGTACGTCAGTGGTTTTCATTGAGCCGCTTGTATCAATACAAAGAACAGCATTGAATGGTGTTGCAATACCCACGGTCTTGAATTGGTAACCAGTTTTCTCTCGAAGAGCTTCAAAAGCGAGCTTTGCAAAACTCTTACCTGAAAGAGTTGGTTTAGTACTAAGAATCTCAACTTTGGTATCAAGCTCAGGCCAATTGAATGACATCCCTGGGTAGACAAGTCTTCCACCGATGATGTTCTCAAGAGACTTCACCTTATCTGCAGCACGTGTAACAAGATCTTCTGTATTGGCATCTTCTGTTAGAGGTTTGATGCCAAATTCGACATATTCTAGTGCCACCATGTCTTGTTCATAGAGGGTCACCTCGACTAGATCGCCTTCCATTAGAAGTGAAGCTTCTAAGACAAGTGTATCAACAACAATCTTGTCTTCTTGAGTGTCCTTACTCTTTCGTATCTCAGCAGCACCCCAGAAGCTGCTTTGTGAGTCTTCGAATACAACAATTGATCCGATATCTGCATCTAGGGAATCTGCGGTCTTGGGGTGCAAATTAGCAAATCCCTTGAGATCGCCTCCATCTACAATCTCTAGTTCCATTTTTTTGGTGATAGCTTTTTCCTCCTCTATTCAGGTAAGAACTCTCTCTATTTGTAATGTTATAAAGAATATGAGGTTCAGGCTATGTGAGTTGAGATAGTACCTTTTTGGACAAATCATCAGAGGATTTCAGAGTCACAGAATGATCAGATAGATTTCGTAAAAGAACGGGATTCAGACTCTGAGAAGCATTCTCAACGGTATCAATTCGAGCTAGTCCCTTTGTACTGAGTAATGAGCAACTAAGTGAATCCCCTGCGGTTCTTCGAACCCATAAATGCATCTCTTTGTCAGATGATTGACTTCTAAGGCACATCACGTACGAATCAAGGTATACACCATTGAATCCACCATCGGAGAGCTTCACAGGTTCTGGCCAAGTTCCAGCAGGGGGGAGCATTACATCAAGAGAGGAGAGGTCCCAGTAATCATTACTAAGAAGTTTGAGGATTGAATCCTCAAGTGCAATTTGATTCTTCCCACCAATATCACGGCAGACGTATTCAACAGGCGGAATCTGCACTCCAGCTGATGTCGAAAAGGGTCGCTGAACAAGAGAGAGAGCATTTCCTCCAAGAATTCGTTGGGCATCCGCAAGAGTTCCAGGGAAATCGTGAGAGAGCAAGTAGAGGATAACATCTGCTGCTTGAACGGATAGAAAACTGAAATCAGTGCCAAAGAGGATCTTCTCTGACCATGAAAAACCTTGTCGACTCAATCGCTCACTAGCACTTTCGAATAGGGCAGGTACATCTAAATCATGCATTGTCGAAGTTTCTGCAAAGATAGCAGGATCTTTCAGAACTTCATATAAACGAGGGTCTCCTGGTGACATTCCACAATGGGCAAGAATCACTCGTAATCCTTTCATTGCGGTTCCACAATCGGGATCATTTCTTATTGATTCAACCAGATTCTTGATTTTCATTACAGTCGAAATATTCCGTGTGTCGAAAATCACTGGAATACCTAACTCTCCCGCTCGTTTGACTACATCTTTTGTCATCTTATCTTCAATAGAGTCTACAAAAAGCTGAGCGAGTGGATGTAGTTTGAGACCACGTAATCCAAGTTTTTGGATACTTCTATCAAGTTCTTTTACTGCAAGACCTTTCGTTTTTTGTTCGTCCATGGGATCTACACGAGCAAACCCAATGAGACGAGACGAATGAGGTGCCCGTGTTGTCCAACCAGCTATCTTATCATTTGAAATTTTAAATGTGGGCTCATTGGGATTTTCTGGTATAGCATAATCATCGGTGTAGGGAAAGACCACTGTTCTATCAACAAGCCACCCATGATTCAATCTTGCCCAGCTCTTGCGACTCTCGAAGCATCTTGACGCAAGATCATGACCTTCTACTCTCACAGGCTCGAATAGCAAAGAATCTGAATCAGATTTCTGCTTGGCAATCTTCTGCATTTCGAACCAGAGACTAGCATAGAAATCATAGCTACCCGCGGGTGTATTTCGATGACTCTTTTCTTTCCCCATATGATGATGAGCATCTACAATATATAGTCTGTATTCGTCGCCTTTTCGAATATCCCGTTCTGCTATATCCGTGGTAGCTTTCACAATTAGCATTGAATTTCGAGTCCTCTCCTTTACTTCATATCATAGGTGTGATAAATTATTGCGTTATATTATCAAGGAAGCATCCATTACTATCGGCACTATGCATATATCAGCTACTGCAGCAATCAGAAAGTAGAGGACGCTACCAGCCATGATTGTTGTTGAAGACATCGAAGCAAGTGAGATTCATAGATTCGTTGTCATTGATGCATCAATGCAGTTAGGGATTGTGCGAGCAGGAACGTACATACGAACCTTCGACCCAGACAGAGCGTTTTCATATTATAATATGGTAGAAAATCAGCTTCATGATTTTGCGGCACAGTATCCTGGAGCTTTCAAATATCTTCCAAGACGTGCATATGATTACCTGAAGAAGCCCCAGATTTTAAGTGAGTTCACACACGGAGCATCCGATCTGTCGCAATCTAGCTGGCTGATTGATTTTCTCGTGGTTAATCCCCTCATAGGATTTGGCGAAACGATACTACCTAAATCCCAACAAGAAGCCAATGTTGAATCAGTACACAGATGGGCTACATTGCCTCCAACAAGTCCTAGACTATATCATTTGCAAGATATGCGAATGAATCGTAGATCGCCTGCAGGGTGGGGATGCATGCTTAATGTATCAGACTTAGCTCTATCAATTAAAGGATCGAACAGGAAAGATATCATTGATAGCATCAAATCAGGAAAGCCCATATTCATTGAATTGGTAGCACCAGGCGATCTAGACCCACTACTAGAGTGGATCATCCTCTTGAAGGAAGCAGGGTTGCCACCTCCGAAATTGGTATTGAAGGCAAGGAGCCAGAAGGATTGGGGAAAGGAAATCACTCGACTTCTTGACATCCCGAACAGCGTATTGCTCACAGCGGGAGCATCAATATCATCTCTTGCTACAATTATTCGATATATGAAGAAAGAACAAGGTGATGATCTTTGGTCCAAGAGACTCATGTTTGCATCTTCGTATCCGGAAACACAAATCGGAGATAGTGTATCAGAAATTCTAAGCTATTTTCTTAGTAGAAATCTAGCCGCGACTCCTGCCGAAATTCAGAGAATCGTTGGAGGGAATATGCTGGAATTACTCCCTCCGAGACCCCCCTATTTAGTCTACAAAGAGAATAACAATTCTGTAATGGCTGAAGAGAATCTTGGAAAAGCCGCATTGAATGAGCTTGTTAGAATTTTGCAGCTGCTTGCAGCACGTAATATCCTGAATATTACTTCGGTGGATCATACCATAGAAGAAGATGGAGGAGTAGTAAATCTGGATAGTGCTGTAATAACGGCAGTAGAGCAGAATAGTGAGAGAGCTATCAGCCTGTCAATTGTTTTGGAAAACAATGGAGCGGTAATGATTTCGGGTTGGAAGAAAGCCTTCACTGAGAGCCTGAAGAAACGAGATGGAATGTTACTCCAAACATTAGTACGAGCAAACGCTAAACTTGATGGCCCAATCTTCGGTTCACCTGCACACCTTGTTAATTTCGACGAGGCACTTCTCAAATGTCTTGAAGTAGAAGATCCACGCCCAATAATGTCAGCACTTCATTTTGGAATCGAGATTGCTAAGACTGAGAGAGGTGTGTTTCTCATGTCCTCAGCTGATATGGAAGCACTAGATGTACAAACGCAAGATTACATCCTAGCCTTGGAAACAAAGACAGGGCAATGGTGTGCAGCACAGGTGAAAAAACATGCGAAATGTACTCAACGATCCATAGTAGTATCCGAGATAGATGCAGCAATGGTTGGATT
>SDNZ01000159.1 GCA_004524565.1 Candidatus Thorarchaeota archaeon
CTCGTTACCATATGGTAGTGTTATTGAGTACAGAATCAGTTGAGGAAGTACATGTTCAAGTGCTTTTATGAGCCCTTCAAGATTCACGTGATTTGCCGCAGATATTGGAACGACTTCTGTCGAAATATCTGCTAGAACTTCACTCCGTTCTTGGACTATCACATCATCAACGAGATCTATCTTATTGAGTGCAGTGATGATAGGAATTCCATTTGCACCAATGTCATAGAATGTATCAAGACAAGTATCGGTTTTTCGATTCATCTCATCAAGCGTATCAGATGCATCCACGACAAGAATGATAACATCTGCTTCACTGATTTCCATGAGAGTCGTATTAAAAGCTTGTAGCAAAGCAGAGGGAAGATTACTGATAAAACCTACAGAATCAGAGAGAACGATTTGACGCCCTGGTAAATCAAGTTCAGCCGCCTTCGTCGCTAAGGTGGTGAAGAGTTTGTCTGCAATCTCTACACCTGAATCAGTCAAAGCATGATGGAGTGTACTCTTTCCAGCATTCGTGTATCCAGCTAGTGCAATCTCAATGAAACCTTCTTTTGCACGTTTCTTCTTTTTCAGCGCTTGTGATTCAGATATCTTCTCAAGTTTTTCAGATATCGTAGCTAACCTTCTTCGTTGCTCCTGTATTTTCAGATTTAACAGGTCTTCTCCAGCACCGACCTGTTCTGCTACTGGGCGGTCTCCAGTATGCTCTTTCGCTAGTCTCATCCTAATTTGGTGCCGTTCAAATGGTAATTCATATTGAAGCCGAGCTTGCTCAATCTGAAGTTTTGCCTGTTGCGTTTTCGCATGCTTGGCAAAGATTTCAAGAATGACCTGCGACCTGTCCCTAACCTCAGTTTCCCATAACTCCATGAGCCTGAAGATTTGACTCGATCTTAACCCAGGAGAGAACAATACAAAATCTGGTTTGTTAACTTCAATCCAAGTCTTGATCTCGTCAGCCTTGCCACTACGAATACCAAATTTTGAAGATGGTTCACTTACAATATCAAACGTGCCTATAATATCGTAATCTGCAGTAGTAGCAAGTGCAGCAAACTCCTCCAGAAGGTCAGGTTCTCTATACCTTCGTCTCTGGATAAGTAATGCAGTAGATTCAACCATGATTACTAATAACCATGATTCTTTGGTCTTAAACAGTACTATTGATACTACGACATAGAGAAAGATTCATTGCTCAACTATTGAGATTTCAATGGGGACCACAAATGGCAAACTTCGAAATCAAAGCAAAGGACGGTCTAGCAAGACTAGGCAGGTTCTCGACCAAACACGGAACGGTGAAGACACCATTACTAATGCCAGTGGTTCATCCAGGAAAATCCATGATTCCACCAAGGGATCTTGTGGATGTGTTTGGATTCCAGATGGTGATTACAAATTCATACATTATCAACTCTCATGAGAGGTTTAGAGAGAAGGCTATAGCTGAAGGAGTTCATGGTCTCTTGGAGTTTACTCATCCAATTATGACAGACTCTGGTACCTTCCAGATGTACTTCCATGACCTTCCAGAGGAAGAGATAGATCCAATTGCAATCATTGAATTCCAGAAGAAAATCAAGACAGATATTGGAACGATACTGGATGCATTCTCAAGACCCGATGTTGGTAGAGAGCAGGTAGAGAAGGATGTTGATCTTTCCTTTGAACGCGCTAAGATGTCTGTTGGGATTAAGGGAGAGATGATGCTTGCAGGGACTGTACAAGGAGGAATATTCGAAGACCTAAGAGAACGATCCGCCCAGGCTATGGGGAGGTTAGATTTTGATGTGTTTCCAATTGGCGGAGTAGTCCCAATGATGGAGATGTATAGGTATGCAGACATTGTTCGAGTGACCTTGGCTGCGAAGAAACACCTGCCTCCAGATAGACCTGTGCATCTTTTTGGATGTGGACACCCGATGCTATTTGCTCAAGCAGCACTTCTTGGATGTGACTTCTTTGATTCAGCTTCTTATGCAAAATTTGCAGATTCTGGTAGAATGCTTCTCACCTCGGGAACTGTCCATCTCAAAGATCTTACAGAACTACCATGTGAGTGTCCAATTTGTAGTAATACGACAGCGGATGAATTGAGATCTCTTTCGCAGGAAGAAAGGAGTCTTGCATTAATGCGTCACAATCTCTATGTTTCCGCAGCTGAAATGAGGAGGGTTCGTCAAGCAATTGCTGATGGGAAACTCTTTGAGCTAGCCGCTGTCAGGGCAAGAAGTCATCCATCTCTGTTAGAAGCCCTTCAGGTGATGACTGAAAATATGAAGCAACTTACTGAGTCGGATCCATTTGGAAAATCATCATCGATATTTTATACAGGTCCCGAAACTGCATTGCGCCCAGAGATTTCAAGATTCCATGAGCGAGTTATTGATCGATACCCATTTAGAACCACGGATACGGTAATCATAGTACCAGACATTGGCGAACGCCCATTTTCAGATACTGCAAGTACCATCATTGAAGAAGTTAGGAAAAGAAGCCCAGAAGAAGCAATTCTATTGTTCTTCACACCAATGGGAGTTATTCCTTGGGAGTGTGAACATGTTCATCCAGCACAGCAATGTATCTTCCCAAAAACAGTTGATCCTGATACTCTTACCTTAGCTCGGAAGCGGCTGCTTGATATTTTAGATATGATATCATTCAACAAGATTGTTTGGTTTGAACGCGAGAGTCCAACCAATCAAATCGTGAATAATCTGGGAATTGATAAGAAAATTACAAATACAACCTCTGCTTCAGAAACAATCAGTAAGCTTGCAGAAGTGAAGGCAGAGAATGTGAAGTGGCATCTCAGAAAATTGAAAGCTTTGCTGACTTATCAATGGGGCGGGAATGTAGAAGATATTGCTGCTATTGAGGGATTGCAGGTTGTATTCTCAAGAAGTACAGGAAAAATTCGACACGTAACTATAGAAGATGAGATCATTTTCACCGTGGTTCCTACTACAGGTTTGCTAACTCCCACGTTTAGAGGTGGAGAGATACTGCTTCAGTATAAGATTGATGATAGATTTATTGTAACAATGGAGAGAGATGCAGCTGAATTTGTCGCTGACGGAAAATCTGCTCTAGCCAAATTTGTCATGAATGCTAGCTCCAAACTCAAAGCTGGTGAAGAGGTTCTTGTCATCGATGAACATCATCAACTTCTCGGGACAGGGCGAGCCCTTCTTAGTGGAAGTGAGATGCTAATCTTTGACCGTGGTGTCGCAGTGAATGTTCGACATTCCAAACATGGTTAGGTTTACTCACCACTAGCATAAAGTGGATGACCAGGTATTTTTCGTAAAGCATCAACCCCACCTTTCGGAAGTATCATCATTTGTAATGGTGGAGCATAGAGCTGAATCTTGGAACCCGCTGCCACATCAGCTTCAGGAGGTAACAACGATGTTGCCAAAATATCACCAACGCTGAAGTGAACTTCAACATTACTTCCAACAAAGATGACTTGTTCTACAATACCGGATATCGAGTTGTCCTGTGAACTCGTAGGTGCCTTATGAAGATCCTCAGGCCTAACTGCACATCGAACCTGCTCATTCATTTCAAAGGGATATCCATCTAGTGGAGTGATTCCCTTGATTATTTGACCATCAGGAAGTCGAACATTCAACGTTTCACCAAGACCGGATATTTCTCCATCAAGAAAAGTACACTTACCGATGAAATCCGCCACAAAGAGAGTCTGAGGGCTATCATATATCTCTCGAGGCGGAGCATACTGCTGAACATATCCCTTATCCATGACTGCGACCATATCGGAGATACTTAAAGCTTCAATTTGGTCGTGCGTGACATATACTGTTGTGATTCCAAGTTCGCCCTGAATCCGCAGAATTTCCTCACGCATCTCGTGTCTTAGTTTTGCGTCCAGATTTGAGAGTGGTTCATCAAGAAGAAGAACATCAGGTTCAATGACCAAGGCTCTTGCAAGAGCAACACGTTGTTGCTGACCACCAGATAATTGATGAGGTGTCCTATCGCCCAGACCAGTCATCTGCACCAATTCGAGAGCATCATTAACACGTTTCTGAATTGCGCTTTTTGTGTATTTCATACCTTGAACGCGTTTGATTTTGAGACCATATGAAATGTTGTCATTTACAGTCATGTGAGGCCATAGTGCATATGATTGGAAACACATACCAGTGTTTCGCAAGTTGGGAGGGAGATCTGTGACATCACGATCATCGAAGAAGATCCGTCCCTTATCAGGTACGTAAAATCCAGCTATCAATCGCAGTAGAGTAGTCTTTCCGCATCCTGAAGGACCAAGAAGTGTGGAGAGTTTTCCATCTTCTAGAACCATGTTTACATCATCGGTAGCAATAACTTCTCCGAAAGTTTTTCGCAAGTTAGTGAGTGTGATTCTAACCATTTCTTTAACCACCTAAATACCTGTCATTGCAGATGCTCTTGTCTTGAGTATGGCATTAGTCACTGTGATTACAATCATCTGTAACACCATCATCAAAACACCCAAAGCTGCAGCAGGACCTGCACCATAGAGTGGTGGTAGACCTGCATTGACGTCGCGAATCCAATACGTTAGAGGAGCTTCATAATAGTTCGCACCACCAAGCAACAAACTGGTGCTAACTTCACTAACGCAATACACGAAAGATAATAGCGCTCCAGCAAGAACGCTTACTCCAATCAACGGAACGACAATACTGGAGAATGTTTTATTCCGAGTAGCACCTACATTGAGTGATGCTTCCTCTAGGGCAACTGGGGTCTGTTGTAAACCAGCATACGCGGCCCTTACCGTGAATGGAAATTTCCGTACCAAGTAAGACATTGTAATAATGAAGGCGGGAGCTCCCATTGGGAAGAATGGAGTGTTATAGAATAGTGTGAAATAACCAGTAGCAATTACAATTCCTGGAAGGGCAATGGGAGATGTGACAAGCATATCAATAGCTGTTTTTCCAGGGATATTACGTCTGGAGATTATATATGCTGCAGATACTCCCAGAAGAACAATTCCAACTGTGGCAACTCCTGCATACTTCAACGTATTAAGAATCGCATTCACAATATCACCATTCAAGAGAATCGTGTAATTTTCAACAGTCAAGGGTGGGAACAGTGCACTTGATCTATATTGCACTATTGACAATAGAACTACACTGATTTGTGGTATTAGTGCAAAAAGTAGTACTGGAATAACAATACAATACATCAATATGGTAGTTTTTCGACGAAGATGTCTTGTTCGGGGATTCCATTGACCACCTTTGCTACCTGAAGTATAGCTTCTGAGTGAAGCATATTTTCGAATTGCAAGGAAACCACTTAATGCAAATACGAGTAGTATCATACCTATTGCAGGACCCAGCGGATCAATACTCCCTGATTCTCCTACGATACTATCAAAGACTTGGAATGCAAGAACTTTTTGTGCCTGTAAATCTTCAGAATACACGATAGGAGTACCTAGATCTTCAATACTTAGAATGAACGTGAGAATTGCACCAGCCTGAATTCCAGGCATAGCGAGAGGTAAGGTAACAGAACGGAATAATTTGAATCCAGTTGCTCCTAGATTTTCAGCTTGTTCTTCTAATGCAGGATCAATACTCATGAAAGACGAATATGCATTTAGATAAACAAGTGAGAATAATGAGAATCCTTGAACAATTATTATTGCCATTAATCCATGGAGCTCGAACCTAGTCCACTCCAATCCAATAGCACTGAAGATTGCAGACGCCCAGTTGTTGAGAAATCCGTTTGCATTTAGGAACCATTTGATACCAATGGCTCCAATAAATGGAGTTGATAGCATCGGAAAGAGCAAGAGTGTACGTAAAACGCCTTTTCCAGGGAACTCATACCTTGCAATGATAAATGCAAAGGAGGTGCCAAGAATAACAGCGATAAGAGTAACTGCAACTGCTACATAGACTGAGTTTAAAATAATTCCAAGATCAATTCCCCAAATCTCAACGTTGCCTGCACCAGTTGGACGAATCCAATTGAAATTGCTAGGTTCCCACTGGGGAACATATGCAGGATTACTGAATAGTTGTATGATTAAATCTAACGAAAACCCTGACTCGGTAAAGAAAGATCCAAAGACAACGCTCAGTAGTGGAGCAATGAGGAACAGACCAAAAACAACGATTATGGCAAAGAGTTGTACCCAGCTCAGTGTATCCATTTCACGCCGTAATTGTCTAGCACCAGCCATGAATCTGGAACCAAGAATACGAGAATTCTCGCCGGGATTCTGGAAGAACCCAAAGAACCGTTTGAATTGTCTATATACCCATAGTGCGAATGATTTGATCTTATTGAAAAACCAGAGGAAGAGTCCCACTATGGCATAAAGAAAACGCATAGGGATGTCGACTAGTGGAAATCGAACCTCTTCGAGTTCCACATCGTGGTTTTCGATTTGTTCGTCATTGGTGCTCATTTCCACGATACACACATCCCTATACTCTAGTTCATTTTATATCATCTAAGATCCAAGAAATGCATTCAAATCAGCTAGTGTTGCTAAATACTGTGCATTTGCTGCTGCAGTCCATGCAGTTTGCATGTTATAGGCAAAGCTGTCATCATAGATCATATCCTCATTGATTTCTTGCGCAAAGGCAATTGTAAACTGCCTGAGGACCGATTCGTGAGTGACACTTACTGGTGTACCCATCATCACAGCCCAGTCATTCAATTGCTGCAGTGTAATATCTTCAGCATAATATGCAGTGACTAAAGCATCCCAGCATAGAACGAGATTGTCATGAGCTTCGTTGAAGACAGCCTCAAAGTACGA
>SDNZ01000160.1 GCA_004524565.1 Candidatus Thorarchaeota archaeon
GATGTTCAGAAGGCTCGTGAGTTCGTTATGAAATATTCTGATAGAATCCTCTTTGGAACTGACCTATCTTCGAATCGTGGAGATCATGAATATTATCAAGGAAGATACCATGCTCAGAGAATCTTATGGGAAACCACACTTCAAGATGTACCTCTACCCTTTGAAGACGCTGATACAAAAGACGCTGGCGGCACATTCATCAACGGACTAGATCTCCCTCTCAAAATTCTTCGTAAGATTTACTGGGAGAATGCAAAAACCATGTATGTGGCACTTTGATTCTGTTATCGAATTCTAGAACTCCCGAAAAAAAGATCTAGAACTCAAATAACAGTCATTATTTTAGATAATGTTAAATTAGTCTACCTGAGCTCCAATGGTCTCTCTAGAGGGATTTGCATATTGGTAGTTGCTTTCTTGTATATCATAGTATTCACAATAAACTATGGTACAACTTCACTCAGAATTTCAGATATCTTTAGATGATATCTTTGGGTGCGAGTAAGGTGAATACCCCAAATTGAGTACCCAGTAACCTTAGCTCTTTTAAACACCACCTAGGTTGATGGGTACAAACATCTCACTGTGGTTTTAATTGCTTCTCTGACCCCTCCTTGCCTGTACCCCAATTCCTCGACTGATGATGTTGGATCAAAGTAGAGTTTTTTCGATAGAATGTCACTAAAGACATACACTCGGTCCAAACCGGATTCAAGTCCTCTCTTCTTTTCTTGTCTCTTCATCCATCTTCCTATGATTTTTGCAAGACTTGTTGGAAGGGAAATAATCAGCCGTTTCTTTAGACCTACGGTATCTAGAACGATTCTGAACATCTCTTTGTATGATATATTCTCATCACCAATGGGATATCTCATCCCTGGTTGTCCATTTTCTAGAGCTCCAATAATGGCTTCTGCGACATGTTCAACTGCAATCATATTGGTACCTCCTCCTGGGAAGAATACAATCTTCATGCCCAGTACTCTATCAAACAGTGCATCCTTCCAGAGTGGTATCCTCTCAGGCATTGTCCCAAAAATGTAAGGAAGTTCCACTATCATAACTGCCATAGTTTTTCCGCCAGCTTCAATCGCGCTTGATGCTTGCTCAACTCTGCATTTGATGTAACTGTGTCGTTCAGCCAGTCTCTTATCGGGCCAAATTCGATCAAAATATGCAAAGTAGGAGCTCAATACAACGCATCTATGAATTCCCGCCTCTCTCGCGGCTTCCATTACTCTTGTGCAGGCTACAACCAGTCGGTCGTGAAAGAATTTGTATGCAGGAGCTTTGGGTGTGATTCGGTCATCTGGACCCACTGCATATACCATCCCATCATGACCCTTGAATATTTGCACCAACTCGTCAAAGTTCATCTCGAAGATATTCCCATACTTCACACTCACCTCTTCTGGAAACCACTCACCGAGTTCAATATCGGGGACTGAGATGGAACTCACTTCGTGTCCTCTCTTCAGAGCCTCACGTACTGAATAATATCCAAGGAAACCAGTTCCGCCAACGATGATAATTTTCATTATCGATCAACATACTTTACGTAGCTTAGCAATAACTCTTTTCACATTCTCACAAGGGTACCTAAGAAATGAAAATTGTTTGCTTGCTGGGAATCGAACCTTGGCCTGTTATGGAATTCTAAAGATCACGAAATCATCTGTGTGTCTTGGTCAAATCCATGAGCTCACATTACAGTTCGTAATTAGATCGAAAGCGCACTAATCGATAACCACTATTCGTCTTTTATGGATTATTATTATTGCTAGAGCAATGACTCCAACAGATCCTCCCACAATCACAAGAAGAAGCGGATCAACAAACAAAGGCCAAGTTGGTATTGTTCCATTTCTTGTAGTCGGTTCAATAGTAAGTGGGAAGTTGTCCTGGTCATTTTCGTCAATGATGTACACTCCCGTTCCATTATAATCCGACCAAAAATTCCCGGTATCGACCTGATTGTCCCAATGATTGGAGGAACCTTCACAGATTGCATTAGGGTTGTTGTACGCAAATGTATTGTTGAAAATATCGTTACGATTTGCTGTGGTGTCCAAGCTTATCCCAACGCCAGTATTATTGTGGATGTTGTTCTGAGTTATCAGGCAGTCCGAGCTACTATTCAACAGAACTCCTCGTTCATTCGAGTATACCTCATTACCCCAAATCTCAGAACCATCGGAGTCTTCCATGTATATTCCATCGATGTTCTGATAGATGGTGTTCTGAGATAGAGTGCAGTTCATACCAACTTGAAGGAATATCCCCCCTTCATTATCCCTAACTATACAATTTGAGATATGACAATTGTATGACCAACTCAGATCAATCCCTATTGAGCTGTTCCTGATGTCTACATTTGTAATCTCAATATCTTGCGAGTATGAAATGCTTATCGCACTCCCTCTTAGGCTGTTCTGGATGTCTACATTTGTAATCTCAATATCTTGCGAGTATGAAATGCTTATCGTACGCCATGAATTGTCGTGTCCAGACCCACCAGTAATATCACATTGGGTTGAATCCAGTAGGGTGACTCCAATCGAGTTGTTATGAAGATTAACGCTAACAAGATTGCATGAAGTGCAGTTCATTAGTGTGATAGCTGAAGCTTCACCTATGTAGAAATCATCATAATATATCCAATCCGAGTTGATATCATGGAAATCCCCTCCAGAAATAGTAATCTCTCTACAATTCACAAGTAGCAACTGCGCATAGGAATCCTCATCAATTGTCATGGAATCAAGATTTGCGAAGAATCCAATTGGCTTACCTTGTACCATATTTCCCTCGAATCTTATTGTATCGAAATCCCAGTTCTCATAGCTCTCAATAATCGGGTAGAGTCCACCTCCGTCAAAGGTGTTATTGATGATATCACAGTCGAAGAATGGTCCACTAGGCACATCCCACCAGTTTGAATACCATCCAAAGACAAAACCATATCTGCCTTCAGTAACAGAATTATTGGAAACATTGTACTGACTAGCGCCCTGGAGATACAGTCCCTGAGAAACTAGGGAGATAGTATTCGAATAAATATCACAATCATGTCCACCATACATAGCAATTCCAGTTCCAAAAAGCCCGTTCTTTCCACGTAGAAAATTGCCGCTGATCACAGTATCATTTGATTGATGCATCACGATTGGTCTGGAACTACCATTGATTCTATTTCCCGTGAATGTGCTGTTGTTAGTTGAAATCGTGATACCGGTCTGACAAGAAGTGATGTTGTTATCCTGAACAGTGAAGTTATTCCCTGTCACATCTATGCCATCATAATCAAAACCTGAGAGCACATTTCTTTGAATTGTACATAAACTTCCTGAAACATCGATTCCTGCCCATTTGAGACTATATTCACTGGTAGATGCTGTAAATGAGTTCTCAACTATGTGAATATCATAAGTCATCCATCCTGCTATACCCATGTATGTTATGTTTTTGAATTCGTTGAGCGAGATTGTGCAGTTCCTACAACCCGCGACAGTAATTCCATTAAAACACGAGTCGTATCCTTGGGTGTTGTTTGATATCACCGTGGAATTGCTCATAGTGACACTGATTCCTTGAAATGAAACACTGAGGTTATTATCCGATATGGAAAAATTCGACAGAAGATATCCGGAAACAGCGCCAAAACTATCTACAATCTGATTTCTTTCTACCTTTCCGTTACTTACGTTTGTGAGAGTAATAGGACCAAGAGATTGAAATAATCCATAATCATCGATAGTGGAAGTAAACCAGCAATCCTCTATGATGAAATGGCTAGTAGTGTTTGAGATCCATATGCATGTTGAATTCGTTGTTGATGTGATGTTCAGATTCTGGATGAGGTACGGATTTATTGCAGACCCATTGCCTGGCCAACCTTGAGTTTCAAAATCGCTATTAGACGTTATATTGAACGGTGCATGAGAAACATACGAGATATCATACATTCTAGGTTTTTCAACAATTTCTGCAGTCTTCGTGATATCAGTTATACCAATCGATACCACGAACGACATGCCAAGTACAGCTACTAGTAAAACCGCCATTCCACTACGAAACACTCTCAAATCCCCTCGATTGGTAGTGGCAAATCATCTTCACTTGAAGGAATATGAACATTTGCACTTTTTACATAAATAAGAAAAAGAGCTGCGCTCGCTGGGACTCGATTGGACTATGAAAATAGTCCATTTCCATCTTTTTCTGCAAAGGGATGTAGTCTACACTTTGACAATCCTACTCACTCAGATGATGCCCATCTCGGTTGATTTGTTCTCATTTTTCGATTTTTTCGGAGTAAAGTAGTATGAACCTATAGCGAAAGGTATTGCTACTAGTAGAGAGGTAACGACACTTGAATCATCATATCCCCACCAGCGACTGTACATACTGATGTCCATCCATGCATCACCGTAGTTAGTTTGCATAATGATATCTATTGTGTAATAATATGATGGTTCAATCACAACAGAGAGAACTAAACTAGACACATTTCTAGCTTCATAATATGTAGAAACGTTTTCCCCAGCATCCCACGCAATCCAATCCATCGATTTGAAAATTATAATATCGAGAGAGCCATTTGTACAAACAATGAAGATGTCTATAGACTGATTGAAAGATCTCCAAGGAAAGCTAGTGTGAGAAGGCACAGTAAGATCATCCAAGATACCAAAATTATCTCCTACAAGGATCAATTGCTCCATTTCGTAAGGAACCATGAATGAATATGCAGAACCAACAACGAATCCAACACAAATGAAAGCAAGAATAATCGAAATCATATTCCCTCTCAATTACACCACCACGATCAATTACTGGAATAATCAATTCGAATGATAATAAACACTTCTTACCTAGAAAACGCCTTCAACTTGATGATTCTAGACATTATAGACCACTCATCTCTCTGTAGTCTTTCCCGGATGCAGAACCGCTCCTATAATCAGGCTCGAAAACAGATAGGTGAGAAGAACGTATGGCCACATATAACCTGCAAAGATATTCCATCCAATGAGGATTTCCTCTACAGGACGCCCCAACAGAAAACTACCGCCCCACTCGAACGTGAGTTCCAAGACTAACCACAGAAATCCCACATGGAAGAGATCTTTTATTTCGTAGTCCTTTACAAACCGCAACAATAGATACGCAAAAGCAAAAATGTAGACAATCCTCGTTGTCATTCCCACTTGGTGAGCTATCAGAGTACCCCATAATGGTTCATAGATAAAACCCATGAGAACAAAGAAGTTGAATCCTGAAACAAGAGTCTCCATGAGCCAGACACGAAATGCTGTAGAGAGAAGGTGGGCATTCATATTCAGAGCATGAGATTTTCAGTATTTACACATTAGCTTTCAAAATGAATAATGAAGATGGTGCGCTCGCCGGGATTTGTACTCAAAGCAGTAGAAGGAACTATATACTTTCAAGCTCGAAATTTCCTGTGAGGAGTGGGTAATGGCTATTGAACTAGATATGTATATTCAAGCCACGTATAACAGGTTCGATAAAGATGGCTTTATTCAACACAATGAAATCGTCAATGGGATTGATGTTACTATTGCAAAGCAGCAAGAATTCAGGCTTTCATGGATGGCTACCAAGATGCATTACACTGGCATCTATGGTGTACTCGAGCATATCACCCAACAAGATGCTGAATTGTTCTCGACCGCATGCTTTGAATGCGCGAAGAAAAATTATTCAGGACGTCGAGGTCTACAATCAGGTTTCTCATCGATATCTGCACTCATATCACGTAGTGTCGATGTAGCTGCTAAAGAATGGGTTACGAATTTTCAGAAGAAACATTTTGCGTCTTTTGAAATACCCGTTATCATAGATCTATCCTCAAATGAACTCCTCTTTTGTCAGAAGAAACCTTTGTGGGGTAGAATCTACTATGGTTCATTTCACGAGTTCATTTACAAATATTATCGACCTTGAAAAGAGGTGGTGCGCTCGCCGGGACTCGAATTAAGTATATTTCCTCCAGACATATCCAAGGACAACTAACAAGATAACTACACTAACTACAACAAACGGAACAATCCACATTCTATTATCTTGGATTGTAGTCGTTGCACTTGATGTTGTACTAGATGTTGCGTCAGTAATTGTCGTATCAGTAATAACAGTAGTTGTTCCTGTTGTTACTTCTGGAGGTATAGTTCCTGCCTGCGTAATTTCTCCTGTTATGTGAATATCATAGTCTCCATGAAATCTTGAATGTCTGACATGCAAAAACCAAATACCATCTCTAGGAATCACTATAGAGCTTGAATTTTCAATTGAATCCCGGATTCCCACGATTGCAGAAGTAAATGGATTGTCAAAATCATCGAATACAATGAAATCAAAATATGCACTATCACTATCAGATTGAAGACTCCACTCTAGGACCGTATTTTCTAACAACAGATAAGGGAAGATGTAAGTGTCCCCCTCTCCTTCTTCATCAGCATAAACATCAACTACTATTTCGTCATCTGGTACCGCAGAACACTGCATGATATTTCCAATGATAAACAATAACAGAAGGATTCCAACCCCTATTTTGCACTTCAAAGATTTCTTCATTTTCATTATGTTGACCTCACATTGATTTGTGTTGAGATTCCAATATAGAGTCCTCTACAAATCGTTTGGTTGGTATAGAATTTTCAATATAATAATTACCTAGCTTATGCAATAAAAAAAGTGGTGCGCTCGCCGGGATTCGAACCCGGGCCGGATCCGTTCTACGGTTCCGAGGGATAAACCCCCGCACAATGGCAGGGATCCATCATA